>NC_018485.1:1591226-1902972 GCF_000304315.1 Methylocystis sp. SC2 | reverse complement strand
AAGCGTGGCGGCGGCGCCATTCGGCGCTTGGCGTCTCGCCGGCAGCACCGTTCCGACCCCCGGATCGGAGGTCGAGGCTTTGGCGCCGCGCGCCGCCCAGGCCTGCAAATCCTCAAGTCGATAGACGACGCGGCCGCCAAGTTTCGAGTAGAGCGGCCCCGTGCCGTAGGTGCGGTGTTTTTCCAGAGTTCGGCCGGAGAGCCCCAGGAAACGCGCGGCTTCGGGCGTGCGCAGAAAGCGTGGCGGCAGATCGGTCATGGCGGCGGACATCGGCGAGCCTTGGCGAGTCGAGGCGCGCCGCCGAACATCGGCGGCTGTCGTCGATCACTTTGGCGAAGAAATTCCGGCAGGGGGGATGGCGAAGATTGGGGAGGCGAATTTCGCCACCCCTTGAATGCGCGAAGCGGCGCCGCAGTCGTATCCGATGATTATTTACGTAGGAATTTGCGATAGCCGCCGCGCATCAGCGCTACGCCATTGCGTACGAGTCGGATTGTGGCGTCGCGAACGGACGAGGATTTCCAAGACTCGGCGTCGACTCGCGCGGATCCGAACAGGCATTCGGCGATGACGCGGTAGGACGCACCGCTCAAATGGCCGTCGAGCGCTCGAAGCGTGTTGACGAGGCGGACGGCGCGTAACGGTGTGGCCGGCTTCGCGTGGCCCCTCGTGAAGCGCCAGAAATGCATCGCCGCCTCAGCGCGATGTGGCATCATCCTGTCGTGCGGAATGACGGCGGCGAGCGGGTCTCCTTCGCGCGGCGGGTTGGGAAGCCATAGCTGATATTGGTTGCGTCCTGTTCCGACGATGAGGTGCTCGCCGTCATTCACGCGCAGCCGCGTATGCAGGCCTGGCCAATCTGACGGCGAGAATCTCAACTCGCCGGCCTTTGTTGGACTTGGCACAAGAATGACGGCGCTCGCGCGCGCTTCGGGAAGCCAGAAAATATCAGCTTCATTCGCGCCGAGCGTGGGGTCTACGGCGAAATCGCAACCCCCAGCGCCGCTGCGCGCCGGCAACGCCGGAGTCCACAGCGGCTCGAAATCGAGAGTTGGCGAAGTCGGCGTGATATTCTTTGTCGCGCCGCAAACATTCCCAAGCGATGGAGGGCCAGTTCAAATTGTCCAAATAGTCATACGCGCCCGGAGAGCGCCAATCCGCATCAATCATGGATTTTCTCGCGAAGGAGTGGCCGAGCTTCAGTATCGAGAAAATCTTGTCGATAACCCGCGGCGCTGGATTTTTTGGCAGGCATAACGTCATGCCGGGATCAGGCGTCCGATTGCCGCACATTTGACGCAGAGAGAAATTTCGAAGATTGCCATCGGTCACGCCGTGGCGCTGAGAGTGGGGACAAGCAACGGTGCGTGCCTTGAAGCGCTCCTGGCCCCAAAGGAGCGCTTCGTCTGAAAACTGTCAGGCGGGACCTGCCAGTAAATCCTTATACCCGTCCTTCGCCAGCCATCGCGCCCGAGCAAGATGTGTCTCATACGCGCGCTTGGCTCGGACGGGTTCGCGAAGCGGGTCGATGCCGAGCAGAATGCTTGAAACTTCCTCCCATGCCGCTCCTTCCTTGGCTGCGTCCAGCATCCTCAAGTAAACCTTGAAATGAACGCGGTCGTAGTCGGTGACATGCTCGTCGGAAGGAGCGACGTCGGCGATCGGATGGGAATTTTCAGGGTCCACGGATTTAGCATTCCTCAAACGACTTGCCGGCAGATTGACATTCTATGCAGAAAGTTTGCCGCAAGTTAACAAATGCGGCCTGAATGCGTCGACGCACTGCCGAAATCGGCGTCCGAGATCGGTCCGGCTGTGCTCGGCCGGCGCCCGCAACGTTTTTGACGCTGATGGGGATGTAAGTCGGAGAGGGCCTCGCCGCCGAGGCCGCCGAAAACAAGCAAAATGCAGTCCTCTCGCCGATAGTTTGTAGAGAATACTCCGTGGTAGAATACTCGACAAGTCGTTCCTCTCGCGTTCATGGACATTCGGGAGGTTCTGGCGCGCAACCTGAGGAAATGTCGGCAGGCGCAACACCTGTCACAGGAGGAACTCGCCCATCGGGCGGAAATCGATCGTACCTACATCAGTTCGATAGAGCGTCGTGTTTATGCGGCGAGCATCGACGTCGTTGATCGGCTGGCTCGGGAACTCGGTCTCGAAGCGGCAGATCTGCTTCGCAAGCCCGCTCGAACCGCAAGAGTCGCTGGCGCATCCTCAGCCGCAAAAGGCGAAGGTGTCTTGGGCGACGGCGACAAGGTCGCGGATGGCGCAGGCGAGAAGAAGCGTTCAGTCAAGTCGAGCAAACGAGGCGCGGAGACTCCGTCGAAGTCCCGAAAGCAGAAAATGCGCGGAGAGTGAACGGCGCGCGCGCAGAATATGTTTTTTGGATATTTCTGTGGCCTCGCAAAATCATGCGAGGTGGAGGGCGTGAAAGGCGCGGCCAGGCAGCACGCGAACGAAAACCCCGCCCGATGTCTCGGACGGGACTTTGGCGGCGGTTCGTTCAGTCGCCGTTGGCCTTGCGCCCGCGCGACCAGATGAGGGTGTAACCTTCGCCGTCTTCGTCGTCGAAGAGGTTGGCGTAGATCGGAGCGTTGAAGCTCGGATCGTCGAGTTTGACCGAGAGATATTCGCGGCCTTCGGTCGAACGCTTCGACCACGCGGCGCCCACCTCGACTCGACCGATATAGACGCGGTAGCTCGGTGCGTTGTCGTTGGTCCGGTTAGCTTCAGGGACGATGCGGACGCCTCTGGCTTGGACACTGAGCGTCACGATCTCGCCCTGGAACTCGTTGCCGGACTTTTTGAAGGAGCCGATGTTCGCCATGATAGTTCTCCTGTGATCTGCTGTCTTCGAGCCCGCGCCCATCGCGGCCTCGATGGCGATCAACAGGACGAAGGCGATCGGCGACGCACCCGCCGGCGGGCCGAAGCAGAGCGGAGGACGGCGGAAAAGCGAGTTTCTTGTACCGCGAGGAATGACGCTCGACGAGCGTCAGGGGAAGAAAGTCGCAGTTCCGCCGTTGCGTCTCAGGCGATCGAGGCGCAGCCGTCCTTCGGCCAGATCAAGCCAAAAGAGAGGCTGCAATGGTCGCGTTGGTTCGGACAGCATCGTCAACAAGGAGAAGTGGCGCTGGCGCAAACATCTGCGCAAGAAGTTTGTCGCTCGAGGCGAAGGAAAAGAAGCAATCGGAAGCAAATGGCGGGGCGGCGAATCGCCGGGTTCCTGACGGACAACGACTCGAACGCCTGTCACGGCGCTCTTCGTGAGTCTCCGAAGGGGTCCGCCCGGTCGAAACGTCGCCGAGCGTCGCAAATCTTCGGCGTCGCATTCGCGGATGAGATTTCGCCGGGATCTGCGTTCAGGACAAGAGTTGCGGCGAACTCACCGATTCCTGATCGCCGGCATGCGGGGGGACATGATCCAGGCCTGCCGCAAGCCGCCGTTCGAAGTTGGTCGTGGTGTAGAGAGTGATGCGCGCCCAGGCCGTTCCGCCCACCATGATGGCGCCGATCACTGCAAAGGTTTCTCGCCAAATCGCCGATGACGCGCCGATGTCGGCGAGACCAAAGGCCACGTGATAGCCGGCGATAGCGGCCGGCGCCGCGAAGACCGCTGCGATCGCCGCGCGGAGCGGAGGCGAGCGCGTCGCCGCAAATGCGATTTGCCCGGCAAAGAGCGAGACGGCGCCTGAAACCAGCGCAACCAGCATGAACCCGACGGCGCCCGCGCCGCTATGGAACGCGGCGGCGCCAACCGTGACGCCGACGAAAACCGGCAAGGCGTGAACCGCAAGCGCGAACAGCAGCCAACAAAAGAAGCCGAGGCCGATAAGGTTGAACACAATGCCGAAGGCGAGCATGGCGGTTCTCCGTGACAAAAGTCGAACGGTCGCGCCTCCACCTCCGCCATGGCGCGAGCGAGAGAATAGCTGATTTTGACGGAAAGGGAATCCGCGGTGCGCCCCAATCCGACCATGGATGAAGTGCAGGCCACAGCGCGACAAAGGACTCGCAAGCCTTGAATTGGCGCCGTGTCAGCGGCCGCGGACTGTGACGCCTGAAACATTTCTCAAGGCGTCGCCGAGCGTCGTCGCTTGCTGATCGTCCATGAGTTGCCGGGGGATGACCGTGACGCTTCCGGGAATTTCCATGATCGGATATTTCTTGCCGTCAACGCCCACGACATACGGTACGTAATAGCCGTCATTGTCCGTGGGTTGCGCCGCCGGCGAAGATGTATGCGTCTTCCTCGACTTGACGCCTCGTTGAAGAGGATCGGCGAGCGCCCCGGTCGCCACTATCAGAAGCGCCGCCGCAGTGGACACGATCTTCAAGCTGGACATTTTATCGTCCTTCTGTCGGCCATTCGCGAATGACCTGAAAAGTATAAGATAGTGGAAGGCGCCGCAGGTCCAACGCGGGCTCGTCGAAATTGCCAAGCTGCGGGGCGGCGTTTCCGCGCCGCCCTCTTCGAAGCCGGCGCGCGTCGTCGCAACGATTTCGACCGCAAAGCGGGAGAAGGCGCGCACTCCGTAAAGGTAAGCGCGCGGAATTTATCGACAACTCAAGGAGGCTGAACATGACGCAAGACATCGACCGAAGATATTTCATTGGCGCCGTCGCAACGGCTGGCGCGGCGCTCGCGGCAAACACGGCGCGGGCGGAAGACAAGGCCGCACCGACGCGCAAGAGCGCGGTTCACGTCGCCGCGCCGATGCCTTTCGATCCTCAGAAAATCAAAGGTCTGTCCGAGAAAATTCTCGTCTCGCATTACGAAAACAACTACGTCGGCGCCGTCAAGCGATTGAACGCGATCGCCGAACAGTTGGCGGGGCTCGATTTCGACAAGGCGCCGGGCTTTCAGATAAACGGCCTCAAGCGCGAGGAGCTGATCGCGACCAATTCCATGATCCTGCATGAAGTCTATTTCGCCGGCCTCGGCGAGGCGAACAAGCCGGGCGTGGCGCTCAACGACGCCATCGAACGCGACTTTGGCTCGTTCGACCGCTGGCGCTCCGAATTCGTGGGCATAGGCAAGGCGCTCGGCGGCGGTTCCGGCTGGGTCGTTCTCGCCTATGACAAGCATGGCAAGCGGCTCGTTAATTCCTGGGCGAACGATCACACCCAAATCATCGCCGGCGGCGATCCGGTGCTCGTCCTCGACATGTTCGAACACGCCTATCAGATGGATTTCGGCGCAAAGGCGGGCGACTATGTGAAGACCATAATGTCTGCAATCAACTGGTCCAACGCCGACCGTCTATATGAGCGCTACAGTAAGGCATGACGTGGAAATTCGAATAGAATAAGCGCTCACGTCACGCATCACATCTCTCCACCAGCGATGCAGTTGGCGGCGTTTACGCGCCGCCCTCTTCGAATTTCCACAGGGGAATGCCGAACTTCCGCGCCTTGTCGGCGAGGTTGGCGGAGATGCCGGAGCCCGGGAAGACGATCACGCCGATCGGCAAGGTTTCGAGCATTTGGTCGTTGCGCTTGAACGGCGCCGCCTTGGTGTGACGCGCCCAGTCCGGTTTGAAGGCGATCTGAGCGATCTTGCGATTGTCGGCCCAGCAGGCGGCGATGCGCTCGGCGCCTCGGGAGCTGCCGCCATGCAGCAGCACCATGTCGGGGTGCTTGGCCAGCGCTTTGTCGAGCCGATCCCAGATCGCGCGATGATCGTTGAAATCGAGCCCACCGGTGAAGGCTACCTTTGGTCCGATAGGGAGCAAAACATCGTTTTCGGACTTTCGTTTGGCGGCGAGAAAATCCCGGCTGTCGATCATCGCCGAGGTCAGCGCGCGATGGTTGACCTTGGAGCCTGAGCGCGGACGCCAGGCTGAGCCAGCATGGCGCTCGAATTGGTCGGCGGCGTGATCGCGGAACAGCTCCATGCTGTCACGCCGCTCGATGAGCGTCTGTCCTTCGGCGATGAGGCGCTCCAGTTCCACCGAGCGGATTTCCGAGCCGTCCTGTTCCTTCTGACCGCGCCGCTGCGACTGCTCATTGTCGTCGAGTTCGCGCTCGATGCGGGCAATAGCGCGGTGAAAAAGATTGACGGTAGACCAGAGCAACTCTTCAAGATCGGGTTCGAGGCGGGTGTCGCCCAAGGTGGCGACGAGGGCGTCGAAGATGTCGGCGACGGCGCCAGCGATCGTTTGGGCGAGCGGAAGCGGCCTCGGGTCGGGTTCGTCCTGGAAGGGACGATGGCCGTATAGCTGGAGTTCGGCGAGAACGCGATCGGTCGGGGATGAAGACTGCGGTGGCTCGAAGCTTGGGTTGTCGCGGTCGGTCGTCATTTGCGCATTCCTTCGTCGGATCGACCGCGCCCCTCGCGGCCTTCATGGCGACGAAAGGCGGCGAGTGGGCCGGGCTGGCATCCGAAGCGCCGCGAAGGGCCGAAGCAAAGCGAAGGATGGCGAAGGGCCGGCTATTTTGTTTCGCGCTGTAAAGCGCCCGCAAGGGCGCGACGGAAAATAGTCGGCCCGCAGCCATTGCGCGCTCGGACCGCTTGCCGCAAAGGTCGCCCTCTATGAAGGCCGGGGACGCGGTCCTCTCCGACAATTTTGGAAAGCGCGCCGAGCCGACGCGACCAGTCCGACATGAATCCGCGCGGGCTATCTTGTCGCTATCGGCTTACGCCGGGAGTCTCATGAAGCGGGCGACGTCTTCCGGCGCAATCTGAACCCCGATCGCCGTTCGCAACTCGTTGACGCCGAGGTGGCGAAGATCGTCGTTGAAGTCGTCAAAAGCCGGCGACAGGATAATCGCCTCGATCCCGGCGGCGATTGCACGCTCGACCAGGATCGCCGACGCATTGTCGCCCGCCGCATCGTTGTCGCGAAGAATGTAGAGACGATGCAGCGATGCAGGAAACAGGATGGCGGCGAGATGCGCGGACGATAGCGCCGCCATCATCGGCATGGCGGGCATGACGCAGCGAAGCGACAGCACGGATTCGATGCCTTCGCCAGCCGCCATGACGTCACGCGCCATGCCGAATCTGACGCCGTGGCCAAGGAGACTGCCCATCGCCCGCCTTGGCGTCTCGATTGGCGCCTTGTCGTGGCGGGCCGGGTCGAGCCAGGTGCGATGCGCGCCAGTGAATTTGCCGTCGAGATCAGTGACGGCGGCGATGATCGCGGGCCAGGTCTCAACGGCCGAGCGATTGTCGGGCCGGAAGTAGCAGCGCGGATGGAAGCGCAGGTTCGCGGTCTCATGCAACGCCGCAATGCCGCGATGGCGCAAATACGCCTCGGCAAGAGTGCCCGCGATCGGCTGCGACATAGCGAACAGGCGGCGCGCCGATTCAGGCGACCCTATGGGCGTGATTGCCTGAATTCGGGGGTGGACCGAACCCGGCGTCGTTTGCGGCAGGCTGAGAAAGCGCCGGGCCTCAATGACCACATCCCGGAAGTCGTCGAGGCGACACGCCTTGCGGATAATATCGAGCAGATCGCCATGTTCGCCCAAGGCGGCGTCAACCCAATTTCCCGCGGCGCCCTTGCCGCTTTCGGGCCCGCTCAAGCGAACGAACAGGCTGCGGCCGGGCGTGTTTCGCGCATCGCCGACAAGCCAATAGTTGCCGTGGCGGCGGCCGTTGGAGAGATAATGGCGGCACACCGCCTCGGCCTCGCGCGCGAGACGGTGCGCCAGTTCTGATGCTGGGCTGGACAAATGTACGCCCTCCAAAGCGAAAGGGACCCGCCATGGCTGGCGAGTCCCTCGTGGTCGGCCTCGGGGAGGTCTATTCGGCGGCAACGTTCTGGGGTTCGTCCGCCGACGCATCGCCAGCATCGCTTTCATCGACGATTTCGTCGATAGCCGTTTCGTGCTCTATCGCCGCCGTTTCTTCGACGGTGCTTTCGGCATGGTCTGAGACACTCGCCGTCTCCGATCCATGCAGCGCGCGACCCGGCGTGCGCAGCGGTTCGGGCAGCCATCCGGAACCGGCGAGCATCTGTTCGGCCTCCCGCGCCAGCTCTCCTTTCTTCAACTGCTCGATGCGCTTCGCCTGTTCGGCGCCCTTGGCCTCGCGCACGGCTTCAATGATTCGCGCCTTGGTCACGCGCCCGAAGAAATTATCGACGGTCGGCGTCCAGCCGGTCGCGGCGATGTCGAGCGACAGGACATGTGCGAGACGGTCAGCGTGAGCGATGGCCCTTGGCCGGCGGCTCCAGGCTTCATGCACGGCGTTGACGGTAAGCGAGATGCAATGGGCGAAGAGGCGTTGCTGCGTCCCGGCGTCGAAGGTCGTCAAAGCGTCCCACAGATCGCCGGCATCGGCGGGAAGCTGCTGCGACCAGTCGTGATGACGCGTGTCGACTTTAGTAGCGAGCGGCGTATCGCCAAGTCCCGGGGCTTGCGCGCCGAAGGCAACCGATTTCGGCTCGATCTCCAGACAGGAGTCGGAGCCGTAATGGTAGAACAGTTTCAGGCAGAGAACATGCAGCGCCGCGCGAAAGGCGACGCCGGGATCATTGCCCACCGCTTCACGCAGCGCCAGCGTGCGATAGGCGGTAAGTTCGGTGTGCAATTTGTCGGGCAGAGGCCGCAGACCTACGTCCTCGTCTTCCGCCGGCTCGGATTGAACCGCGCCACCCTTCGGCGCGACAGCCTTGGAAGCGGCTAATGCTGATGAGGGCGAGGCGCTCATCTCGTTCTCATTCTCCTGATCGGGAACGTCCCTTTCAGTGAGCGACACTTCGTCCTCGGGGCGGCCATAGCCGCGCTCGACGCGCAGCCGGCCCGAACCATCGATGCTGACGAACGCGCCCGCCCGGGCGATCTCGACGGGATCGTAGCTGACCGGCCGCTCCTCGATCGCGGCGATCGCGGTCTCGATCTCGCCGAGGCGCTGATCGACTTCCTCGGGAATCTCGTCCGCATCGGCGTGGGCTTCTTCAAGCTGCTCGGCCTCGGCGCGCAAAGCGTCGAGCGTCGCGGTTTCTTCGTCCGTCAGAGGTTGGCGCTCTCCCGAGGTGTGCCGCAGGCCGTATGTATGGCCGTAAGGAAAATCGGTCGCGACCTCGACCCATTTCCAGCCCTCGGCGCGGATGGCTTGCGCGTCGCGTTCGAGTTTTTCCGCGACCAGCCGGTCCAGCAGCCCAACGTCCTGCAGCCAGCCGCCGTCGTCGTTCTGGAACAAATCGCGCATGACGGCGCCGCCGGCCGCGATGTAATCTTCGCCGACATATTGCGCCCGCTTGTCGCTGGCGCGCACGGCGCCCTCGGTCAGAAGCCGGCGGATTTGATAGGCTTCCTTGTTGTAGGAGCGCTGGATCGCCTCCCAGACTTCCTCTTGGCGTTCGTGGTCCGAACTGACGGTGAAACCCATGAGCTGGTCGAGCGTCATGCCGTCTTCGGCGTAGATGTCGAGCAGTTTCGGCGAGACGGACGCAAGTCGCAGCCGTTGCTTGACCACATTGACGCTGACGAAAAACGCGGCCGCGATCTCCTCTTCGCTCTGACCTTTTTCGCGCAGCGCCAGAAAAGCCCGGAATTGATCAAGCGGATGCAAAGGGGCGCGCTGGACATTCTCGGCAAGACTGTCCTCCTCCGGCGTTCCCTCGGTGCGCACGACGCAGGGGATCGGCGCATTGCGAGCCAGGCGCTTCTGCTTCACCAGCAATTCCAGCGCACGATAGCGCCGTCCCCCAGCGGGGATTTCAAACATGCCGGTTTCGGCGCCGTTCTCATCGAGCACCGGCCGCACGGTGATGCTCTGCAACAACGTGCGGCGGGCGATGTCTTCCGCAAGTTCCTCGATCGAAACGCCAGCCTTGATGCGCCGCACATTGGATTGCGACAGCACCAGCTTGTTGAAGGGGATATCGCGCGAGGCGCTCAACTGGATTTTCTGAACCGTCTTGGCCATGGAAGTTACTCCACGACGAGCGGCCGAAAGCCTTTCTCTCGACCTGAAACCCGTCACGAAGCGCAGCGCCGCCCTCTTACTCTGAGGGCGACGCCGAAAAATAAGAGGAGGAAGGCGCAGCGCCAGAGAACCGTGGTCTCGGCGTCATTGCGTCACGATGATCAGGCGGCGCGCTCCAACAACGCTTTGGCCTTGCCCTCGATCTCGAGGCGCGCATCCTGATGCGGCTTGGCGCGGGCGATCGCGGTGATGCCCTGCACGAAGTCGAAGATGCTTTCCGGCGGTCGGCCTTCTTCATTCAGAACCGTCGCGATCACTTTGGCCGTTTCGGCTTTGCTGAACCCGCGCTTACGCAGAAACGCCTCCCGTTCCTCGTCCTTGCGGGCGACGATGCGTTCGCGCGCCGCTCTGACGCCTGCGATGAAAGGCGCTGGCGAGGAACGCGCGAAGTTCGTCAGCGCTGGCGTCGCCTCATGGGCGAAGCGCTGCGCCGCGAATTTACTGTGCCGGATGCTGATCTCTTCAAAACCTTCGACGCCCCAAAGGCTCCGGTTCATGCACACCGCACGAAGATAGAAGGAGGCGATGCCGAGCGTTTTCGAGCCGACCTCGCTGTTCCAGCAGTAAAAGCCGCGAAAAAACACATCTGGATCGCCGTTCGGCAGACGGCCGGCCTCGATCGGATGCGTATCGTCGACGAGAAACAGAAAGACGTCGCGATCACTGGCGTAAAGCGTCGTCGTCTCCTTGGAGACGTCGACAAAGGGATTGTGGGTCATAGTCGCCCAGTCGAGGACGCCAGGAACTTTCCAGCGCGTGTCGCCCGTTCCGTTCCCCGCGATCTTCATCACGGCGGCGACGAGTTCATGGTCCCAGATACGACCATAATCGGGACCGGTGACGGCGCGCAGCTCCGCCCTGTCGCCCTCGGCTTCGAGCGTTTTGATCAACTCGGCACGATGCGACAGCAGGCCATGCTGGAGATTGACGCCAGCGAGCGGCGCTGGGAGATCGCGCAAATAGCTCGACGGCGCGCCGACCAGACTGCAAAGCTGCCCGAAGGACCAGTGCGTCGGCGCGACCGGAACGTCCGAACCCGGCAAGGCCAGCGTCAGGTGCTCGGCGTTGGCGCCGCGCGCCTCCACCTGGATCTCGGCGCTCTCCACCATCCGCGTGCGGCTGCGCTCCGAGCGGCCGCGAACGGCGACGAACAGTTCCGACAGGGACAAAAACCGCTCGTCATCGGGACGGGAAAACCATTCCGACGACACGCGGCCGATACGCTGACCGCGTGACAGATCCACCTTGAAACCGCTCTCGTCGGCAAACCCGGCCGAACCCGCGCCCGCAGCCGCGGTGCTCGCAACATCGATGTTCATAACCAAGACTCCACGACGGGCAACGCGAGCCTCTCTCGCGCCTGCCATCCCGTCACGGAAAACCGGCCGAACTCTCACTTTATCGATGAATACCGATATCCAAGAAGGCCCGCATTCGTGGAAACTGACGCGGGGCAACAGAGAACTGGCGTTCGATCGCAGAGGCGGTGATCTTTCACGAGAAGGCCAACGGGGGCATGACGATCCCCGAGAGGCTTATCAAGCACGGCAACGTCGGCTTCGCGGTGGTTCTTCTCACCCCAGATGACGTGGGCCGCGCTAAGAACACAACCGAGGACAAGCCGCGCACCCGTCAGAACGTCATCCTTGAGTTGGGATACTTCGTCGGACGCCTCGGTCGGGACAAAGTGTGCGCCCTACTCAAGGACGATATCGAAATGGCGACCGACTACGTGGGCGTCGCCTATGTCAAATGGGACAGCGCGGGCGCATGGAAGATGCAGCTTGCGAAGGAGCTGGACGAGGCGGGCTACGACATAGATTTCAACAAGGTGATGAAGAGCGCGTGATAGCGAGGTACGCCCGCACCCTCGCTGCAGCGCGTTGCAACTTCCTGAGAGGCTCCGCGAGGTCAAGCCCCGCCTCGGCTCAACCGCTCATGCTCAGCGATCAGGAAGGTCAGATAGCTGCGAATGAGATTGCAATAGAGCCGCGCCTCGTGGAGTTGAAGCGCCAGCCCCTCTTTCAGGTCGACGCCGTGGCGGACACCGCCTCCGGTCGGCGAAGATAGATAGCCGTGCAGCGTCATCATCCACCCGAAAATTTGTTCCTGATGCCCGCGCCCTCGCTGACGCAACTCAGGGACGATCTTGTTGAAATATCGCCCCTGAATGCTGCCGTCGAAAATATCGGGGCTCCGAAACGCAGTGGCGATCGTCTCCAGAAGCCACACGACTTCCTGCACTGCCTGCCGACCATTTCCTTCAGCAAGAGCGCGCTCAGAGGCTCGAAGGGCTTCATCAATCAGGGTTTGGGCCTGCACGTCGAGCGAGGGCGGCTGCTCCGGCACCGCGATCGGAATGTGTACACGAGTAGCGACAAGATTCGGTGGGTCGATCTGATACCCAGCACCAGCATCGGAAAGAATGCGGTTGATCCTGCCGATATCCGGCAGGGCGATGTCTGGCCTCTGCTGTAGCTCCTCGCAGGCGCTGTAAAAAGCTTCAATGAAGAGCGGCGCATTGGTGGCGGCGTAGCTCATCTCTGTTTCCAAATCACTCGCCGCCCAACTCGCATTGCTGCTGACGTGGTGGGGACGGCCTGCCGCAGCGGAGAAATGCGATTTGAAATGTTCTAAGATGTTTTGGCGATTGCCCTGACCACAGATGCGATTGATCAGATCGAGGAAGCCAGCTTCCACGTCTCGCTCAATGCTACCGGGGCTCTCGAACCTCCATTCATTTTCAAAGAATAGCATCGTCACGGCTCAGGTTTGGTATGGTGATTGGTGTAATGATATGCTCGGTGAGAACGAGAAATTTTTAACATTAGCCTTGCAATCCGTTGCAATTTTCGTTCGGGTATCTCCACTCACTGGAACCGCCATCACGCGAATCGAACCGATCTACGCGGTAGGGTTCCGCGTGGCTGCTGCGATGGAACTGCACTCGGATACGAGGGCGTCGAGCGCTGTGTTGATCTTGCTCGCGTCGTAAGAGCCTGCCGACAGCGTATCGGGTGTCTGCCTCAAGAATTCTTTGATGTAGGACTCCTTGTGCTCCAAGGAGCCTTGGTAGGCCTTCACTTCCCTCTTGTAATTGGTCCAAAGCACCTGCGCGGGGGGAAATCCTCCGGCGTCGAGGTCCAGATAGCATTCAATTGCCGCCGCCCGTCGATTGATGTCCGTTTCGCTTACCCCCTCAGGTCCACGCGCCCGAAAGGCGCGAAACCGATCCAGTTCAGGCAGCATGATGGCACGCATGTTGACCGGCAGGAGGCGGTTGGAGAGCCGCCGATGGGCATCAAAGCCCTCCGCGTCATTGTCGAACAGGAAGACAACCTGATTGTGCACGTCGATTTTCGCGAGCCCTTCCGCAAACTTGAGCAGGTTGCCGGTGCCCGGAAATGGATGGCTTTCGCTAACGTCGATGAACCGGAAGAAATCCGCGATCTCTGGTCGAAGCAATCCAAATGCGTGCTTAAGGATATGCGCGTCCGAACTCCCCTCAGTGGCGACCAGGAAGGTCTCGGTTCGCCGCGCGTTCGGCACGAAATCACTTTCGTTCGCCCAGCCTGCATCCACCAGCGGTCCATAGTGCCAGATAACCTCGTCGTCCTCGTTCGCCTTGCATTCCGCTAGCAAGCGCATAACCGAGTATGGATGCATGATGTTCACAAGCTCGCCAAAATAGGTTCGCTCCGAGTATGCCTGGAAATCGAAAGGCGAATAGCGAGGGAGTCGAGCGGTGATCCCCTCGTTGTTGAAGCGTCCGCGAACACTTGCCTCGTTTGCTTTACCAGTACCCGAGACGAACGTTTCGTCTAAACTACGGAGCGGATGCCGTGTCACGAACTGGCGAAATTCGTCGAAGCTCATTAGGTCCGGCAAGGGCTCTTGCTCATCGTCGGCCAAAGACCGCCGCTCCTCGCGCCATGCCTCTGCCGTGCGCTCATATTCCCGCTTCACCCGTTCAAGCGAGAAGCCGAGCAACTGGAGCCTGGGAACGACATCCTTCAACGGACGCGAGAGAGCCATCTCCATGGCCACGGGACTTTTTCCCGTTTCCTCAAAATAATCATAGTCGATCTGCTTCCCACGAACACGCTTGCGATCCTGTTCCTGGAACAATGAGCCGTGATCAATCCCACAGAAATTCTTGCTATAGGTGAGGGATACGCTGCCAACATCTAATGTGATCTCAGTACCCAAAAATCAGCCCCCATGAATTCTCGGCCTCGGCCAGCCCCTCTCTGGGGGAAGCCTCCCACAGCCGCACGATCTCCACCGCTGGTCGATTGTTCAAGCCAAGTACGCCAGAAACCGCCGCCACTCCGCGGCCTGCGTCTGCCGGGTGTTCTCGATGGCCTTCTGCGCGAGCTCAATGATCGTTTTCGTCGCGACGGTGCTCGTGTCGTCCAATTCGATCCGTTGGGCCGGCTTGGCATCGATCCGAAGAAACGTGCCAGGATGCAAACACCGAACCTGATCGATCGCCAGCGCCTCCTGCGCCGTCATAATGAGGTCAATGATGGCGTGCCGGGCGAGCCAGCCAATCTTTCCAGGCGCGCCATCGACGGCGCCGGCCCGTGGCGCCCCAGCCGTTCCGATGCTGAGCAGATGGCATTCCTCGATGCGGCAGCCGAATTGCCGCGCTGCCTCGGTTAGAACGACCAGATCCGGGGCATTGGCCACAAGACCACCGTCGACATAGACCCGGTCACCGATCCGGTGCGGGGGAAAATAGGTCGGCGCCGCCGAGGTTGCGAGCGCGACATCGAGGGTCGAGACCTCGTCTCCCTTTCCGGTCGCCGCAGCGCTGGATCGGAAGAGATACGGTGTGCCTGTACCTTCCTGCACCGCGGAGACCACGAGCGGGACGGGAATGTCGGCAAAAGCCCTTTGCGCGCGGGGCTTTCCGAGGACTGCCTCGATCGCGCGCTGCAGGCCACCATTTCCATAGCGGGATTTGGAGAAGCCTGCGAATGACAGCGGCCTAGGTTGAAAGATCGCCGGTCCATGCTCGCGCATGAACGCCACGAGATCGCGCGCCAGCACGCCGCTGGCAAGCCCGATCGCGAGAATCCCACCTACGGACGTGCCGGCTATCATGTCGAAGCGCTTGCCGAGCGGGACGCCGCCTTCCGCTTCGGCCGCGGCCAAGATCTCGGCTGAAAAGAGCCCGCGGTAACCGCCGCCGGTTAGGGCGAGAAGGTGTCGCTCGCGCCGCCCGCGCCGCTCCCCTCTGGGAAGTTCGCCGGGATCGAGTTTTCGGCTGTTCATATCTCGATCATGCTGAGCGTGGTCCGCTCCGCGATGTCCTGGAGTTGCCGCGACCCGTTCGTAACGAGCGCATAGCCGCGGGCGATCGCCGTTGCGAAAATCAGACGATCATCCTCCCCGAGTTCATCGTCCGCATCGGGAACATCAATCAGGCGATCGCCGCGAAGACCGGCTTGCCAAACGTCCACAATCGCGGCATCGACATCGATGACGCCACCAGACTGCTCGAAGTCCCGACGTCCTTCCTGGTAAAGACGGCGCCAGTGATTGCGCTGAGTGACACCCATGTCCTCGATGGCGTGAGCGATCTGCCCCAGGCTGATGACGCTCACGAAAAGATCGCTTTTTCCGGGCCTGGTCTCCTCGAGCCATTGGAAGACGGGTCTCGCCGCATCGCGACTGAACAGATCCATCACCTGTTGCGTGTCGAGCAGGTACACATCAGACCTGCAGGTGACGCCGACCGCGGGACCCGCGCTTGAGCACCGGCGTAGTAGTCGCGGCTTCGAGCCCGGCGCGCGGCGCGAACGCCTGCCCCCAGTCGAACTCGTCCTGACCCGCGCGCACGACGGCCTCAAGATCGTCGATCTTCATGATGACAAATCCTTCGGACGGATCGACCGAGCTCCGCCTACGGCCACTCGTACGCCTCGGAACGACCACCTTGACGCTACTGGTCATCGCCTTACCGAAGCCGACACGGGCATCGCGTACACTGGTGCCGACGATTACTGTTCCCTCGCGAAGGGTGCCGTCGATCCGATTGAAGAATTCCCTGGCGGCTCGATCGCCAAGGCGATCGACTAACGCTTCGAGAGTGATACCTTCCTTCATCGCTCGCCGCGCCTTCGTCTTGGCCTTGAGCTTAGCCTTATCCGCTATCGTCATTGAGCGCCTCCACGTGACACACAAATAGCGTATTCGTGTACACGTATCAAGCGCGTAGCGGTGCGCTGACCTGAGGCGTACGCCATCCTGACGATCAAGGCGAACGTGGAAATCGCCCCAGTCCGCGACCGGCAGATGGTGGTCGTATGCCAGAAGCAGCGAATGGCCTAGCTCGATCTGACTCGCCCGGAAAATCAAGCGCACGCCCGAAGACAATATCGTACAGTTGGTCGTTGTGGGGAAAGACGGTAGCGCTCCTCCGCTACTCCTCTGGAGCGCGATATTTTTCGCTAGAGTACGATATAGTTCACTGTAGCATGAATGCGTAACTTGTTGGTCCGGGTCCGCGCGCCACAACTGGCGCGAATGCGGCGTCGCTCCCGGGGACGCGCCGCGAGCATTTTAGAAGCTCAAGCGGCGCGCCCGAATCATTACACTGGGTCAGCGCCCAGCGCGGCCGGCGAAAGCTCGACCAGCCTTGCGGGCTCCGGAGGGATCGCCACCATCCCCGCCACCACAATTGATCCGCCCCACAGTGCGGCGTCTCCTGCGGTCCCCGCGCTTTCGGGTCCGGGTCCCCTTCATCTTCATTCGGCGGCTGCTTTTCCAGTGCCGATATTCTCGATTTCAGCGATCGATTGAAATTCATTCAAATATTCCTGTCGGTTCTGAACCAGCCATCGAACGATCCGCGCGTTCCCGAGGAGCTTTGCGACATAACCCTTGGCCAACGTCAAATGGAGATTGTCGATGCCGTAGCTGTCCTCGATCGATTTCACTTGAACCTGCAAGCTGGTCAGTTCGCGATCCAGTTTTGCGATCTGATCGGACGTAATGGTGTTCGGCCCTTTGGGCTTCCTCTTCCGGGGATCGACAAGCTGTTTCTCGTTCGTCGCCGCCAGGAGCGCCTTTGCGAACATCGACGAGAAATTGTTTTGTCCGATCATCAATTCGGCGGCCTCCACCTGACGGATCGGGGCCATCTCGCGAAGGATTTCGAAGACGATCATCGGGCATGTCGTATCTTTCAGTAGCTCTACTGCTTCAGGGCATATTCCGTCGAGCATCCGAAAGCGACGCCGGATCGTCACGACATCGAGGTGCAAGGCTTCCGCAATTCGCTCTGGTCGAACTCCCCGATCCACCGCCCGAACGATCATGCGATGCTCCTGAACCGCGGCCAGCCGATTCAGGCGCTTATTGTATGTGTATGTTTCATCGTCCGTTGAGATCAAACATTCAACTTCATTGACGCCAAGGTCCTTGAGCGCTTCTATGCGGAGATGACCGTCGAGCAGGTAATACGATCCGGCGCGTCTCTTGTCCGGCGTCACCACGGGCGCCTCGACAAGTCCGATCGCGCGCACAGAACTGACGATCTGCGTGTATTTCTTCCCGGACTTGGTTCCAGGCCGCAGCGTCTTGAGCGGGACGATTTGATTGAGAGTGAGTTTTATCGTTTCTCTTAGAAAGCCCAGTTTGATGTCTGGAGCGTTTCGTACGTCCCGGTGGGTCAATGCAAATGCTCCTTCGAAATTCGCGCCGTTAAAGCACGAGGCATCGTATCGAGGCGTTCGGCGCGAAGTAGCGTCGTGAAGGCCGCCTCGGTCAACAGATCTTTAAGGGCCTCGACGACAAAAAGGAGCTTGGCCTGAGCATAGTCTGACTTCTTGACGAGAAGGCGCTGCTTTTCAGCCTCGCGTTGATAAAGCCGCATAAGCTCGTCGGGAGTGATCTTCTTGTGAGGACTCTTACGGCCGGGTGGGTTGCCCCGGATGGTCTTGCTTCGCTTCACCCTTTGATCGAGCAGGCGGCGAACAGCGACGAGCTTCTTGCCCTTGATTTTTCCAGCGGCATAGGCGTCCATAAGCACGTTCTGGACTTCGGCGTGATCCGCCCGGGCAATATCGATTGCGAAACTGACGGGTATGAGACCTGTTTCAACAGCTGTTAACAGTCGCTCCTCGCCTCGCTCCAGTAACGCAACGATCGTGCCGACCCAATTGGCGGATACGGCGATCTTTTGAGCGATTTCAGTGTCCGAGTAGCCTCGTTCGTGGAGACTCCCGATCTCCTGCATAATGTCTATGGGACGATGTTGTCGCCGCGCGATATTTTCGACGAGACTCATCACGAGACAGTCAGGTTCGGAAGCGTCGGTGACGACCGCTGGAATTTCCGTTGCGCCCAGGACACGAAAAGCTTCGAGACGTCCTTCTCCACATACAAGATCATACCGATTCACGCTTGCTCCCGACCGTCGACTGACGGTGATCGGCCGCTTTAGTCCAATCGTTTCGATATTATCAATAATCTCGCGGTGAAGGCGCTTGTTGCGCGCACGAGGATTGAGCACATTTATCTGGTTGATCGGTATCATTTCGATTTTCTGATCGCGCGAGACAGGCATCACGCGGTCTCCGTGATCGTGATGGGCGCTAGGGATTCAACAAATTGATCAAGCGAATCGAAACGATAGGCGTCTAGAGCGAGGCCGTTGTCCTCGGAAAGCTTCAATTTTTCGGCCGCGATATCGATTCGAGGCAACAGATAATAATCAAGAGGCGTTCGGTTTTCTGCGTCCATGCGCACCGCGATTGTCACGTCGGGCTGGAGACCAGCGTCGAATCGCAACCGCCATCGATAGGAGCCGCCATGGGTGCGCGCACAGCGAGCGATCACGATCGAGAGAGTAACTTCGTTGTTGACGAACAGGAGGCCATTTTTCGATTCATTGGACAACTGACAACCGACGCCCCGAAGACTTTCCACGATGGCGGCGATCGCGTTCTCATGAAGTGCGCGAAGGCGGCGATTGATTTCGATGTAGCAATAGTCTCGCCGTGGCGTATAGCCAATGAGACGATAAGTTTGTAAGAGGCTGCCAAACCGTGTTCGATACGCGCTGCTCGACGGAAGCCCCTCGGCTTCGTCAATGATCAAGCCCGACAAGAGTCCAACGTTTTTTCGAAGCTGGCGGAGGAGGTCGAGCATCTCCGTATCGGACAACCGAAGAGATCGTGCGCGAATGATTTCTTGTGCTTCTGAAAAAAGCTTTGCGTCGACGAGGGCCGGAAATACCCCATCTGAGCGAATCCACATATCGGGGTGATTTCGGACACGCTTCTTTTTCAGCTTGAAAGACACGCGATTCCAAACATTATTTCCAATGTATTTTTCGTTGATCAGAATCTGATGAACGGTTCCTCTCGTCCAGGGATGTCCCGCATCGGTCGTGATTCCTCGCACGTTGAGGTCATCGGCGATGTGGCGCTCCGACAGGCTTTCTTCGACGAAGCGATGATAAACTTCCCGAACCACGGCGATCTCGGCGTCGGGGCCGGAAACAAGAACGACGCGATCTGTCTGGAGGCTTTTATGTTCTCCTCGCGAGAGTTCGGCTTTTGGAACTCCGGTTTGATCGACGAGCCTGCGGCGTAATCCGAATCCAGGCGGACCGCCTTGGCGGAACCCGAGTTCGATCAGCCTACACTGGCCGGCGAACACTTTAGTCGACAGTTCGCGGCTATATTCACCTGCCATGGCTCGCTTCACGCCTTTTACGATCGTCGAGACCGGGCTTCCGTCATTTTCAAATTGTTCCGCGCAATATCGGACAGTGATTCCGGAACGCTTGCAGATGTACTCGTAGAAGGCGCTTTCATCGGCGTCCTGAAAGCGACCCCATCGGCTAACGTCGTAAACGAGTATCGTTTCAAAATCAGCGCGCTTGCTCTCCACATCTTCGATCAAGCGCTTCAGCGCGTCTCGTCCATCGATGTTGAGACCGCTCTTGCCCGCATCGGCATAGGTTCTGACGATATCGAGCGATCGTTCGGCGGCGTAGCGACGGATCGCATCTGACTGGTTCTCGGTCGAATATTTTTGATGGTCAGTTGACATGCGGACATACTCAGCCGCCCGGGTTCCCTTCTCGAGTCTTGGTGGTTCGAAACCGAGGTGTCGGGTTGGCTTTGTCACGACGCGACACCCTGCCCACTGGGGGTTCGAGGAAACGCATCAGATCACCGTGAACGAAGAAATGTTCGTTCAGACTGCGCCACCCGTCTCCGCATCTTAATGAGCTTAATCGGGGAGGATGCGGAAGATGTTGCCGAAAAAGGGCAAGAAGTTACACTGGAGATCGCAAGAACCTGCGTTCAATGAGAAATTTGAAAATGCGATAGCGAGGGCGCTGAAAAGCGAACTCGGTTCGACGCATCAAGCCGTTAAAACAGTGATGAACTGGACCGGCGCCAGCGAACGGACTGTAAAACATTGGCTTGCCGGAACGCACGGCCCAAGCGGACCGTACCTCATCGCGCTGGCGCGCCATTCGGACAGCGTGATGATGTACTTCCTTACGGCGGCGGGTCGGTCGTCAATGCTGGTTGGAGCCGAATTGTATCAAGTGCGATCCAAGCTTTCTGAGGCGATCACGGCAATTGACGCGCTATGTCCCGCGTTGCCACAACGGCGCGACCCCACGATTCCAGAAGAGCCTGGATCGGATGAAAACCAGCGCGGGACGATAAGGACCTGAGAGTTAACCGCGAAAGATTGATGCGTGGCTGAACCCGGCCTTGAAATGTTCGTCAAATTGACGTACAAATTAGGGGGAGGCATGAATATGGCCACGACAGCGAAGAAAGACCGGCGGCTGCGGGAGGAACGCCTCGGATTTCGAGTCGACGAACCGACCAAGGCTCTGATCGAGCGCGCCGCGCAGCTTGAGCGGCGGAAGTTGACAGATTTTTGTATGGCCGCGCTCACGGAAGCTGCCCGCAAGACGATAGCGGAACACGAAATGCTTGTGCTCTCTGACCGTGATCGGGGCGTTTTTTTTGATGCCCTGGTCAACCCGCCTGTGTTGAATGAGCGACTTCAACGTGCCTTTGCCGAGCATAAGCGTCGGGTCACACGGTGAATGGCGAAGCAGCCGTCGGCCGATCTTCGGATTGACTTGCTTGCCGAGCAGCATGATCGACGGGGCTTCTCCTGCGGGGTCGAGAGCCTCGATCTCTATTTCAAAGCGCAAGCTGGGCAAGACGTTCGCCGGCACGCCAACGCCGTGTTTATTTTGACCAGAACCAACGAACCAGAGCGTGTTCTTGGTTATTACACGCTTTGCGCCATGACCGTTGCTCAGGGCGAGGTGCCCGATGCAGCCAGAAAATTCATTCCCCGATACCCGCTCGTCAGCGCAACGCTGATTGGCCGGTTGGCGGTGGCGAAGGATCTCCAGGGAAAGTGTTTGGGCTCGATCCTTTTAGCCGACGCATTGCAACGAGCGTTTATGAGCGCCAGCACGGTGGGGTCTTCAATGGTGGTCGTCGACGCCTTGGATGAAACGGCGGCGGGATTTTATACCTCCCACGGGTTCATTCGCCTCCCCGACTCGAACAGACTGGTGTTGCCGATGGTGCGCGCGGGCGGTCCGAATAGGAAATGACAACCCGCCTCTCCATCGCCAACGCCTCGCAGCATCTCCAGCACATGCGCCGCGCCGGCCTGGTGGGCGCGAGACGCGACGGCAAATTCGTCTACTATCGGCTTGCCGATGAAGCCGCGCTCGATCTTCTGGCGGCGCTCGGTCGGTTGGCGGAACGCAAAGTCGCGGAAGTCGAACGCATCATGCGCCGCTATTTCAATGACCGAGAAAGGCTGGAGCCCGTACCGCGCGACGAGCTGTTCCAGCGAATCCGCGACGGGTCGGACACGGTGCTGGACGTGCGGCCGGAAGACGAGTTTGCGCTCGGCCATCTTCCCAATGCCTTGAAAATTCCACTGAAAGCGATGGAAGCGCGGCTATACGAACTCGATCCGTCGCGAGAAGTCGTCGCTTACTGCCGGGGCGTTTTTGCGTGCTTTCCTTCGAGGCGGCGGCGTTGTTGCGCAGGCGCGGCTTCAACGCCCGCTGTCTGGAGGACGGCCTGCCCGAATGGCGCGCCGCGGGATTGCCGATCGTCGCCGAGGCCTGATGAATGACCGTCGTCGAGAAAAACAAACTTAAGGGAGGAAAAGATGACCGGCGTGATCCAGGCTCACAACCAAAAGTCGGCAGCTGTGTGGAACTCTGGCGGCGCCCACTACGAAGATATCAGCCGCGGCATCGCCGATTCGATCGAACACTGCGTGCTGCGCCTTGATCCCAAGCGCGGCGAACGCATTCTTGATCTTGCGACTGGAACCGGCTGGACATCTCGCGTCCTCGCGAGGCGAGGCGCGAACGTCACCGGCGTCGACATCAGCGAGAAGCTCATCGAGACCGCGATCGAACGCGCAAAGAGCGAAAAACTCGACATTGCCTATGAAATTGGAGACGCAGAAAGTCTGCCGTTCGAAGAGGGAGAATTCGACGCCGTCATTTCAACCTGTGGCGTGATGTTCGCAAGCCGTCCGGAGGCCGCCGCGGCCGAGCTGGCGCGCGTTTGCAAAAAGGGCGGACGCATCGCATTGACCACCTGGTTGTCCGACAGCAATCTCTTCAAGATGTTCTTGGTGATGAAGCCCTATATGCCGCCGCCGCCAACGCCCGCGCCGCCGTCGCCTTTCGAATGGGGAAAAACGGAGCGTATCAATGAATTGCTTGGCGCCAATTTCGACCTCGCATTTGAAAAAGGAACTTCGTTCTACCGCGAGCCGAGCGGCGAAGCGGCGTGGAAAACGTTTTCGACGGGCTACGGACCGACGCATTCGCTCGCGGAAAATCTCGACGCTACGCGGCGCTCGGAGCTGGAGCGCGATTTCGTCGCCTTCCACGAGGGGTTTCGAAATGATCTCGGCGTCTGCGTGCCGCGAGAATATTGGCTGACGGTCGGAATCCGAAGGTAAATTAAGGCTGCCTTATGCGGAGGGAGCTCGTGGGCTTTGAGCGAGGCCTCGGGCCGCATCATCCCAAGCTTCGGTGATGCCGTAATCCTGATGGAAGTGCTTGGGATAGAAATGATGACCTGCGTATCCCGCGGCAAACAGCGGTGACACGATCAGTAGCGCGATTTTTCGCATTCTCCAATCTCTCTTGGACGCAGTGATAGACGCAGGAGCCCTCCGCGGCCAGTTGCGGTAGTTGTTCTTAGTGTGGTGTTCGGGCAGCGCAGTGCAAAGCCGGTCGTGCTCAGACAACAATAGCGCGCCTTCCACTCGTCGTGCCGGATAACCCAAAGCTTTCTGCTTAGGTCGAGAACGGCGGCATCTCGATTTTGGCTTTAGGTTCGATCTCCGCTTGCCTCAGTCGCAGGGAATTAACGACGACGCTGACTGATGACAGCGCCATCGCCGCGGCGGCGATCGTCGGCGATAAAAGTAGCCCGAAGATCGGATAGAGCGCGCCAGCCGCAATGGGCACGCCCGCGGCATTATAAATGAATGCAAAGAACAGATTCTCGCGGATGTTGCGCATCGTTGTCTTGGAGAGACGTCGGCCACGCACGATGCCTCCGAGATCGCCCTTCAGCAAAGTCACCCCCGCACTTTCGATCGCGACATCGGTTCCGGTTCCCATGGCGATGCCGACATCGGCGGCGGCCAAGGCAGGGGCGTCATTCACGCCGTCTCCCGCCATGGCGACGATTCGACCCGCCTCGCGCAAGCGGCTCACGACCTTGCTCTTGTCCTCCGGGAGGATCTCAGCTTCGATCTCGCTGATCCCCAAGCGTTTGGCGACGGCGCGCGCCGTTGTCCAGTTATCGCCGGTCAGCATCACCACGGCGACGCCATCTTCGCGCAGCGATTGCAGCGCGGCTTCCGTCGTCGGTTTAATCGGATCGGCAATGGCGATGACGCCAGCAATCTTTCCGTTGATCGCCACGAAGATCGCTGTCGCGCCGTCTTCCCGCAGGCGTTCGGCGTCGCTATCGAGCGGCGTCGCATCGACGCCGAGCTCCACGAGATATCGACGATTGCCGATCGCGACCGCATTGCCTTCGACCCGGCCGATGACGCCCTTGCCCACGGGGGAATCGAAATCCGTCGCGCCCTTGAGCGCGAGCCCGCGCTCGGCTGCCGCCTGAACGATCGCCAACGCCAGCGGATGCTCGCTGGCGCGTTCAAGACTCGCCGCCGTCGCCAATAGATCGTTCTCTGCGATGCCCGCAACGACGCGGATGGCCGTGACGCGCGGCTTGCCTTCGGTAAGCGTCCCGGTCTTGTCCACCACCAGCGTGTCTATTTTTTCCAAGCGCTCCAGCGCCTCGGCGCTTTTTATCAGCACGCCCGACTGCGCGCCGCGTCCCACGCCGACCATGATCGACATCGGCGTCGCAAGACCGAGCGCGCAGGGGCAGGCGATGATGAGAACGGAGACCGCCGCAACAAGGCCATACGTCATGCGCGGTTCCGGTCCCCAGATCGCCCAGGCAAGAAATGCAAGAACGGCGACGAGAATGACGATGGGCACGAACCAACCCGCCACTTGGTCCGCGAGGCGTTGTATTGGCGCGCGGCTTCTCTGCGCCGATGCGACCATCTCGACAATCCTTGAGAGCACGGTGTCGTGGCCAACCTTCTCGGCGCGCATCACAAAGCCGCCAGTCTGATTGAGCGTGCCGCCAATGACGTTGTCGCCTGCAGTCTTGGTCACCGGCATGGATTCGCCGGTGACCATGGACTCATCGACCGAACTGCGGCCCTCGACGAGTGCGCCGTCCACAGGAACCTTTTCTCCTGGACGGACGCGCAGGCGCTCGCCGACCTTCACAAGATCCAGCACAATCTCTTCGTCGGATCCGTCAGCGTTAATCCGAGTCGCCATTTTTGGCGCGAGATCGAGGAGCGCGCGTATGGCGCCGCCGGTCTGTTCCCGCGCGCGCAATTCAAGAACTTGTCCAAGCAGAACAAGGACGGTGATCACCGCCGCCGCCTCGAAATAGATCGGGACAGAGCCGTCGATGTTGCGAAATGCAGGTGGAAAAAGAGACGGCGCGATTGTTGCGGCGACGCTGTAAATCCAGGCGACGCCAGTTCCCATGGCGATGAGCGTGAACATATTCAGATTGCGCGTCACGAGCGACTGCGCGCCTCGAACAAAAAACGGCCAGCCGGCCCAGAGCACGACCGGGGTCGCTAAAACGAGCTGTAGCCAGTTCGACGCCTGCGGCGCTAGCAAGTGATGCAGATTGAATAAATGGTCGCCCATCTCCAAGACGAGCACCGGCGCCGCCAACGCCAGCCCGATCCAGAACCGCCTGGTCATATCTACGAGTTCGGCGGTCGGTTCGGCTTCACTTGAAGCGACCAGCGGCTCGAGCGTCATGCCGCAGATCGGACAATTGCCGGGGCCGATCTGGCGAATTTGCGGATGCATCGGGCATGTGTAGATGACGTTCGACGCGTGCGTATCGCCGTGAGCTGCATCTTCGGTCGCGCCGCCGGCGCGGGCGGATGTCGATTCCTCATGAGAGGCGTGATCATGCCGATGCTCGTGGGCCACGCGGATCATCCTTCTCTTACGCCATCAGAACGGCATCCTAATTGATCTCGTCGTCCCCTGCGCAACGTCGATCGTCGTCGCTCGCTAGGTAATGCGGCCCCGCGCTTCCAGAAATGGCGGTTCCTTCGGTCACGGCAACGCCACCGTCGACCGCAGCGTTTCCCGCTCGGGCTATGTCGTCATCGCGCATCGTGTCTCGGAAGGCCTCGCAACACAAAGTTTACGGCGGAACTGCTGATCCCTCGATGTGGTCCGCCATTCTTGCTCGGCGATTGTGAGGACGCAGATTCCTTGAGTGATATCTCGCCGCGATGAGACCTCCAGCGCTCCTATGCTTACCTAGGGAATGCGGCCCGACAGCAAATCGACTGTCGGGTCGTTCTATTATTGTCGATGGAGATTGCCTTACGCCAGGTTCGCATTGGACATGCGGTCGATCACGAAGCTCTCTCGGTCAGCGACAGACCCATACCCATCTTCCATGATGGCGGTGCCAGCACACATTATGTCTGTGTTGACCGGGGGTGCTCCAATCGCGATGCATGTGCCGGCCATGGCCGCCTGGGACCATTCCGTGAATCTGCGGGTCGCGTGCTTGGGTTTGGTGGGCCATCGCGGGGATGGATAGGGCCAGCATCGTCGCTAAGGCAATAGGAAGTCTAAGCATTGGTCTTCCTCCTCTGAAGATCGTTGTCATTGCTTTATGGAGCTGCGCGGATAGTTCCTCCCAACTCCTGTTTGACCTCTCTTATTTGAGGCAGGCCAAACCCCTTGATCAGCGCATAGATCGCCGGAATGACAACGAGCGTCAGAGCCGTCGAAGACACCATCCCGCCAATCATCGGAACGGCGATACGCTGCATAACTTCTGATCCTGCGCCCGTGCTCCAGAGGATCGGCACAAGCCCCGCCATGATCGCGACAACCGTCATCATCTTCGGCCGCACACGTTCGACAGCGCCGAGCATGATCGCCTCATGCAAATCGGCTCTCGTGAAAGCAACGCGCGAGACGTTACGTGCAGTCTTGATTTCGCGCATCGCTTGGTCGAGATAAATCAGCATGACGACGCCGGTTTCGGCGGCGACGCCGGCGAGCGCGATGAAACCCACCGCCACCGCGACGGACATGTTGAAGTTCAACCACCACATCAGCCACACGCCGCCGACCAGCGCGAACGGCAGCGACAGCATGACAATCAATGTCTCGGTCAAGCGGCGGAAATTCAGATAGAGCAGCAGGAAAATGACGAGCAGCGTCAGGGGCACGACGATCCGCATGCGCGCGTCGGCGCGCTCCAGATATTCGAATTGGCCGCTCCACGTGATATAAGACCCGGGCGGGAACTCGATCGCTTCTGTGACCGATTTACGCGCTTCCGCGACATAGCCGCCAAGATCGCGGTCCCGAATATCGACGAAGATATAGACCGCGAGCTGGCCGTTTTCGGTGCGGATCGAAGTAGGACCACGAACGAGTTCCACCCTCGCCACCTCGCCGAGCGGAACCGTCCCGCCGCCCGGCATGGCGATCAGCACTTCGCTGGCGATCGCCCTCGGATCCGAACGAAAGTCGCGCGGATAGCGAATATTGACGCCATAGCGTTCACGCCCCTCGACGGTCGTAGTTATGGTCTCGCCGCCAAGAGCCGTCGCGATAACCTCTTGCAAGTCGCCGATCATCAGGCCGTAGCGCGCGAGCATCGCGCGGTCGGGAACAATATCCAGATAATAGCCGCCGATGACGCGTTCGGCGTAGGCGCTCGACGTTCCGGGCACGCGCTTCAGGACGGACTCGACTTGGCGCGCCAGGTCCTCCATTTGCGACAGGTCGCGGCCGAAAATCTTGACGCCGATCGGCGTTCTGATCCCGGTCGCCAGCATGTCGATCCTGTTTCGGATCGGCATGGTCCAGGCGTTGGACACGCCGGGAAATTGCAGCGCCGCGTCCATTTCTGCAATGAGCTTGTCGATCGTTATTCCAGAACGCCACTGATCCTTCGGCTTCAATTGGATGACGGTCTCGGACATTTCGAGCGGCGCCGGATCGGTCGCAGTTGAGGCGCGCCCGGCCTTGCCATAGGCGGACTGAACTTCGGGGAAGGATTTGATGATGCGGTCCTGCGTTTGCAGGAGTTCGGCGGCCTTGGTGACCGAGAGTCCCGGCAACGTCGTTGGCATATAAAGGAGCGCGCCCTCATTGAGAGCCGGCATGAATTCGCTACCGAGCTGGTGGGCCGGAATGATGGTCAGCGCTAGCGCGCCCAGCGCCAGCAGAATAGTGGCGACTTTCGCTTTGAGCACCAGACGTATGATCGGCCGATAGAGCCAAATGAGTGCGCGATTGATGGGGTTCCTCGCCTCGGGAACAATTTTTCCGCGCACGAAGACGACCATCAGCGCCGGCACGAGTGTCACGGAAAGAAGCGCCGCCGCCGCCATAGCGAACGTCTTGGTGAAGGCGAGCGGGCTGAACAGACGCCCCTCTTGCGCTTCGAGCGTGAAGATCGGCAGGAACGAAACCGTAATGATCAACAGGCTGAAGAACAGCGCGGGGCCAACCTCGGTCGCAGCATCGATCAATATCTCGATACGCCGCTTGTCGGGAAGCGCGCGCTCCAGATGCTTATGCGCGTTCTCAATCATAACGATGGCCGCGTCCACCATTGCGCCGATGGCGATGGCGATGCCGCCCAAACTCATGATGTTGGAGCCGATTCCCAGCGTCTTCATCGCGGCGAAAGCCATTAATACGCCAACGGGAAGCATGATGATGGCGACGAGTGCGCTGCGCACATGCATTAGAAAGACGACGCAGACGAGAGCGACAATGACGCCTTCTTCGACAAGTGTGCTCCTGAGCGTCTCGATGGCTGCATGAATGAGCTGGGAGCGGTCGTAAACCGAGACGATCTCAACGCCCTTGGGCAGGCTTGTCGCCATCTGCGCAAGGGTCGATTTGACATTGTCGATCACTGTGAGCGCATTGGCGCCATAACGCTGTAGCGCGATGCCGCTCGCAACCTCGCCCTCGCCATTGAGTTCGGTGACGCCACGCCGCTCGTCGGGGCCGAGCTCGACGCGCGCGACATCCTTCAGGAGAAGTGGTGTGCCGTTTTCGACGCGCAGGACAATACTTTCCAGGTCGCTCACGCTGCGCAGATAGCCTCGTCCACGCACAATGAATTCAAATTCGGAAAGTTCGACCGTGCGACCGCCGACATCGGCATTGCTGGCGCGGATGGCGCCGCGCACTTTCGACAGTGGAATGCCGAGCGCGCGTAGTCGGTTAGGATCGACAACGACATTATACTGCTTGACGAAGCCGCCGACGCTCGCGATCTCAGCGACGCCTTCAGCCTTGGCGAGGCCGTAGCGGATCGTCCAGTCCTGGATCGAGCGCAATTCGGCGAGCGTCATATCCTTGGCGATGAGCGCATATTGATAGACCCAGCCGACGCCCGTCGCATCGGGACCAAGAACGGGCGTCACGCCCGCCGGCAATCTCTTACTCGCCGCGCTCAAATATTCGAGGACGCGCGAGCGCGCCCAATAAATATCGACGCCATCGTCGAAGATGACGTAGACGAAGGATACGCCGAAGAATGAAAATCCGCGCACCACTTTGGAGCGCGGAACGGTCAACATCGAAGTGGTGAGCGGATAAGTGACTTGATCCTCGACGACTTGCGGCGCCTGGCCCGGATATTCCGTATAAACGATCGCTTGCACATCGGAGAGATCGGGAATGGCGTCGAGTGGCAGTGTGCGCAAGGCATAGACGCCCCCTGCGACCGCGAAGGCAGCGCCCACGAATATGAGCAAAAGGTTGCGCGCCGACCAGGCGATGAGACGGGCGATCACTTGCCCGCCTCCCCTTGGTCGAGAGCTCGTAACGCCGCCTTCAAATTGCTTTCGGCGTCGATGAGGAAGTTCGCGGTCGTAACCACGCGTTCGTTTTCGCTCACGCCGCTCTTGATTTCGACGAAGCCTTCGCCGCGCCGGCCGATCTTGACTTCGCGCGGCTCGAAGCGTCCTTCGCCCTTGTCGACAATCGCCACTTGCCGCTTACCGGTGTCGATGACGGCGCTTTCGGGCGCCGTTAGCACCTTCTCGTTTCCGCCGGCTGCGATCTCGACCTCGGCATACATATCTCCCCGCAGCAACCCGTCGGGGTTCGGCAGTTCGATCCTGACGCGCGCCGTTCGTGTCTCCATATTGAGATGGGGATAAATCAGAGCGACTTGCCCCTTAAAGGCTCGATCTGGGTAAGCCCGTGGCCGCACGTCGACCTTTTGTCCGGGCTTGATCAAGGCGATGTCTCGCTCGGCGAGGTCCGCCAGCACCCAAACTAGGGAATGATCGACGATGCGAAACAGCATGTCGCCTGGCGCGGCGTGCATGCCGTTAATTGCCGCCCGCTCCAGGACATGGCCGTCTTGCGGCGCGGGCCATGCAATCACACGTGGAACGCTGCGGGCGCGCCCGATCGCGGCGATGGCGCTTTCGTCGAGGCCGAGATTGACGAGCCGCCGCTTGGCTCCCTCCAGACGCTGGGCGTCGATCCCGCCGCCACGCCGCATGTTGAGGACGGCGACATATTCGGCGGCTGCGCTCGAAAGATTCGGCCCATACACGCGCATCAGCGTCTGGCCCTTGCGAACGTAATCGCCCTCCGCAAACTTCCCGACCGATTCGATGAAGCCTTCGAAGCGCAGGGAGACGATCGAGATACGTCGCGGGTCGAAGTCGATCCTGCCCGTCGCTCGAACAGGGACGCTCAGCGTCCGGCGTTGGACGGGTTCGGAGCGAACGCCGGTCTTTTGCAGCTTTCCGGGGCTGATCGTGATGGTCGCGCCGTTCTCCGCCTCGTCCTCGTAGACGGGTACGTAATCCATTCCCATCTCGTCCTTCTTGGGAACGGGCGATGTGTCGGGCAGGCCCATTGGATGGCGATAGAAGCGCACGCGTCGTTCGCCGCCAATCTTGGCGGCGCCTGCAGGAGGCTTGTCCTCGAAACTCACATCCTCGCTGGCGCGCACCGGCAGATAATCTTTGCCTGCCGATGTCTTCTTGGGCGTCGAGGAATAGGATGGGCGACCGTCGGGATCTCTGTAGTAAATGATCGGGCCCGTCGTTGCAGGCGCCTTATCCGAGATGTTAGGCCCGGCGTCGCCCAGCGTTCCTGTAGGTGTGACCCATTTGAAACGTCCCTCGACCAACCAAGCGAGGCTGGCCGCGACGACCGCAAAGCCCAAAAGAATAACGATGTGACGGCGAGTCATAGAGAGCCTCCCGCCAGACGTTCAAGCTCAGCGTATCGGGCTTGCTCTTCGACTCTAAGCTTAAGGATTTCGAGTTCGATCGCTTGCACGCGTCGTTCAGCTTCCAGAGACGTCGCCAAGTCGGCGGCGCCGGCCGCAAAGCCGCTTCGCGCCGTCTCTACCGACAGGCGCGCCGGATTAAGCTGGCGTTGTTCGACAATGCGGATCGCCTTGCGCACCGCCTCCAGCCCGAACCACGCTTCGGCGACATCGCCGTCGAGCCGAATTCGGATGGCGTCGTAGCGCATCTGCGCGGCGCCGAGTCGTGAACTGGCGGCGCGCTGTTCGGCGTCCTTCGCTTCATATTGCAGCGGCACCTTGAAGCCGAGCGTGAACATGCCGCTATTGTCGCCGGTGGGACGCTGCACCAAGTTCGCGCCAACCTTAACGTCTGGGTAGTAATTCAGGTCCGTAAGCTCCTTCGTTCCGGTCGCCGCACGGACTTGCGCGCTGGTCGTGGCGAGGGCTGGATTGGCGGCTCTCGCGAGCGCCTGAACGCCGGCGAGCGTCAGCTTTGCTTTCAGCGGCCGAAAGCCTCTGGGAACAGCGAGCGGCGCTAGCGAGTCGCGGCCGATCAGGGCGTTTAAGCGAGCGGCGGTGGATTTAGCCTCGCCCTGACGACGCGCGACCTCTGTTTCAGCCGTCGCCGCCTCGATCTCGGCCTTGATCACTTCCTGTTGGTCGACCGAGCTCGCGCCATAACGCAAGCGCAACAAACCGAGGATCTCATCGAGCCGGCGCTTTAATCCAAGCGAAAGGTCGACCGCCCGATGCGCGGCGCCGTATTGCGCATAGGCGGTTTTGACGCGGGCGATCAAATCTGTGGCGACGGCGCGGCTCTGATGCCTCGCAGCCTCGGCGTCGGCCTCTGCCACGCCGCGTTCCAGGTCGAGTTTGCCCCAAAGTTTGAATTCCTGTTCGGCGCCTATCCAACGTTGGCCGACGCCGCGTCCATTCACGTCCCACGCCTGCAGCGTTACCGTCGGATCGGCGAGCACACCAGCCGCGCCCACTCGATGCGCTGCCGCATCGGCATCTAGCGCGGCCGCCGCCAGTTCGGGGCTTAGCTGCTTTGCAAGCGCGACAACACTTTCGACGGAGGCGCCTAGCAAGTTTCGTTCGGTCGCCGAAAGCGATGTTGAGCACATCAATATTGCCGCCGACCCCACAAATGAGATGGCGCGAAGGCGCCGTCTTCGATTCATGGCGCCACCTTTAGAATTAGTCGGCTCTGGAGCGTGCCGCTCTCGCCCTGCACCTTTGCAGCGAGTGATATCCGCCACGTTCCCGCATCGGTCAGATCGACCTTGAAGCGATAAACTCCGGGATCGGGGCTTGGCGCCGGTTCGATCATGCTGGTCATCGTCTCCATGCCATCTGGAGCCATGTCGAGACGCATCGCGAAGATCACCGAGTTTGGCGCCGGCTTGTCGTCGGGCTTATGGACGAGACTCACCGATACGATCGCTCGCCCCGTCTTGAATTGCGCTTCGACGAGTCGGAATTCGTAGTCGTTGATGTTGGCGCGAGCGTGCGGCGCTGAGCTCAAGATGGCAAGCGCGACCAGCGCGAATAAGCGCGCCTTGCCCGAGGTCACGAGCATCATCAGATTATCTCCGTATCCCACTGATGGGTGCGGATCGCAGAGCTGCGCTCAATCCCGACAAGGGACATCATCGCGCCTCACGCGTCGATGCGACAACGGCGCTGGTTCCTGCGGGAATGGGATCGTGGATATCGATCCCCCTCGGCTAGCCGCAGCGACCGCTTGAGGTCGCGCCAAATCTGCTCGCGGCGCTACCGTGAGCGAGATTGGACTTTCGGCTTTAGACGATTGGAGGTCGAAGAGCTGGCGGACTTCGTAATCCACTGAACTCAATGTCATCGCAGGGAGTCAGCGGCGGCGCATACCCCCAAAAGAGGGCATCAAGAAGTGGTTGAAACTGCGGAAGCGCTGCTTGACTTGGTCCGCACAGGATCTCAGCGCACATGGGGAGTGCTGCGCCGTCATCGCCGCCGTGGCCGGGACAATCGTCCATGCTCATTTCAAGGCAAACATGGTTCATCTTCGCGGCAAAAGCTCCGCCCCCAGCTAAAGCTGTAGTGAGAATAACCGCAGAGATCAAAAGGCGAAGGCAGCGGAGCATTTCGCTACTCTGTCAGCCGCAAACTACCATGGCAAGCCCCAACTCATTTTATGATCGCGGCCAAGGTTATCCGGCCGTAGAGTAATTGCCGCGCCGCGCGGCCGGATCAGCAATAACGAGTTCCTCGCGGGTGACGGCGTGGCGTAAGCCATCCCCCACCAGCTTTTTACCTTCGCCGCTTGTCTGACCAGGGCGGCGAGGGCGGCCACGAATGTTGGCCTAAATCGTGTTTCGTAAATTGTAACGGAAAGTACTAAATTGAAATTTCTGGACTGCCTGCCATGGAGTTATGTGCTCATGGCGGCGGCTATCAATCAGATCAAAGTCAGGCGCTAAGAGCGCGCTAAGGCTTTCAGCGCTGTGCCGCGCAACCGGAAGGCCGCTGCACTTCTCAGGGCCGTCGAGCGCAAACGTCCCGATAATGAAGTGACCGCCGCGCTTGAGCGCCTGCTTGAGCCGTTGGATGTAGGCCTGCTGTACCTTCTCGTTGGTCAGGAAGTGGAAGGCGGCGCGATCATGCCAGACGTCATATGTATCTTTCGGCTGCCATTCCGTCGCATCGGCCACGATCCACTTCACCGCCTCGCCTTTGTCGCCAAGCCGAGCACGCGCTGAGTTGAGCGCGGCGGCCGATAAGTCCAGGACGGTGATGTTCTCGAAGCCCTGCGCCAGAAGATTGTCGACTAGGCGGGATGCGCCGCCGCCAACATCTATGATGGCCGATGACGGCTGCGCGCCGACAAGCTGGAGCAATCGAAGGGATTCAGTGGGGGGTTCCTCAAACCAGCTAACTTCGGTCTCGCCCTTGGTCGTGTAAATGTTTTCCCAGTGCGCTTGCTGGTCAGTCGGTGTCATCGCTGTTCCTCGAGGCTCAGCTGCTCCGTCGTATAAATCGGAACTATGCGCGTTTCTGCGTCGTCAATATATCGAGCACCGGACACGTGGGGGCAGGTTCGCCAAAACAGCGGGCGACCGTCTCGTCAAGAATGCGCTCAAGTTTGGCGGGATCGGCGAGCTTCGTCCGCACTTCGTCGAGATGCGTCTGCGCAACCTCTTGCACCTCCGCGCAGGAAGCGCGGGTCGGCTCGGCAAGAGCCAACAGGGTGCGGATTTGCTCGATGCTGAACCCGAGTTCGCGAGCGCGGCGAATAAAGGCCAGCCTTCGGATATGGCCTTCTTCATAGGCGCGATGCCCGCTCGCCGTCCGCGCCGGCGGCGGCATGAGCTTGATGCGCTCGTAATAACGCACGGTCTCAAGATTGGCGCCCGCCGCCGCCGCAAGCCTTCCAATTGTCAAGGGCTGCCTGGACATGCGCGATTATTTCTCTTGCACCCGTAGCCGCTACGGGGTGCAGGATAGCCCAACCATCGAGGAAGGGCGAACCATGACCATCGACAGTACCACAGACGAAACAACGCCAAACGCATCGTCTCCCGCCGCTTCGCCGGCCGCGCCCAAGTGGCTTGCGGCATTGGGGTTGGCAGCTGGTCTCGGGGCGGTCATCGCCTCTTCCTGCTGCGTCGTCCCGCTCGGGCTCGCCGCGGTTGGCGCGGGGGCGGGCGTTTTCGGCGGCCTTGAATCGCTCGCTGAATGGCGCGTCCCGTTCCTATCCGTCAGCGCCTTGGCCATTGTTGGGGGATGGGGCGCATGGTGGTGGAAGCGTCCTGATGCTTGCGTTGCGGGTTCGAGCTGCGCGTCGTCCGAACGCTCACGCGCAACACTAACGCTGCTCCTAGGCGCCTCGGCCGTCGTGCTGGCGGCTGCAAGCTGGAGCTATATCGACCCAATGCTCATCAAGCTCGTTCGGGGGCGTTGAAATGCAACTCGTCTCGACGATCACCTGCCCATCGTGCGGCCATCAGTCGACGGAGACGATGCCAACGGATGCCTGCCAATTCTTTTATGAATGCAAGGGCTGCGGCGCGCTGCTCAAGCCGAAGGCGGGGGATTGCTGCGTCTTCTGCTCTTACGGCGATCTGCCTTGCCCACCAATACAAGAAGGGGGAGCGCGTGGTCACACTGCTGGATGCTGCTCCCGCACGTGAGACTGCGGTGGGGATTGGACCGCGCGACCCCGGTACATGGGAAAGCTCATTGTCGCCTGTCGCAGGCGGAAGTGACCTCGATCTGCGTCGTCCTCGGTTTTGTAAGCGCGACGCGCCGATCAGGCCGACGAGCCGATGGATATCAGCCCAGGAAAGATGCTGGGTGACGCCTCGACACATAGCAGGTGCGGTAGGCGCGCCGAGTGCGGATGTACCGGCGGGGCGTTTTTCATGTGGGAAAGGCCCTTCCCAAGCACCCATAACGGGCGTGCATTTCGGGAACATCGCCCATGTCTCAGGGCGTGAAGCGTGTTAGTTACATTGCCGCTCCATTACCAGCGCTAAAGCTTCCTCAGGCCAGCGACCTTCAAGCACACGATGGCCAGCGACCCGAGGCAGGTCCGGTATCCTATATTGACAGACCGCGTTCCCTAGCCGACCTTACCGATATGGGGATCGCGATCTCCCCACGAGGCGACATGCCCAAGCATCGCGTCCACGCTCACATGGAAGCGAAGGGCGCCTCATGTCGTCTATCAACGCAATCTCGTCCGAGAAACTTGCACGCCTGATCGGCACGCACCGCGCACCGGTCCTGATCGATGTTCGGACAGATGAGGACTTTGCCGCCGATCCGCGTTTCATACCCGCGAGCATTCGGCGCGATCATCGTTCTGTCTCTCAATGGGCGGAGGCATTTGTCGCCCGAGCGGCCACCGTGATTTGCCAACGCGGTGGAAAGCTCAGTGAAGGAACAGCCGCGTGGCTTCGTCATAATCGCGCGCCTGCTGACATTCTTGAGGGCGGCTACGAAGCGTGGACACAGGCGGGCGGCGCTCTCGTCGCAGAGACCAAATTGCCGCCACGTAACGAGGATGGACGCACGATTTGGGTGACGCGCGCTCGTCCGAAGGTCGATCGGATAGCGTGCCCATAGCTCATTCGTCGCTTCGTCGATCCGAACGCCGTCTTTCTTTTTGTGGCCCCGACCGAGGTAACAGCGTTGGCAGAACGTTTCGGAGGCTCATGATCGAGGAGTTCGGCATCGTATCTTCGCCCCATGTCTCGCACCCATCGCCTGTTCGAGCTTCTGCAAATGCTGCGTCGGCGCCGCCGACCCGTGAGCGGGGCGGAGCTTGCGCGCGAAGCGGGCGTTTCCCTGCGCACGCTTTATCGCGACTTCGCCGCCTTGCAGGCGATGGGAGCCGAAATCGACGGCGAGCCGGGAGTGGGCTATGTGCTTCGCTCCGGCTTTCTGCCGCCGCCTCTGATGTTCTCCGAAGAGGAAATCGAGGCGTTGGCGCTGGGGGCGAAATGGGTCGCGCGGCGCACTGACGACGAATTGTCCGACGCTGCCCGCAATGCGTTCACCAAAATCGCCGGTGTCTTGCCGCAGGAACTGAAGTCCCGACTGGACGACGATGCACTCGATGCACCGTGCCCTTGTCGTCGACCACACAAATCGCCGTTTCGTCGATCGACACGTCCAGTCCGCCAAAGAATTCCATCGTCGCGCTCCCATTCGCCGAGGTACAAAAGGAATCCATGCGTTCAATCAATCTCGCTTCCGCGCCGCGACCAGGCTGCGTCCTTGATCGGCATCCATATCTCAGCGCCACCCACCCATGTGCATTTCTTTTCCGCGCGGGCGACGAGGAAGCCACGGCCATATACGCAACACAATAGTTGCATTTTAGCGCAAGCAAGTCATACTCATATGCAACAAGGAGGTTGCATATGGATGATCGCATCGAGAAGCGCGTAGAACTCAGGGCGCCGGTCTCCCGGGTCTGGCGCGCTCTTACCGATCACAACGAGTTCGGCACGTGGTTCCGCGCCCGGTTGGACGGACCATTCGTAATCGGAAATCCCACGCGGGGACAAAGCACCTATCCCGGCTATGAACACATTCAGTTCGAGATTGTCGTGCTGCGAATAGAACCCGAGCGATTGTTCTCATTTACCTGGGGTCCGTATGCAGTCGATCCCAAGGATGACAGTGCCAAGGATCCGCCGACGACCGTCGAATTCACTTTGGAGGCAATAGCTGACGGCACACGGCTGCGCCTCGTCGAGTCGGGTTACGACAAGTTTCCAGGCAGCCGACGCCTTATCGTCTTGCGCGATAACGAAGACGGCTGGAACATACAAATGGAAAACATCGCACGGCATGTCGAGAATGCGTCGTAGAAAAGGCATGGCGCTGCAAGTTCGCGCTTCGGTATTCGCGGCTCTCGGCGATGAAACGCGCCTAACCGTGCTCGCGAAGCTCTGCAAGGGTGAACCTCAATCGATTTCTCGTTTGACTGAGGGCTCGAAACTATCGCGTCAGGCCGTAACCAAGCACCTGCGTGTTTTGGAGGGCGCAGGGGTCGTGCGCTGCGTTCGCGCCGGGCGCGAGAGTCTCTTCGAGTTCAAGCCGGAACCAATTGAGGATGCCAGACAATATCTCGATCGCGTCTCCGCGCAGTGGGACGCAACATTGGCCCGATTGAAGTCATTCGTTGAAGGCTAGGTGGCTATCGCGCCCGAGTGGGTCGGGCGAGCCCTTCGTGCTGCTTCAAATCACCGTTTGACGGCGATCTTAACGAGCTTGGCGACGGTGTTCAACCGCGCGCGCGGCGCCTGGCGATCCGACGCCACGGGCAATCTCGCCGTAGGTCGCGACGGCGCCCCAGCCAATGGCGCGGGTCGCATCATAGACGGCCTTGTGAAACGGGCCGCAGGCGCGAAGGTCCAGCCGCAGGGTCGAGAAATGACCTTCACGCCGCGGAAATAGCGCTCGAGGTCCGCGATGGCTTGCGCGATCGGCAAAGGCAGGGCGCCTGACCACCGATCCGCCTTCGCCATGCGTCGCGCCAAAGCTGCATCGTCCCGCTCCGGCAATTGGAATCGCGTCACGCCCTCTTCGCTCCACGCAACGCCACAGGAACCGATAGCGGTTCGAAAAATATGAAAGCGCTGCATGACCGACTCGCAGCTCTATGACGGGCTACGCGCGGCGGCGCGAGCCTCGGAACTCGGCGCGACAGGATAACGGAAATCATCCTGAATCACGCCGGTACCCAGGCTTGTTTCGACGCCAGCTTCTCGGCCTCGGCGCCGGCGCGCAGCCGCGCTGGGCGATTTTCCAAGCCGCTCCAATAGGCTTCGAATTCCGGACGCTTATCGATCACGCCGAATCGCAGCCCAAAGCCGATCATCGACCCCACATAAACGTCTGCGGCGGTGAACCTGTCGCCCGCAATATAGCGACGTCCTGCCACAGCCTTGGCCACCGCGTCCATCACGGCGGCATAGGAGCCGTAACCAAAGCGGGCCTGCATCTCCGGCGTCGCAGGGTCCCAACCGGCGGCGTGGTTGCTCATCGCCGGCTCGACGCAGCCTGCGGCAAAAAAGAGCCAGCGATAATAGTCGCCGCGCGCCCCGGCCTCCGGCGCGAGCCCGGCCTCCGGAAAGGCGTCGGCGAGATAGGTGCAGATGGCGGCCGCCTCGGTCACCACCGTCTCCCCATGCCGGACGGCCGGCACCTTGCCCATGGGATTGATCGCGAGATATTCGGGCGCCTTCATCGTCGTTCCGTAATCCTTGACCTCGATCGAATAGGGCGCGCCGACCTCTTCCAGCATCCAGTGCGCGATCATGCCGCGCGATTGCGGATTGGTGTAGAAAACAAGCTCCTTCGCCATGGATTCTCCCTTCGGCTTTCCTGATGCGGAGCGACTGTAAGCGATGACGCTGTCAGCTTCTGTCAGCATGGTTTGACGCCATTCTCTCACCAACGTCTGACGGCGGCGCGGCGGGCGCGCGTCCAGGATATGCGCCGCCTCGACCCGATCGGTTCGGAAGTGTCGAAAGGCGCGCCGCAACTCGCACCAGCCGACGAGAACGCGGACGGATTCGAAAAAGCCGAGCGCTACGGGCCAAATGACGCGCCGCGTCCGCGCGCCTTTTTCATCGCGATAGGAAATGGCGAACTTGCGCTCTTCGCGCAACGCGCGGCGCAACAGCGTTAGTTCGACATGCTGTGGCCGCTCCCAGCCTGGGCCGACCAGCAGCGCGTCGTCTTCCAAACGGGTCCTAAGCTCTCGCGGCAAAACCGCCGAGATTTTCGCCACTGCGTTGCCGGCGGCCTCGGACAGCGCGTCGTCGGTGCGGCGCGCCACCCATTTCGCGCCAAGCGCCAGCGCCTCGATTTCCTCCTCCGAAAACATCAGGGGCGGCAGGAGAAAGCCGGGACGCAGCACATAGCCGACGCCCGGTTCGCCGTCGATTTCCGCTCCCATCGCCTGCAAAGCGGCGATGTCGCGATAGAGCGTGCGCAAGGAGACGCCCGCTTCGCGCGCCAACTCCGCCCCGCTCACCGGCCGGCGGCGCCGTCGTAACATTTGCAGGAGTTCGAACAGCCGATGGGTGCGGGCCATCGGGGCAAAATAGCATAGGATGCTGTCAAAAACTGACAGCTATTCGCGCCAACGGCGCCCTGCGCCACGAAGCCGGCCCATCAAATTTTGCAAGGCGCTATGGCCCGCGTCCGCGTCCCAGACAAATGTCGTCGACAAATCAGGACCTGGGGGACGTCCCGGCGGATGTCAAAATAGGGAGAGCGGCGTTGCTCGCCTTGAGCCCGTAGGTGGTGGTCGACGCATTGGATGAAGCGGCGGCTGCATTTTATGCCGCCCACGGATTCATTCGCCTTCCAGATTCACGCAGATTGGTATTGCCGATGGTGCGCGCTGCGGCATGATTGCAAAGTGACGGTTGGTGCGTTTTCAAGCCTACGCCCTGTGGGCCAGAACTCGGGTCAGGCGCACGATCGGAGACAATAGCGTATGTTTGGGTGTTGTGGGGAAAGGCGGTAGCGCTCCTCCGCTACCATCTTACCCACTGTCCGGGCCGAGTGAGGCGAGGCCGGTTCGCTGGCGCTGCGTCGCCAGCCAGAGCTAGCCGACTTGGCTGTCCTTCAGCAGACCGACAAGCGGATTTGGCGTCGGCGGCGCGACCCGCCGCAGCGTATTTGTGTCGTGGTGGTTGAACGGCGGCGTGACGCCGCGCAGGGCGAGGTCAGTTCGCGTCACGTAAGTCCAGCTGTCGTCGTCGTTGAAGGCGATGTCGATCCGGTAATAGTCGGTGCGAAACGCTTCTTCCAGGAAGGTCGTCGAGCAAATGCCGAAGCGACTGTCGCCGCGCCGCGCCTCGACGGAAATGCGCGCGTCATCGGGTTTCGCCGTTCCGCCCGCCAGCACGACTTGTCCGCGCGGAATCGCGATGGTCTGCATGATCAGGCCCGTGGCTGGCTCCCAGAGCCAATAGCCGACTTGGTCGTGAAAGGTGATCGCCTCCTCCGCAGTGTTGATATGGATGTGATAGCGCAAACCATAGAGGAGTTGCGGCCCGTTGGTCTGCGGGTCGATCGGCTCCATCCTGATATGCTCCCGGTAGGCGCGCGTTTCGGGCCCGTCGGCCTTGGGATTGACGTCCACGCCTCGATCAGACCGCCACACGCCGGCCAAGCGGCGCAGCGGACCCAGATTGGCGAGCGTATCGGGGGAAAACTCAGGCTCGGTAAAAATATCGTCTGGAATGCTGCGCACTTTTTGTGTCCCTTTCCGCTCAACTGATCGCATCGGTGATTGAGGAACGTGTGCCGCCTTATTTCAAGCGGCAAATATAGCCAATCCGCCGCCGACATTCGTCGCAGCGCATGCGGAGGAGATATTGGCGAAACCGGCGGATGGGCCGATTTCGTGAAGTTGCCGCGCGATCTTTGGACGTGAACCGCGCCGCGCGCGCCGTGCGCCGGCGCACGGCGGCCTCCAACGCGACGCGCGATGATCCGAAGGTTGCAAGCACCTTAGCTTTTCGCTGCGATCGGGCCGGCCGGCAGGGCCGGCCTTTTTGCGCCGCCGACTTGGTCTCTCGAGCGCCGCGCCGGGTAAGTCGCCGCGATCCGCCGCGGCTGATCTCAAGCCGATGCGTTGCGTTGCGGCCGCATTTGCTTTCAAATCGCACCAGCTTACGCATCAGCTCGGATCGCCCGCATGTTGACGGTTTTCTGCGCTCCGGCGCGATATGTTCAGGGTCGTGACGCAACCAGTTCGCTCGCCTCGGAGTTGTCGCGGCTCGGCATCGCGGGAAAGGCGCTGATCATCGCGAGCCCGACCGCGCGCAAGGAATTGGAGCGGGTTTGGCGCGAGACGTTCCCGGCCGCCGGACTCGACCATGCGATTTTGGATTTCGGCGGCGAATGTTCCTTTGCGGAGATTGCTCGGGGCAAGGAAGAAGCGCGCCGGGTCTCGGCGGGTTCGATCATAGGCGCCGGCGGCGGCAAGACGTTGGACGCCGCCCGCGCCGTCGCCGCGGAACTTGAGCTTCCCGTCGCCTGCTGTCCAACGACGGCGTCGAGCGACGCGCCCTGCAGCGCGCTTTCGATCGTCTACAGCGAGGACGGGGTATTCGAGAAATGCCTTTTTTACCGGCGCAACCCCGATCTCGTGCTTGTCGACAGCACGGTCATCGCGCGCGCGCCGGTGCGCCTGTTGATCTCCGGCATGGGCGATGCGCTCGCCACTTTTTTCGAAGCGGACGCCACGATCCGCGCGCACCGCAACAACGTCGCTGGGGGCCTGAGCACGATCGCCGCGGCCGCAATCGCCGAGCTCTGCTACAAAACGCTCCTCGAAGACGGAACGTCGGCCGTCGCGGCGGCGCAGGCGGGGTCGATCACGCCGGCGCTGGAACGCATCATCGAAGCGAACACGCTGCTCTCCGGCCTCGGGTTCGAGTCGGGCGGCCTCGCGGCGGCGCATTCGGTGCACAATGGTCTGACCGCCGCGCCGGAAACGCATGATCGGCTGCATGGCGAAAAGGTCGCCTTCGGCACGCTGGTGCAGCTCGTGCTCGAAGGACGGCCGCGTTCGACGGTCGATGAGGCGATGGGATTTTGCTTCTCGGTCGGCTTGCCTGTGACGCTCGCCGAACTCGGGCTGCAAAATCTATCGCGCGAGACGGCGCGGGCGATCGCCGAGCGCGCCGTCGCCGTCGGCGAGAGCGCGCATAACGAGCCCTTTGAGGTGACCGCCGCGACTCTCATGGACGCGATTTATGCCGCCGATTCCCTGGGCGCCGCCTTCAAGGCGCGCGGTGCATAGCAGGCGGGCGCAATACGCCGACCGACTTGCGCCTATTCCGGCAAAGACGAAAGAACGGCGTCGGCGGCGCGCAGGGCGAGCGCGGCGATGGTGAGCGTCGGGTTGGCGGTTCCGCCGGTCGGGAACACGGCGGCGCCGACCAGAAACAGATTGCGGTGCGCGTGGGCGCGCAGGTCCTTGTCGACGACCGACGTCGCGGGGTCATCGCCCATGCGCGCCGTGCCCATGATATGGCCGGCGGCCTGGGCGTCGTCCTTGTGCCAAAAGGCTTCCACGCCGATCTTCGCAAACATGTCTTCGTGCAGATGTTTGGCGTTGCCGAGCGCGCGTTCGGTGTAGCGGTCGAGTTGAAAGTAGATGGCTGGGCGCGGCAGACCGGTCTTTTCGATTTGCGACCGATCCAGCGTCACCCTGTTGCTCGCCAGAGGGAGTTGCTCCGTCAATGCGGCCACGCGAATGTGACGTGACGTCTGCTCCCTGAGCGCCGCGTCGAGCGCCTTTCCGCGCAGGCCGCCGAGCGCGAGTTCGCGCGCGGTCGATTGAGGCGCTCCCGTCGGCCAATTCCACCCTTCATTGCCGAATTCGAATCGCAAAGCCGAATTTGCGCCGCGGTCTTTCAGATCTCGAAAATTCTCGATCCCCGACGTCGCGCCGGGTCCGCGATAGGGCCAGACGGGTTGGCGCGTGAGGGCCCAGCTGAGCTGGATCGGATGATCCATCAGATTTCGGCCGAGCTGATCCGAGCGATTGGCGACGCCGTCAGGAAAGGACTCGGAGGCCGAGGCCAGCAGGAGTCGCGGCGTCTCGACGCCGTTGGCGGCGATGCAGACCACACGCGCGAATACGCGCCCGGTCGAGCCGTCGGATCGTATGAACCTGACCGCTTCGACGCGCCCGTCCGGGCGGCATTCGACGAAATTGGCGCAGGTCTCCGTCAGCAGCCTCGCGCCCAATCTCTCGGCGCGCGCGACGTGAATGGTCGCATCATATTTCGCTTGGATCGGACAGATTGGAATGCAGCTGGCGCTGCCGTGACAGGCCGGTCGGTCGCCGGACGGCTTCGAGAGTCGCGCCTGCGGCGTCGGGCGGACCTTGTAGTCGGACTCCTGCAACGCGTTGCGCCATGCGCCATCGAGGAAGCTCTGGGCGATCGGCGGAAAGGGGTAGGGCGCGGAGCGCGGCGAGCCGAGATCGTCGTCATTGTCTCCGGCGACTTCGAGCTCCTGTTCCGCCTCGCAATACCAGGGTTCGAGATCGGCGTAGGAGATCGGCCAGTCAACGGCGAGGCCGAAGCGCGATTTCATCTCGAAATCGTCGGGAACCAGCCGAATCGCCGAGCCCAGCCAGTGCCATGTCGTGCCGCCAACCTGACGCAAATAGGTCGAACCGAAGGGATGAGCGCCTCTCTGCGCGTAAAACGCATAGGGCTTGTCTGTTTCAGGGTGCGGCGCGAACGCGGCCTGCTCATAGGCCGACTCGGGAGTCTTTGCAGAAGCGCTCTGGTATCGTTTCACCGAGGCGGCGCGGTCCACGCGCGGGCCGGCCTCCATAATAATGACCGTCGCGCCTTTGCGCGCGACGCGAGAGGCGACCAACGCGCCGGCGACGCCAGAGCCTATGACCAATACATCGGCTTGAAGATCCATATGGAACGCCTCACTCCTTGGTCGGCGCAAGCGCCCAACTCGCGGCTTCGCCGGGAACGCCGCCCGGCCGCGCAAATCCCATCGCGTCCCACATCAGCGCGCCCGTGTAATCGACGCAGATCATGCGGCCCGATTCGACGGTCTGACCGGAATACCAATCCGCCACAATTCTTCGCGCGAGACGCTCCGAGTCTTCATCTTGTAGAGAGCGTATGCCGCTCAATGCGCCGCGATCGGGTCCAAGACTCTGCAGATAAAGTCGAGCCGAATCGACCGGAAGACGCGTGCGTCCCGTTAGCTCGGCGCTGAGGCGAAGAAAATCCGCAAGATCGGAGGTCTCGGCCAAACCGGGCCGATCCGCCATACAGGGCGTGAGAGCGCCGAGCGCGCAGCCGATCAGCAGCTTCCGACGCGAGACGTCACGATGATCCTTTGCGCGCATGGCGTTCTCGTTTTTCGAAGGGCCTTTTGGCAGGGCTGCGATAGGCACGCTTGCCGTTCAACGTTCCATGACGATTCGCTTGTCGAAGGCTTCGATCGCTTCCTGCGACAGTGAAGACGTCAGCACGTCTTCGAGAACAGACGGCGGCGCGGTGATGTCGCGACTATATCGAAGTCCGACTTCGACGGTTTGTCGATCGGGGAAACTCGCAAGCAGCAAGGTGCGGTCGGCGCTCTTGACGACCGCGGCGATGGCTTCGAGCTGCTTCTCCCAATCGCTTTCATGCCGCATGAGCCTGCCGAGATATACCGCGACGCCATCCGCGCCCGCCTCCATGGCGACATAGGCCTGCGCCGCCGTGAACACCGCTGTCGCCAGAGATGCGCAGCCTAAGTCTTTCAGCGCCCGGCAGCAGGCGAGGCTCGGCGCAGTCGGCGCAAGTTTGATCCAAAGCTTTTTTTCGCGGGCGGTCTTCAGCTCGTCAAGATAGCGAATTGTTTGCCTCGGGATCTCGTCCGGACCTCCGACCGCCTGAATCATCAGCTGCCGAATGGCGTCGACGTCGGCGGATATTTTGCAGAGCTTGCGCGCCGCGCCGACATACTCATCCAAAGACAAAGCTTCCGCGCCGGCGGCGCGGGCGATCAACGTCGGATTGGTGGTGAATCCCTGCACGCCCGGATATTTCAGCGCGTCCAGGATAGCGTTTTGATCCGCCGTATCGACGAGAAGCATCGCGCCCTCACATCGGGATTTTGTTTATCTTGGCCATAGCCGCCAGGACATGTTCACGCAGGCTTTTTCCTTGCGCTCAACACGACGCTTTTTGGATTGGCGAGAATTGCGTCCCAGAAATTTTGGCCGTAACGCTCGATTCCTTCCTTAGACACGGCGAACGGCGTCCATTCGGCGTCGGCAAACCCAGCCTGCGCCAGCGCGTCCTCGTAAGCGCGACGGCTCCACTGGGTGAATTCGATCCAGAATTGTTCTTCGCCGACAAACGTCATCCGCACGCGCAGGCGCATGGGACCTTCCCCGATCTCCTCGAGAAAAAACCCGTAAGGAAGCGTATCCTCGCGACCGTTGACGAAGTCCGGATTGGGCACGACGGCGACCAATCTGCCGCCGGGGATCACATTCGCCGCGACGGATCTGAACATTTGCGCAAGCGTCTGCTCATCCTCGGCATAATTGAACAGAAAGGCGGCGGTCGCGACATCAAAAGATCCGAACACGGTCATCGCCGCCGCGTCGCCGACGCTGTAGACGATTCCCAGCGGGTTTTGGATCTCTTCGTCTCGCGCGGCTTCGATCATCGCGGGCGACAGATCCACGCCGAGCACATTGGCTGCGCCAAGTCTTTTGAGCAGCCGGGAATAATGGCCGGTCCCGCAGGCGTAGTCGATGGCGCTCGCGCCTGAAAGATCGCCGAGAACCGATTGGACGGTTGGCGTTTCAAGGAAATTCGTATTGTCATCCTTGCGCGCCGCCGAATATTGCCTGCTGATGGTTTGATATTGGTCGCTCATGCGCATGTCCCGGAAAGTCGCTGCGAGGCTTTAAAATCAGAACTTATTCCTTCAGCTCGACGGTGGCCATGGGTTCGCCAAGCGAGTGACCGTTCCGCCGCCACGGCCTCATGAGGCAATTTGGCGAGGCCTGCGCTTGCGAGCTGATCGATCCGCGTTCCAACCCTATCTCTCTTACGGACGCGCGGCTGCGTCGGCGACGCCGCCAGGCTCGCGCCAAGTGGGAGATCGGTATGGAGAGAACCGAACAGTCAAGCGCAGCTGGCCCCCGATGCGCCGCAGCGCGGCGGTGACGCCAGGTGGCGGTCGCCGGAAAAGCTCTGCTCGCCGGCGTCGGCGTCGCCCTCGTTGTCGCTTCGGCCGTCCTGTTCTTCGCTTGGTCGGGTCTCTACAACGTCGCAGCCAGCCGGCCTCATTGGGCGCTCACGCGCTGGTTTCTGGAGTTTGGTTTGCGGCGTTCCGTTGCGACGCACAGCGCCTCCATCACGCCGCCGACGCTCGATGATAAAAATCTGGTGATCCTCGGCGCCGGCCATTTCGACGGAGGCTGCGCGCCTTGCCATGGCGCGCCTGGGGGTCACAGCGACCCGATCGTTGGCCGCATGCTCCCAGCGCCGCCGGAACTCGGCCGCGCCGCATCCGACTGGTCGGCGGAGCAGCTCTTCTGGATCGTCAAACATGGTCTGAAATTCACTGGAATGCCGGCGTGGGTCGCGCAGCGGCGCGACGACGAGGTATGGGCCGTCGTCGCCTTTCTGCGCGCGCTGTCGCGGATGAGCGCGAGCCAATATCGGCTGTTCGCCATAGGCGTCCCCGAGGCGCGGCCGAATGACGGCGCCGAGATCGCCCGGAACGGCATGACGACCGAGGCGCTGACGCGATGCGTGCGCTGCCATCGTGGCGATGCGCAGCCCAGAAGCGCGCTCGTGCCCCGCCTCGCCGGACAGTCACAGGCCTATGTCGAACGCGCGCTGCGCGATTTCGCGGGCGGGCTGAGGCCGAGCGGAATCATGGAGCCGATCGCTGCGGCGCTGGACGGCGCCGCGATCGCGGCGCTGAGCGCATATTACGCGGGCGCGCCGAACCCGGCGCCGAGCGCGCCGCCGACGGAGTCGAACGCCGATCAGATTGCGCGCGGCGAAGAAATCGCGACAAAGGGCGTCGCGGAGTCGGGCGTTCCGCCCTGCCTTGTTTGCCACGGCGACACGCGCGCGCCGTCCTTTCCAAAGCTCGACGGCCAATATGCGCCCTATATCGTCGGTCAGATCGAGATCTGGAAACGCGGGCTGCGCAAAAAGTCGGGATATGGCGCGATCATGGGGACGATCGCTTCGCGTCTGACCGACGCGCAGGCGCGAGACGTCGCCGCCTATTTCGCGAGTGTTGCGGCAGGGCCTCCCGAGAAGCCCGCGCCGCCTTCGCCTCGTCGAGGACGCCGTGCGCGATAAAAGACGATCCAGCCGCATCGGACTGGCCGCTCCAGCCGCCTGCGCGATCCTTGCGGGATGCGAGGGCGTTCAATCGACGCTCGCGCCGACCGGACCACAGGCGCACCATATCGCGCAACTCTTCTGGGTCATGGTCGCGGGAAGCGGCGCGATCCTGCTCGGGGTCACTCTCCTGACGGCGATCGCGCTCTTTGCGTCGGCGCGCCGCCGGGCGTTCCTGGCGGGCGACGCCGTCGTGCTCGCCGGCGGGCTGATCTTCCCTGTCGTCACGCTCTCCGCGCTCCTCGTCTACGGACTGGCGATGCTCGGCGCGGGGCCGGGACAGATGGCGGCGAGTCCGGTTGGTATAGCGGTGGCGGGCGAGCGCTGGTGGTGGCGCGTCGTCTATCGCGACGACGCCGGCTCTGTGGTCGAGAGCGCCAATGAGTTGCGCATTCCGCTCGGCCGCGCGGTCGAGATCGAACTCAGGAGCGACAACGTCATCCATAGTTTCTGGGCGCCGAAATTGGCCGGCAAGCTCGATATGATTCCCGGCCGCAAGACCGCGCTGACGCTGAGCGCCGAAAAGGCTGGCGTGAGCAGGGGCCAATGCGCGGAATATTGCGGCGGGGCGCATGCGCTGATGGCGTTCAATGTCGTGGCGATGCCGCAGAATGAATATGACGCATGGCGATTACGGGAGTTTCAGCCTGCGCAGGAGCCCGCAACGCAGGAGACGCGAGAGGGCAAGGCGCTGTTTCTTTCGCACGGCTGCGGCGCGTGCCACACGATCCGCGGCACGCCTGCGGCCGGCCGGCTCGGACCCGATCTTACCCATGTGGGCGGCAGGATCTCGATCGGCGCCGCGATCCTCGCGACGGACGAAGCCTCCATCGCGCGATGGATCACGCACAATCAAGACATCAAGCCCGGCAATCTGATGCCGGCCTTTGACATCTTCAGCGAAAGCGAACTGCTCGCCCTGTCGCGCTATCTCGCGAGCCTGCGCTGAGGCGGCGCCGCGGTCCGGGCGCGCTGTTTACATGCCCTGGACGACAGGTTCCCCGGCGTTCAGCCAGGCGAGGATGCCGCCGCCAAAATGCGTGTTGGCGTCGCGACGGCCGAGGAGCCGCGCCTGCTCCATCGCCGACACCGAGCGTTTGCCGGAGCGGCAGTAGATGACCACTTGCTGGCCCTCGCCGGCGACCGGCAGCTGGCTCGGATCGAATTTCGACAGCGGATTGAAGATCGCGCCGGCGATATGGCCCGCCGCATATTCGTCAGCCTCTCGCACGTCGACAAGCAGGACCCGCCCTGTCGCAAGGCCGGACTTCAACTCCTCGAGACTGATGTCGTTGAACTGATTGCCAGCGCTCATGACGTTTAACCCCTCCGAAATGGCCTGCGTGAGATGCCTGGGCGCGACCCAACCGAAATCCCTGTGGCCAACGTGTTAGTTTGCGGTCTGACGACGCGCAATATCTATACCATGTTTAGGGCGCCATTTGTTCCTTCGACTCTTCAGGGCAGAAAACCGGTTGGCTGGCGCGCCGCTCCGCCGGGCCAGCCGCCACACGAAAAAGTCTGACTTGGAAATGTTGCGCATCGCGGGGATTTTAGCTTGCCGAGACTTAATCCTCTCCATTGCCCCTATGCACAGGAAACACGGATCATGAGCATGGAACGCCGCGCCTTTCTTCTTGGAGCGTCGACCCTCGCGGTCGGCGCGACGGCGTCCGCTTCGCCGACGGCCAGCGAAACGAGTTCGCCCGCCGCGGCGGATGACGGAGGCGGCGCACCACTGCCAAAAGGCGGCGAGAGCCGCTTTGCGCGCGTCAATGGAGTCACGCTGCACTACGTGCGCGTCGGCGTCGGCCCTCATGTGGTCTTGCTTCACGGCTGGCCGCAGACCTGGTTCGCTTGGCGCGGCGCGATGGAGCGGCTCTGCGCGCGGTTCACGCTGATCGCCCCCGATCTGCGCGGCCTCGGCCTGTCCGAACGGACCGCCGCGGGATATGACAAGCAGACCATTGCGGGCGACATTCGAGCCCTCATCGACGCGGCGGCGGGAGGACGCGCCCATGTCGTCGGGCATGACATGGGCGGGAAGGCCGCCTTCATGCTCGCCCATTCGCATCCTGAGCATGTCGACAGACTCGTTATGGTCGATTGTCTGGTTCCGGGCACGGAGAACATGGATTCATTGCGCGGCGGCGCCTGGCATTACGGATTTCACATGGCGCCAGATTTTCCGGAGATGCTGACCAAGGGCCGCGAGCGCGACTATATCGCGGCGCAGATCCGCGCCTGGTCCCATCGGAAAGACGCGGTCCCGGACGCCGCGATCACGGAATTCGCCAGACATTACGCCTCGGAGGGCGGCATGACGGCGGGATTCAACTATTACCGGGCGCTCAAGGACGACGCCGCCGCGGCCGCGTCCTTGAAGGGCCGCAAGCTCGACATGCCGGTGCTGGCGATCGCGGGACGACATGGCGTCGGCGAAAGACTCGCTGACGCGCTCCGGCCGCAGGCGACGAATTTCAGTTCCGTGATCGTCGAGGATAGCGGCCATTTCGTCGCCGACGAAGCGCCGGCGCAATTTTGCGCGCAACTCGAGGAATTCCTGTCCGTCTAGCTTAGCCCGTATTGCGCAGGCCCGCCGCGACGCCGTTGATCGACATCAATATGCCTTCGCGAATGTCTTCGCCGCGCTCGCCCGCGCGATGGCGGCGGATCAGCTCGACCTGCAGATAGTTGAGCGGCGCGATATAGGGGAAGCGGTGCCTGATCGAGCGCGCGAGCGTCGGATTGTCGGCGAGCCGCTCCTTGGAGCCGAGAAGTTTCTCAAGCGCGTCATTGGCGCGCGCATGCTCCGCCTCGATCATGCCGAAAATGCGCGCGGCAAGCGCCTTGTCCTCGACGAGTCCGGCGTAATGATGCGCGATCGACATGTCGGTTTTGGAGAGGATCATGTCGATGTTCGAGAGCAGCGCGCGAAAGAACGGCCATTCTTCGCTCATCCGGCGCAAGAGCGCGAGCCGCGCCTTCTCGTCCTCTGCGATGAAATGCGCGATCGCCGATCCAAAGCCGTACCAGCCCGGCAGCGCGACGCGCGCCTGCGCCCAGGAAAAGCTCCACGGGATCGCGCGCAAATCCTCGATGCGGCGCGAAGGTTTGCGCGAGGCGGGACGCGAGCCGATGTTGAGCGAGGCGATCTCCGAAATCGGGGTCGACGAAAAGAAGAAATCGACGAAGCCTTCGGTCCCGTAGACAAGGCCGCGATAGGCGGCCATGCCGGCCTGCGATAATTCTTCAGCGGCTTCCAGGAACTCCGGCGCCGGAGTCTTGTGCGCGGAGAGCAGCGTCGCTTCAAGAGTCGCGGCGACGAGCAGTTCGAGATTGACATGGCCGATCTGCGGATTGGCGTATTTCGCCGCGATGACTTCGCCCTGCTCGGTCAGGCGGATCTGCCCGTTCACCGTGCCGGGCGGCTGCGCCAGAATGGCGTCGTAGCTCGGTCCGCCGCCGCGTCCGACGGTTCCGCCGCGCCCATGGAAAAGCCGCAGCGTGACGTTCGGCGCCGAGGCGAAAAACTCCGCGAGCGCCGTTGAGGCGCGGTACAGCTCCCAGATGCTCGTCAAGATTCCGCCGTCCTTGTTGGAGTCGGAATAGCCGAGCATGACGTCCTGCTGCCCGCCGGAATTGACGACGAGCTTGAGGACGCCGGGGAGCGCATAAAATTCCTGCATGATCGGCGCGGCGTTGCGCAGATCGTCGATCGTCTCGAAGAGCGGCACGATGATGAGATCGGCGATGACGCGCTGCGCGTCGCGCGGATCGAGCGTGCCGCGCATCAAGCCGCATTCCTTCTGCAGCAGCAGCACTTCGAGCAGGTCGCTGACCGTTTCGGTGTGGCTGATGATGTAGTGGCGGATCGCCTCGTCGCCATAGAGCCGGCGCATCTCGCGCGCGCGCTCCATGATCGTCAATTCGCTCGTGGCGCGGTCGCTGTATGTCGCGCCCGGCAGGCGCACCGGCCGCGGATCGCTCAGCAGCCGCAACAGTAACGCCTGCTTTTCGGCCTCGGGCAGCGCGACGTAGTCGTCGACGACGCGGGCGACGTTCAAGAGCTCGGCGATGGTTTCCTCGTGGCGGTCGGAGCTTTGCCGCAAGTCGAGCGTCGCGAGGTGAAAGCCGAAGACTTCGACGGCGCGGATCAGCGGCTCGAGCCGCTGCGTGGCGATGACTTCGCTGTGATGCACCCGCAGCGACGCATCGATGGTGACGAGATCGGCGAGCAGCGCCCAGGAATTGGCGTAGGGCGCGCCCGGCGCCACGGCGTGACGCGCCGCCTGGCCGCCGGTCAGCTTCTCCAGCGTGCCGGCGAGCCGCGAATAGACGCCGATGAGCGCGCGCCGATAGGGCTCGTCGTCTCGATGCGGATTGTCGTCGCCCGAGCGGGCCGCTAGCGCTTCGAGCGCCTTGGTGCAGCCGGCGTAACGCCGCGAAATCGAAAGCTCCGCGCCGAGCTCATGCACTTCGATGAGATAAAAGCGCAGCACGGTCTCGCACTGCATGCGCAGGGCGGTCGAAAGCGACTCCGCCGTGACGTTCGGATTGCCGTCGCGGTCGCCGCCGACCCAGGCGCCCATGCGCAGGAACGGCGGCACGCGCAGTCCGTCGAGACGCTGTTCGATGTCGGCGTATAGGCGCGGGATCTCGCGCAGGAAGGTGCTGCGATAATAGCTCAGCGTGTTCTCGATTTCGTCGCGCACGGTCAAGCGCGAATGACGCAGCAGCTCGGTCTGCCAGAGCTGCGAGACGCGGGCGCGCAGCTGCATCTCGTTTTGCGCGCGCTCGGCCTTGCCGCGCATATGCTCGCGCGCCGCGAGCAGTTTGAAGATCGCGTGTTCGGCGTCGAGCAGGCTTTTGCGGCGCACTTCCGTCGGATGCGCGGTCAGCACCGGCGAAATCCAGCCGCGCGCCAGCGCCTGGGCGATCCTGCCGGCGCCGACGGCGGCCTTGCGCAGACGCGCGAAAGTCGTGGCGAGGCTCGGCGCGCCGGTGAAGGCGCCGCTCGCCTGGGCGCGGGCGCGCTGCTGCAGCGGATGCAAATCTTCGGCGATATTGGCGAGATGCGAGAAATAGCTGAAGGCGCGGATGACGGTGCGCGCTTCTTCGGCGGTCAGCGAACGCAACAACGCGTCTAGATTCCTGTCGGCCTCGGCGTCGCCGTTGCGGCTTGCGGCGACGGAGAGCCGCCGGATCGTCTCGATGCGCTCGAAGGCGGCGCTCCCCTCATGTTCACGCACCGCGTCGCCCAGCAGGCGCCCCAGAAGGCGAATGTCCTCGATGAGCGATTCGTCGCCCTTCAAGGCTTCGGGATCGGCGCCCGCCGGCGGAGCGGCCGTAACGAGATTTTCCTGCGCCTGCGCCTCGAGCTGCATGATCTGTCGCGACCTTTGAACGTTCCGCGCCTCAAGGCGCCTCGACGCCAGCTATAGCAGGCTTCGGGCGCCTTTTCGACGCGGCACTTGTTCGAGGCGACGTCGCCCCTTATAGACGTCGGCGACGATGCGATCCGCCTAATCTCCGCAGTTCGCGGCGCTAATGGTCAAAGCCATGCTCGACACAACCGAAATTCTTATCTTCGCCGGGGTCGGCCTGGTCTTCGCCTTGGGCCTTCTCGCATTCTGCAAATGGTCGGGCGCGGCCGTCCAGCGGATCGCCGCCTATGCGCTGATTGCGCTGTGCTTCCTCTACGTCGGCTTCGCCTTTCGCGCTGAAGAGCCCGGCCCCTGGGTCGGCGTCGAAATGACCGGCGTCGCCGTCTTCGGCACGCTCGCCGGCATGTCGATCATCGGCTCGCCGTGGTGGGTGGCCGCGGGCTTCGCGCTGCATCCGCTCTATGCGATTTACTTTCACTATATCGGCGCCGCCTCGCAATTCGCCCCCGCGCCCTTCGTGATCGCCAACGCGGCGTTCGACGTCGTGATGGCGCTTGTCGTCGCTTACGCCGCGTTGCGCGGCGCTCGCAAGAGCGCGGCGCGCGCCGAAGACGCGTCCGAGAAGGAGGCGCCGCAGCGCAAACTCGCCGCGCGGTCACAGCATCGTTCGCAAAGCCGCGACGCCGGAGGTCCGGCGTGAACGCGCCCGCGGACTTCTCCTTGCGCTACGACTGGGGCGTCGAAGAGATCGTCGCGATCCATGATCAGCCGCTGCTTGATCTCATCGCGCAGGCGAACGCCGTCCATCGCCGCTTTCACGACGTCAATGACGTGCAGAAGGCGGCGCTGCTGTCGATCAAGACCGGCGGCTGTCCGGAAGACTGTTCCTATTGCCCGCAGTCGGCGCATCACCGGGAAGTCAAGCTCGATCGCGTCGATCTGATGGAGACGGCGGAGGTGCTCGGCGCCGCGAAGACCGCCAGAGAGGCCGGCGCCGATCGCTTCTGCATGGGCGCCGCCTGGCGCTCGGCGCCCGAGGGCAAGCGCTTCGACGCCGTGCTTGACATGGTGCGCGGCGTGCGCGCGCTGGGCATGGAGGCCTGCGTCACGCTCGGCATGATCAATGAGTCGCAGGCGCGGCGCCTCGTCGACGCGGGGCTCACCGCCTACAACCATAATCTCGACACCGGCCCGGAGTTCTACGGCGAGATCATAACCACCCGCACCTATCAGGACCGGCTCGACACGCTCAAGGCGGTGCGCGGCGCGGGGCTGGAGATGTGCTGCGGCGGCATCATCGGCATGGGCGAAAGCGTGAAGGACCGCGCCGGCATGTTGCAGACGCTGGCGTCGTTCGATCCGCATCCGGAAAGCGTGCCGATCAACGCGCTGGTCGCCGTCGAAGGCACGCCGCTCGCCGGGCGCGCGCGGATCGACCCGCTCGATCTCGTGCGCATGATCGCGACGACCCGCATCGTGATGCCGAAGGCGCGGGTGCGGCTCTCGGCCGGCCGCTCGTCGTTGTCGCGCGAAGCGCAAATTCTCTGCCTCGTCGCCGGCGCCAATTCGATCTTCTACGGCGAGAAGCTGCTGACGACGGACAATTCCGGGGTCAATGAAGACGACGCGCTCTTCGCCGCGCTCGCGGCGCGCGAGACGCGCGCCGCCGCCGCGTCCTAGACGTCGTCCGTCGCGCCGAAGATCGCCTCGAAATTCCTGCGCAGCGCGGCGTCGACGGAACGCAATTCCGCCGCGACTCCGAGGTCCGCGAGGCTCGTGACGCCAAGATGCGCGTCGCGCACGCCGCAGGGCGCGATGCCGGAAAAATGCGTCAGATCCGGCGCGACATTGAGCGCGACGCCATGAAAGCTCACCCATTGCCGCAGCCGCACGCCGATCGCGGCGATCTTGTCTTCCGCCGTCTCGTCGCCAGGCCCTTTGGCCTTTTCCGGCCGCGCGACCCAAACGCCGACGCGCGCCGCGCGCCGCTCGCCCGTGACGCCGAAATCGGCGAGCGTCGCGATGATCCATGATTCAAGCGCGCAGACGAAGGCGCGCACGTCGCGCCGGCGGCGGGTCAGATCGAGCATGACGTAAGCGACGCGCTGCCCGGGCCCGTGATAGGTGAACTGCCCGCCGCGTCCGGTCCGATAGACCGGAAAGCGCGCCTCGAGCAGATCCTGCTCTTTCGCCGAGGAGCCGGCAGTATAGATCGGCGGATGTTCCAGCAGCCAGACGCATTCGCGCGCCTCGCCCGCGGCGATCGCGGCGGCGCGCGCCTCCATGAAGGCCAGAGCTTCCTCATAGGGGACGAGATCGTCGCTGACGCGCCATTCGACTGGCGGCGCGCCTATAGGCGCGCGCATCGCCGCATCAGCGGCGGGCGCGGGAGGGCAGGCGGCTTGGCTCATCGCGTCACTTTACACCAAACCGAGGTCCTAAGCGTCGGTCCGCTTGTCATCCGGGAGCCGATTTGTTAGACGCAGCGCGCCGGCGCTTCGCGTTAAGCGGAGCGTCCTTGCGGCCGTGGCGGAATTGGTAGACGCGCTAGCTTGAGGTGCTAGTTGGGCAACCAGTGGAGGTTCGAGTCCTCTCGGCCGCACCAAGAGCCATCGGCTTTTCAGCAGAGATTTAGTAAGTCGAAGGGGCGGGTCATCGGCGCCCGCCACTTCCGTTTCTTTGTTGCAGCCGCGCGCGAACGCTCAGTCAAACATCAGTCCGGAATGGCCGTAATAGCGCTGATCCGGCCAGTTATAGCCCTGACGCTTCGCCGGGGCGCCGGCGCGGCGCGCCGGATCGCAGGCGGCGGCGTAGCGATCTTTCGCCTTCATTTCGCAATTCAGGCTCCGATTGTCGCCGACGTCGTCGAAGAGGTGGAAGGCGGCGGCAGGCGCGCTGAAGGCCAGCGCACTGGCAAGCACGGTGGTCAGGGCAAGCAAGCGGGACATTGTCTCGATCCTTTCAGTCGCTTCGACAAACTGGCGTAATCTCCGCCGCGCCAAGCGCATGGACCTAATATGTGTGCAGCCCCAATCAATTGAAAATTAGAAAGAATGAATGCTATTCATTCGTTTAATCTATGCACTCTGCTGCATTCCTGATGGCGAATTCCTAGGGAGTGGCTTCGCTGCTTGACCGCCAAGGGTCGGATGAGCAGGTTTCTATGTGAGCAGGCCAACCCGCAGCAAGAAGTTCTACGAAAACGACCTTTGCGCCTAAAAGCGCCCCAAGCGCGCACGGCCGATTGCGGCGCCGCAGCGGGCAAACATCAGCCACATTCCCCGATGCAATATCGTCGCGCTGGCGCTTGGTCAGTGCAAGCCGCCTGCTCGATCTTCGCAAATGAGCGCGCCGCGCGCCCTGTGCGCAGACGCGAGGCGTTCGACGCCGCTCTTTTGGTTCGACGGCGCCCGGAGAGGGAAGCATGGCTGTGTCGTTAAGAGACCGCAGGCCGCCGCCAAAGGCCGACACTATCGAGACGCGCGCCCGCTACGCCTGGCATGATATCGAAGGCGATTGGCGCGCGGCGTCGCCGCGGCCGGCGGGTTCGCGCCGCCAGTCCTACGCGACGGCGTCCGATCGCAATTTTGAAAGGGTCGAGCGCTTCTTCTACATTGGCGCCGCGGCGCTTGTCGTCGTCGGCTCCGCGATCGTCGTCGGCTCCGCCTTCTGGGGAGAGCTTCCGCAGAATGGCGCGCCGGCGGATTCGATGAGGCCTCAAAAAATCGCGCCTCCCGCGCCGCGCGGGGCGCCGAGCCAAGCGCGTTCGGGCGCGCCGGCCGCCAATTTGCGTTCGCAGGAACAGCCGCCTTCCATCATCGCCGGGCCGGTGGCGCCGTCAGCGACGCCAGAACGCGCCGCATCGGCGCAGGTAGGCGCGGAATCGGCGCCGGGCGCTCAAGCGTCGAACCCTCTCGCCGCATCCATCGCGAACCTCGAACTCCAGCCGGAATTTCTCAACGACGGCCTCGGGGGAAAGCGCAGATCGGCGCGCCGCGGGGAGCAGGAGGAGTCGGCGGCGACGGCGAATGTCGCGGCTGATCAGGAGCCGCCCGCGTCCGAAGCGCGAAGCGGCAAATGCTACGTCAGAATTTCGGGACGCGTGCTCAACAGCGGCGCTTGTCAGATCTCGCGAAAAGGCGGCGCGGTGGTCTTCCAATATTCCGGTCAGACGCTGACGCTTGCTCCGGCCAGGGGAAAAAGCTGGTCTGTGGCGCTGGGCGGCAAAAATCTCGGAAACGTATACAAGAGCGGCGCCTGCTGGGGTTCAAAGAGCGCCTATATTTGCGATCGCAGCGGGTAGAGCGCGGCTCGCGAACGAACGCGCTCCAAACTTTGGAATTCGATCGCGCCGCATTTGGCGATTCCGCCAAAAAGCAGCGTGATCTAGGCGGGCGCCTCGCGCAGCCTTGGAGCGCGCCTCCCGATCACATCGCGCTAAGGCGCGCCGGATTTGGGCGCCTCTTGCGCGCCAGACTCATGCTCATGGCCATGCTCCTTCGGCGCCTGCTTCGCCTTTGGCCCAAGCGTCTTGGCGATGATCGGCTCTGTCGTCGAGGTCCAATCCGGGCCGGCGGCGACGATCGGGGTCGGCGCGTCGCCCGGAACCATGTGGACAAGCGAATAGCCGCGTTTTTTCAGTTCGCGCAGGAATTCGGGCAGCATCTGCGCGGTGATCGCCTGCGAATCATGGAAGAGCACGATTCCCTTGCGGTTCTTTTCAAGCCGCGACAGCACGAGATCGAGTTCGGCCTTGGGCGTCATATGCGACCAGTCCGAGGCCCACAAATCCGAGCCGAAAATCGTGTAGCCGCGCGACGTGAGGTCGGCGACGAGCGCGGGCGTATCGGCGAAGCCGGGAAAGCGGAAGAAGGGCGCTGCCGTCGCGCCGAGCGCCTTATTCACGGCGGTGATCCCCTTGTCGATGTCGGCCTTGGCGGCGTCCTCGCTCATGAGCCTCAGGGTCTTGTCCGGATGGCTGTAGGAATGGTGAGCGATGGTGTGGCCGTCCGCGGCGGCGCGCTTCACCAGAGCAGGCAGGCTTTCCGCATTCCGGCCGATCAGAAAGAAGGTCACGCGCGCGCATTCCTTGGCGAGCGCGTCGAGCACTTGCGGCGTGGGAGACGCCGGTCCGTCATCGAACGTCAGCACCACCTCATGATCGCGCAAATCGAGCGTGCGCGGATAGCTTTGCAGGCCGACCGCCGTTCCCTTGGAGCGGTCGATTTCGACGACGCGGGACACGCCGAGCGCGTCGGGTCCGCAGGTCCGTTCCGCGGCGGCGGCGGGCGGCGCATTAAGACCGCCGGCGGCCGCCAAAGCCGCCAGCAGCATGAGCGCGAACCGCAGGAGGGGAGCGGCGACGGGCGCCTCAGATCTTTTCAACAGTAGAAAAATGGCGGTCATGACGGCTTGCCGGTTTGATTTCTCGCGCCCTCGGGTTAAGAGCGCGACCATAATATAGCGCGGGACCGCCCATGCCGCTCGATCATGAAGATACGGCGCCCCCCGCCGAGGACTTCCGCGACGGCGGAGAGGCGTCTCTCAGCCGGGAATTCGTTCTGGACGTCGAAGGCGCGATCGCGCTGGGCGACTCGGAGCGGATTCACGAACTCGTCGGCGACCTGCATGAGGCGGATCTTGGCGCCCTGCTGGAGCTCCTAAGCCACGAAGCGCGACCGCGCCTCGTGGAGCTGATGGGCGCGGACTTCGACTTTACGGCCCTGATGGAGGTCGGCGAAGCGACCCGCGAGGACATCCTCGAGGAACTTCCGGTCGAGACGCTCATCGAGGGCGTGCGCGAACTCGAAAGCGACGACGCCGTCGCCATTCTCGAAGGTCTGGAGCCGAAAGAACAGGCGGAGGTCCTCGACGCTCTCCCGGCGCAAGAGCGGATCGTCCTGCGCCGCTCGCTGGACTATCCCGAGGATTCCGCCGGGCGCCTGATGCAGACGACTTTTGTCGCCGCGCCGCCGTTCTGGACGGCGGGGCGCGTGCTCGATTTTTTTCGCGAGAGCGGCGAAGAGAATCTGCCCGAAAACTTCTTCGAAGTTTTCGTCGTCGATCCCGGCTACCGTTTGCTGGGGACCGTTTTTCTCGACGCTCTGGTGCGGGCCAAGCCAAGCGCGCGGCTCGACGAGATCATGCAGGAGGATCGGCGGCGGGTGAATGCGACCGAGGACGGCGCCGAGGCGGCGCGGCTCTTCGAGCGCTACAATCTCGTCTCGGTTCCGGTTGTGGATGAATCCGAACGGCTCGTCGGCGTTCTCACCATCGACGACATCGTCGACGTCATTCAGGAGCAGGCCTCGGACGAGATCCTGGCGCTCGGCGGCGTGAACCCCGAAGAAGAGCTGACCGACAATTTCTGGTGGATCGCGCGGAGCCGCTTCACCTGGCTCTCGGTCAATATGCTGACCGCCTTCATCACCTCCAGCGTGCTCAAGACCTTTCAGTCGCAGCTGGAGCAAATGGTGGCGCTGGCGGTGCTCGGACCGATCGTCGCGGGACAGGGCGGCAATTCCGCGACCCAGACCATGACCGTCGCCGTGCGGGCGCTCGCCACCCGCGAGCTGACCCGCGCCAACGCCCTGCGGATTATTCTCAGGGAGCTGGCCATCGGCGCGGTCAATGGCGCGGCCTTTGGCCTCGTGACCGGCATCGTCGCCGCCAACTGGTTCCATAATGTTGGACTTGGGCCAGTGATAGCCATGGCGATGTTCACGAATCTCGTTGCGGGCGCCTTGGGCGGAATCGTCGTGCCGCTCGCCTTCGACAAGCTCAAGTTCGATCCTGCGGTCGCTTCGGGGCCTTTCGTGACCACCATCACCGATGTGGTCGGCTACGGGGCCTTCCTTACAATCGCCAGTTTGTGGTTCCATTTGGGCTGAGGCGCGTCGGCGCGTTTACGCTCCGTTACCGCCTGCGGGATAATCTGGAGAAATGCGCCCGTTGAAATTTTTTTCGCTGATTTCCGCCGCCCTGGTCTGCGCCGCCCTGGCGACGACGCTCGCGGGCTGCGGCAGCTCCTATGACCCGAGCTTCTCGCGCCGGCCGCGGTTCCAGACCAGCGCGCCGCTGATCAATCCCAAGCGCGACCCGAGCTTTCTCGCCTACGCCGTGCCGGAGTCGGATCTGCATAAATTTCCGGCGACGCGCAGCGCCGAATTCGCCGTCCACGGCATCGACGTCTCGAAATATCAGGGCAATATCGACTGGGAGCAGGTCAAGGACGCGGGCGTCTCCTTCGCCTTCATCAAGGCCACGGAAGGCGGCGACCGGGTCGATTCGAAATTCGCCTACAATTGGGCGGCGGCGAAGGCGGCCGGCGTGCCGCGCGGCGCCTATCACTTCGTTTACTGGTGCCGCCAGCCGCATGAAGAGATCGGCAATTTCGCCAGCGTCGTGCCGAATGAGCCCGACGCGCTGCCGCCCGTGCTCGATGTCGAGGCGACGCCGACGTCGGGAACCTGCAAGCGCACGCTCTATCGCGAGGAAGTGCTGCGCGACATGAAGGACATGCTCACGCAGATGGAGCGCCATTACGGCAAGAAGCCGATCATCTATTCCTCGGTCGACTTCTATCAGGCGATTCTGCACTCCGACGCGCTGTCCGAATATCCGATCTGGGTGCGCTCGACGAAATATCACCCACAGGTGCGTTACGGCGACCGCAAATGGACTTTTTGGCAGTATCGCTCGGACGGGCGCGTGCCGGGCATCACCGGCGCAGTGGACCAGAACACGTTCAACGGCTCCGCCGATCACTGGCGAAGCTGGCTCGCGCATCAGACCGGCCTGGCGGCGGCGCCCGTCGCCGCGCGGCCCACCGACGATCGCGGCGGAAAGCAGCTCATCGAGGAAGATCCGGCGATGCTGTCAGGCAGCGAAAAGAACGCCTATGACAAGGCGGCGAGCGCTCCCGTCCCACCTGCCGCCGTCCAATAGGGGAAAGCCGCAGGCCCCATCGCCCGTGTAAAAGCCGTCGCCGGGGTAGCCATGGGGCGAGATTTGGCGTATAGGCGCAACGCCAGTTTCCGCCGCGCGGCGCTCCCGCCCGCGGCCTTCGTTTAGAGAGAGAATAAATGGCCGTTCCGAAAAGAAAGACCTCGCCGATGAAGCGAGGCTTCCGTCGCTCCGCCGACGCCCTCAAGGCGCCGACCTATATCGAGGACAAGGATTCCGGCGAACTTCGCCGGCCGCATCATGTCGACCTCAAGTCCGGCATGTATCGCGGCCGTCAGGTGCTGAAGCCGAAATCCGTCGAGGAATAATCGCGCCGGCGCGTGAGGAAATGAAAGCGGGCTGCGAGGCTCGCTTTTTTTGTTTCCGAACAGTCGTATGCGCTAGGATTTAGCATTTCCCGGCGGTCGGGGATCGCTTCGGCCAGACGAAGGTCTGGGCGGCTTCTGAAAAAAGGCGTACTTACCGGGTAGGATCCTGCGGAGGAAATACTCGTGAATAGCGTTGATATAGCTATAGTAACCTTTTTTGCAACGTTGCTTGCAGGCATTTTTGGATTTTCTATTACTTTACGTCTGAAAGAGAGCTGGCTCGACGGCATATCCAGGGATCAATTCAAAGCCGTGAGAAATATGATTGCTTCACTGCTTGCGGTATGCCTCGGTTTTTTATTGGTAACGGCAAAAAACAATTTCGATAAGAAGGTTGACGAGGTCAGAACGCAAGCGTCAAAGGTTGTTTTGTTGCATCGCGTGTTGGATTTGTTTGGCGACGAAGCCAACGAAGCGAGAACAAAAATCATACGCACTGTGCAGGGTCAGATTGATCTCTTGCAGGTCGCGAGCGGCAATAACATCGATCAAAAGGAGGCTTTTAAAAAAGCCAAGATCGATTCATTTCGAGAAGCCGTGCTCACTTTAGAAGCGAAAGATGAGAAAAAATCATGGGCGAAGACCGCCGCGCTTAATTTAACCCAAGAAATTTCCGGCATAAGATGGAAAATATATAACGACTTGAACGCCAATATACCGCTGGAGGTGGTCATATTCCTGATCGCTCTGCTCGTGACGGTTTTCTTTAATTTCGGCGTCATTTCGCACCATCATTGGACAGCGGCGCTTGGGCTTGTTACGGCCTCCTTATGCGTGTCGGGGGCGATCTTTCTGCTGGTGGAGCTCGATCGGCCGTTCCAGGGATTCTTCACTGTTCCAACCGACCCTTTGAAATCTGCAGTCGATATTATAAAAACTGGCTAGAGCGCTTCCCGTAAGCAAAGGCGGCCAGCTGAGCCTTGCCGAAGCCGTGGCCGCCGGACAGTTTTCGCCGGCGGCGTCAGCGCCGCTTCTGGGCCGTCGCGAGCAACGGCAGCAGCAGCGCGCGCGGCGCGGCCGCCGAGCCCCAGACGAACATGCGGTTGACGAGGCCCGGCACGATGATGCGCTTGCCGGCCATCAAGCCCTCATAGCCCTGGCGGGCCACTTCCGCCGCCGGCAGCATCGCCGGCTTCATCGCGCCCATCATGCCCGAGAAATCGAGGCCGGCCCGCGCCTGGAAGCCGGTCTGCACGGGACCGGGGCACAGGCAGGCGACCTTCACCCCCAGCGGTTTCAATTCCTGTGAAAGCGCTTCGCTGAGCGAACGCACATAGGCCTTGGTGGCGTAATAGACGGCGAAGCCCGGCCCCGGCATGAAGGCCGCGACCGAGGCGACGTTAAGCACGCCGCCCTTCGCCGCGACGATTGACGGCAGAAAGCGCAAGGTCAGCGCGGTCAGTGCGCGCGTATTCAGGTCGAGCATCGCGAGCTGCTCGGCGGCGTCGAGGTCGATGGCCCGGCCCAGGAGGCCAAATCCCGCGTTGTTCACCAGGAATTGCGGGGCGGCGCCGGCCTCCGCCAAGCGCGCCGAAAGAGCGTCCGCGGCGCCCTCGGTTGCGACATCGAGTTCGACGGGAAGCGGGCGGACGGCGCCATTGGCGGCGATTTCGTCGGCCAGCGCCTCCAGCCGCTCGCCGCGACGGGCGACGAGCGCGAGCTCATGGCCGTTGGCGGCGAAGACGCGGGCGAGCGCCGCCCCGATGCCGTCGGACGCGCCGGTGATGACCGTGACGGGGCGCGTCACTGGTCGCCATCCTCGCTCGGCGACCAGGGACCGGTTGGGGCCGGCGCGGCGGCGTCGCGGAACTCGCGGCGCAGCTCGACGCGTTCGCGCGTCGAGACGCCCAGCAATTCGGCGACGCGCCAGACGACGTTCTCCTCGAATTCGTGAACGGCGCCGTCGGCATGCGCCATGTCCCAGAGCATGCCGACGATCTGCCGGCGCCCGTCCTCATCGAGCCGGCGCTTCAGCACGCTGGTAAAGCGATAGAGGTCGACGGCGTCGCGCTCGCTCTCCTGCGCGGAGTCGATCAGTTCGGCCGCCGCGTCGCCTTGAAGGCCGAAACGCGCCTCGACGAGCTGATGAATGCGCGCCCTTTCCTTGGCGTCGAATTCGCCGTCGACCGAGGCGATATGGACGAGCAGCGCGGCGGCGGCCAGCTGATAGTCGGCGGCCTCGAAGGCCTTGGGCCGCTCGGTCTCGCCGGTGAGGTCGTTGATGAAGTTTTTGAGAGCTGAGAACATGGGCGGCGAAGCTACCGGACGGGAGTTGGGTCGTGATCCGTATAGATCATGGGGAGCGGGAAGGGTAGGCGGTGAGGCCGATCCGGCCAATCCGCCGCCTACGACCCTCTCGGCAGCGTTCGTCGTTCAGCTCGCCACGAAAGGCCGGTCGAAGGGCGGCGGGCCGCCAGTCGAGACCCCGCCGTCATATTCGTCGTCTCCAGAATGTGCGCCGAGAACGCGGACGCGCGCTTTCGGGCGGCCCGGCGATCGACTGCAGGGATGTTAGATCTGGGCGGCCGATCGGCGTTTCGCCGCAGGTCGCCGGCGTGATCAATCAGCCGGCGAACGGCGCCGAGCGGGAGTCGGTCGAGGCTCCGGTCGCTGTTGCTTTGTATCCAGCATCCAACGGCGTATAGCGCGCGTTCGCCATCAACTTGCATGCGACGTCCCCGAGCCGACGCGCAAAGCCTTCCAAAGAATATCTGTCTTCGTAGAGCGCGCGCGTATCGCTCGCCATCGGATCGCTTCCTTTGCTCATGGCCGGACACTTGACCATGGCGGCGGCGAATTCGCTGGCGTCGTTCGCAATATGGACGTTGCGAAGCCGTGACGGATCGATCTCCATGCCCCTGAACGCCTTCGACGTCGCGACGATCGGCAGTCCACTGGACAGAGCTTCCACGGTCTTGATTGAAAGGCCGTGCCCTTCTCTTGTCGGGAGGAGAATCATCGCTGCGTCGGCGTAGGCGGAGTCTATGTCGGCGATCCTGCCGCGGAAAAGATTGCGGTGTTTTTCATACAGCGGCCTGTCGCGCCTTTTCACGCCATCGGCGATGTCGCCAAAAATCGAAATCGACATCTCAGGAACATGCGGCGCGATATATTTCAGAAACCATCGGATGCTGATGTAGTTGGCGGCGTTGTCTCCGGCGACAAAAATAGCCCGATCGCCATTGGGCTGGGGAGCCACGGGCGCGATCGACGGATAGATCAGTTCGTGAGGAGACTGAGGCAGCAGCTGGCCGAACGTCGCATATTCTTCCGAATTCAAGTGAATGCATAGGTCGGCGCGCTCGATCCATTCGAGTTCGATCGCGAGCATGCTGTTGTAGCGAACATGCGGCGGGATGCTAAACCCGGCGCGATTGCGCAGCTCGTACTGCCGCGCCTGAATGTCGTGAGTGTCCAGCACGACGGGAATGCGGCGCCTTTCGCGCATTCTTTCGACGAAGGGCATTACGAAGAAATGGTTGGCGTGGATCAGGTCAATGGCGCCCGTGTCGAGCGCTTCGGGCAGAGGCGCGCGCTTCACCAGCTCCACGAGCCAGCTTGCGTGGTCGCCATGGATCAAGGGCAGCCAGCCGTCCTTTAGGAGCGCTGTCCTGAAGAGGTCCGCGATCGTGGCGGATGATTCATATCTCTCATCGGCGGCGAGGTCCCGACTATGCGCCCTGTAGTTCTCCCAGCGCGCGCCGCGGCCGATCGCGGGCGTGACGTCGTCCATAAGCGCAATGGAGAGCACGCGCGCGCCAAGTTTCTTATAGGCCTTTATTTGACTGGCGATGACCTGGTGCGTTCCGCAGGAATGCCACGCAGGATGCACGACTGCGACGGTTTTTCCCGATAGCGCGGCGCGGCCCGGAGCTGACTGATGTATCGACATCCCGATGATCCTCTTTGGGTCATCAAGGTCGGATCGCCTGGAGACATTTATTTGCTCAGTTTGTTTCGTTTTGTTTCGAGTTCGGCTTTGGCCAGCGACACCCTCGCGATCAGGCCGCCGCCGGTCCGCTCATCCAAGGTGAGGCGTCCGCCGTGCGCTTCCACGATCCCGCGGGCGATCGCCAGGCCCAGCCCGAAGCCCGCGTTTGCGTTCGACGACGCGTCGACGTCTCCTCGCTCGAAAGGCTCCAGCATCAAATCCCTTTTTTCCTGGGGGATTCCCGGACCCCTGTCGGCGATCTCGACGATTGCCGCGTCATCGCTTTCCCACAGCCGGACTTCAGGGCTCTCCCCGTATTTCACCGCATTGTCTATAAGATTGGAGAATGCGCGTTCGAGATCGTCCGGACTGCCCAAAACATTGACGCGATCGATCCCCTCGTAGCGCGCATCGGCGCCGACGTCGACGAACTGATCGACAATCGCCTGCAGCAGGCTCGCCAGATCCAGCGCCACGACTTCCTGCTGGAAACCGCCGCGCAGGTAGTCCAGGCAGCCGCCGACCATCGCCTCCATCTGATCGAGGTCGCGCAGCAGTTTCGCTTTCGTTTCGCTGCTTTCGATGTATTCGGCGCGCAGACGCATGCGCGTGATCGGGGTCCGAAGATCGTGGCTGACCGACGTCAACATCCGCGTTCGCTGAGAGGCCATCTCGGCGATACGACGCTGCATGCGATTAAACGCCCGCGTCGCCTTGCGGACCTCTTCGGGGCCTGTCTCGGCGAGCTGCGCCGGCACGCTGTCGAGGCCGAAGGATTCGGCGGCGTCCGCGAAATTCGTCAGGGGGCGCGTAAGCGACAGCGCGGCCCATAGGGAGAAGACGAACAAGCTCACCGCGACGAAGCCCAGGGTGATGATCGCGAACCGCGGAAATCCGGGAGGCCGGGTCGGAGCGTCGAGCAGGAATTGCTGACCGTCGTGCAATGACCCGCTAAATCGCTTGTTGTCATCGTGCGCTCCGATCTCGACCCCGACGGGAAGGCGAGATTGGAAATAAACTGGCTTGCCCCCGTTGCGCGCGGCGACTCCCGGCTCTGAGAGCGCGACGTGAAACCCGGGAAGGTTTGCGTTCAGGGCTGCGGCGATGGCCGGCCTCTCCGCTGCGGAAGCGGCGTCCAACGCCGTCAGAGTCGCCACGACAATGGAGGCGCTCCGGTCGCGCGGGTGGCCGGGAGCGGGTTCCGACAGGAAAAGGATCGTCGTCACCGCCACGTGGAACAGGCCGACGCATAGGAGGAGGAGAAGTCCGAGCTGCACATTGATGTTTCGGAGCGCAGACGTTTTCAATGAACGCTGACTTTCGCCGTGAATGTGTAGCCCATCGAGCGGACCGTCTGAATGAGCGTCGGGTCGCGCGGGTCATTCTCGATCTTTTGACGAAGCCGGCTGATCAGGATGTCGACGCTCCGCTCGGTCGTGGACGACGCCTTCAGTTCGTCGCGCGAGAATATTTTCCCGGGATTGCGGCAGAGCGTCAGCAGCAGGTCGAATTCCGCGCTCGTCAGGATCACCCGTACGCCGGTCGGACCCAGCAGGCGCCGTGTGGAGGAGTCGAGGAGGAATCCAGAAAACCCATAGGCGTTCAATTTCTGGGACGACTCAAGATCCGGGGCGGTCCGGCGCAGGACGGCCCCGATGCGCGCGAGCAGTTCGCGGGGCACGAAGGGTTTGACCAGATAATCGTCGGCCCCGAGTTCGATGCCAAGAATGCGGTCAGTGTCTTCGCCGCGCGCGGTCAGCATGATCAATGGGGGGCTTCCCGAGTTCCGCAAGCGCATGCAGATGGAAAATCCATCCTCGTCGGGAAGGTTGACGTCGAGCACGATGAGATCGACCTGCGCGTTCGCGAGGACCTCGTCCATCTGTCTGCCGTCACGGGCAAGCATCACCTCAAACCCGTTGTCGCTGAGATATTTCGATAAGAGCGATCGAATATCCTCGTCGTCCTCTACAATGAGGATCCATCGGCTATCGGCGGCGCTTGATGCGGGTTCGTTCAAGGTCGGGAGTTCATCCACGCGCGTCGCCGCGCCGGCGACGAGTTGCGAACTTAAAGTTCCGCATGGCTGTGTCGAGATTCTGGCGCGTTTGTTTCATTTTGTCGCGTGCAAGGCAGCCTATTACAGCCTCCAGTCGAACGCCATCCCGCCACCTCACGCCCGGAGGCAGTCCGAATTCGAACGAACGCTGGCGTCGCTCAAGGAGCCGGCTTCAAAAATAACTTCAGGATAGAACCGCAGCAAAAAATCTCGGTAATGATGAAGTACATATAAGATAACGCCTCTCGGCAAAGCATCTCGCCATTCAGTGCTGCTTCCACAGCGATAGTGCGACGAGAGATCTATCACGCCCTGTTGCCGGCCGGTCATCGCAGCAAACGAAAACCTATCAGGATCGGGCATCGATGCATTTCTTAAGACCTCCGTTCGAGACATTTCGCGAAAGAAGTTTGCTGCGTTTGCGGTTATGTCCTCCATGCGTAACGTAACGATTCGTGAATCGTCATATTTCCACGCGCTCATGTCGTATAAAGGACCGTTCGTCTCTGGCTGAAAGTGACTCGATTCCAGAAATGACAAGGTCAAGGCCATGCCGACGTCTTTGTCGACTTCACCTAAAACATTCCTCTGACGCGCCAGGAAGTCCCATCCATCAATCGGATGTGTTCGGAGGTGGGAGTAGTATGCGGAGACGACGACGCTCAGGGGATTTCTTATCACATGCATGCATTGCATGTTCGCAGATATATGTTTGTTTATACCAGAATAGTCAGCATTCAGCGCGACAATGACATCATTGCCGGAGTTGAGCGCCATTTCCATAGTATATCCCGACTCTGGGCATTGGCGTCCCCACGGGATCGCGATGTATTTCAAATTATTCTCGCGGCAAATGTCTGCAACTATCGATGTTAGCCAAGTCGATGCGCACTTGTGGTGCGTAAATAATGCAAGCTTTTTGCGTTTGTTTAACAAATAACGAATGCGATCTGTGATATGAAAAGCGTTTGTCACTTTAGTCTCTGATGCCTAGCAGAACAGTTTTATTGCTCACGGCTTGGCCGGGCGGGTGGACGCCCGAATGTTCCGCACAGGAGTGTCGAGATTCCGGCTTGCCAATTTCATTTTGTTTCTGACAGCCGGGCGTATCTGTATTTCGTAAGATTAATCACGGGTTTAATTTGGGCCATGACTTACCGAAACGGAGGTCGCCCGCCGCCCGCCGCCCGGCTGCAGTCTCCCGGATGGCGCTTGTGAAGCCATTCACCTGCAGAGAAGCTCTGGCTCACGACAGCCGCCGAGCTTCTTCAAGCGCCTGCGCGATTGCAGCTAGGTGTCTTGTGCGTAAGCACATAAAGAAATCTTTATATCTTTATTGCCTTTCTCGGCCGCCCCTGCTATAGGCTGGCTCCGAGCCGCTGGGCTGGACCGGCGGCGGGAATTTGGTTGAGCCGTTCGCTTCGCATTTCATTCCATTGGCGCGTCATTCCATGCAGGCCGCAGGCTTGTCCGGGAATCCAGCGCCGACGTAGAGATGCTGGCGTAGCTGTGGATTGCCGACCGCTTCGCTTGCCGAGGGGTCGCCAAGGGAAGGTCTTGCTCGGATTCGCCCTCGCTTCGCCCAGGCGAGGCGTCAGGAATGACAGCCGCGACCGAGCGCGCACGAGAAACAGAAGGATTTCGCATGACCGCACATCACTTTAACGATTTCGCCGTCACCGACCTTTCGCTGGCCGACTGGGGCCGCAAGGAGATCGCCATCGCCGAGACGGAAATGCCCGGCCTGATGGCGACCCGCGCCGAATATGGCCCGTCGCAGCCGCTCAAGGGCGCGCGCGTCGCCGGCTCGCTGCACATGACCATCCAGACGGCGGTGCTGATCGAGACGCTGAAGGCGCTTGGTGCCGACGTGCGCTGGGCCTCCTGCAACATCTATTCGACGCAGGACCACGCCGCCGCCGCCATCGCCGCGACCGGCACGCCGGTCTTCGCCAAAAAGGGCGAGAGCCTCGAAGATTATTGGGATTACACCCACAAGATCTTCGAATGGGGCGACGGCGGCTGCCCGAACATGATCCTCGATGACGGCGGCGACGCGACGCTGCTCATCCATCTTGGACTGCGCGCCGAGCAGGGCGACGTCGCCTTCCTCGAAACCGCATCGAATGAGGAAGAAGAGGTTCTCTACGCCTCGATCAAGAAGCGCCTGAAGGCCAATCCGGGCTTCTACAAGCGCAACGCCGAGGCGATCAAAGGCGTCACCGAAGAGACGACCACCGGCGTGCATCGCCTTTATGTCATGCACAAGGAGGGCAAGCTCCTCTGGCCGGCGATCAACGTCAACGACTCGGTCACCAAATCGAAATTCGACAATCTCTATGGCTGCCGCGAGTCGCTGGTCGATGGCGTGCGCCGCGCCACCGACGTGATGATGGCCGGCAAGGTCGCGGTCATCGCCGGCTATGGCGACGTGGGCAAAGGCTCGGCCGCTTCGCTGCGCAACGCCGGTTGCCGCGTGCTCGTCACCGAAATCGACCCGATCTGCGCCCTGCAGGCGGCGATGGAAGGCTATGAAGTGACGACGATGGAAGACGCCGCGCCGCGCGGCGACATCTTCTGCACGGCGACGGGCAATGTCGACGTCATCACCGTCGACCATATGCGCGCCATGAAGGACCGCGCCATCGTCTGCAACATCGGCCATTTCGACTCGGAGATTCAGGTCGCCGGCCTAAAGAACCTGAAGTGGCACAATGTGAAGCCGCAGGTCGACGAGATCGAGTTCGCCGACGGCAAGCGCATCCTGCTGCTCGCCGAAGGCCGCCTCGTGAACCTCGGCTGCGCGACGGGCCATCCCTCCTTCGTGATGTCGGCGTCCTTCACCAATCAGACATTGGCGCAGATCGAATTGTGGACCAAGCAGGGCCAGTATCCTGTCGGCGTCTACACGCTGCCCAAGCATCTCGACGAGAAGGTCGCCTCGCTGCACCTCGCCAAGATCGGCGTGAAGCTGACGCAGATGACCGACGAGCAGGCAAAATATCTGAACCTGCCGAAGAACGGCCCGTTCAAGCCGGAGCATTACCGGTATTGACGGAGCGGCCGACGGGGCGCGCCGCTGGACCGCGCGCCTCCAGGCCCCGCATGGCCGAGAGCGTGCAAAAAGTGCGAGCCTAGAGCCTCGCGGTCCGATCTGAGCGTCGAAGGGGCTTTGTCACCTCTTCGCCGCGGAGGACCATGGCCGCGCCTCGGAGCGCGCGGCGAGTCCAGCGACGACGGGATTGTTTTCGATATAGGCGACCGTGTCTCCTAAATCGTCCTTGTCGCGCATATAGCGGTCGAAATAATCGGGCGCCCTAAGCGATCCGGCGCCGCCGCGCGCATGATTGATTCTACGGGCGGTGAACGTCTTCCAGCTCTTGACCATATCGCCGAGACGATAGCCCTCGCGGCTCCTCCAAGCAGATATGATAGCAAAATGCGCGCATCCGCCGCCCGTCCCCGTCGTGGGCGAGGCCGTTCTTTTGGCTCCAGAGATTCCGTTTTGAGCGATTGCGCTTTAGATTGGGGTTGATTCGTGTGCGGCGCGACAGGCGACGGACGGCGCCCTCCGTCTTCCTATGGTCGGAGCCCATCCGCATCCTGCGCCCGGCAGGCTGCGTCCGCGTTTTGCTAGAACCGTTTACGGCGTTGTTGTGATGAGCACCCGCAATTGACCGTGGAGACCGGTTTTCATGACGCGCCCAGTCGATCGCTTGCAAACGGAGTCGTCCTCGCAATGACGAGACGGCGGCGCGCGATCAACCATTCTGGCGCTCCTCCCCTTGCCGGCGCTGTTCTCGGGTCTTTGCTGCTAGGGCTCGAGGCGACGCCGGCGCGCGCGGCTGGTTTTCTCGAAGATCTGGCGATCGATCCGCAGATCGTCAGCTTCGCGTTTAGCGGCGGACTGGCGATTTTCGCCGCGGCGATCGTGATCACGCATGTGCGCGAACGCGCAGCCTGGCGTCGCCGCGAAGCCGCCTTGCGACTCGACTTCGACGACGCGCGCGCCCAGCTGGGGCGGGCGAAAACCTTCCTCGCGTCCGAGCCGCAGATCTTCGTCGCCTGGACGGCGCCTGACGCCGAGCCCGATATCCATTCTTCGTCTCTGATCATGACCGGGGCTGTCGCCGCGCCGCGCCGCATATTGAGCTTTGGCGCCTGGCTTGCGCCCAAGGACGCCCAGGCGCTCGAAAGCGCCGTCGACCGTCTGCGCAAGAGCGGCGAAAGCTTCCGCCTGGCGCTTGCCGGCGTCGCCGGTCGGCATTTCGACGCCGACGGGAGGGCGGTTGGCGGCAGCGTGGTGTTGCGCATCCGTGAAGTCTCCGGCGACAGACTGGAGCTCATCGGCCTTCGCGAGCGCTACACGGCGGCGCAATCGGAACTCTCCGGTCTGCGCGCGATGCTCCAGGCGTTGCCTACGCCGTTTTGGATACGCGACGACGCAGGCGAACTCGTTTTCGTCAACGACGCTTATGCGCAGGCCGTCGAAGCGAAGAACCCCGAGGACGCTCTCGCCCGCAAACTGGAGTTGCTCGACCAGTCGGCGCGCAGCGCCGCCGAGGAAGCGCGCGCCAAGAACAGCGTCTGGCGCGAGCGCGTCAACGCCGTCGTCGCGGGCGCGCGCCATCGGCTCGACGTCACACAGGCCTCCGCCTCGGGCGCCGCCGCCGCCATAGCCATCGATCGTCATGAGGTCGAGACGGTGCGCGCCGATCTTGAACAGCAGATGCAATCGCATGTGCGCACGCTCGATCAGCTGCCGACGGCGGTCGCGAGCTTCGATCGCACGCGGCGGCTGATCTACAGCAACGACGCTTACGCCAAGCTGTGGCAGCTCGACCCACGGTTCCTCGAACAACGGCCGACCGACGGACAGATTCTCGACCGTCTGCGCGCCGAGCAGCGCGTGCCCGTCGAGTCGGATTACAGGGCGTGGAAGGAGCGGCTGTTCGAAGCCTATCGCTCGCCGGAGCCCATACGTCACACGTGGCATTTGCCGGATGGCCGCATCATCGACGTCGTCGCGCATCCCAATCCTAAAGGCGGCGTCACCTATCTCTATGACGACGCCACCAAGGCTTATGATCTCCAGACGCGCTTCAACGCGCTTGCCCGCATGCAGAGCGAAACGCTCGAGACGCTGCACGAGGGCGTGGCGGTTTTCGGTTCCGACGGGCGTTTGAAGTTCAGCAATCCCGCCTTCGCCCGTCTGTGGCGGCTCGATCCCGAGGAGCTCACGCAACGGCCGCGCTTCGACGCGCTCGCCGCGAGATGTCGGGCGCTGCACGCCAAGGAGGAGACATGGGCGGCGTTGCAGGGTTTCGTCACGGGTCTCAATGAAATGCGCGAAGGCTTCACCCGGCGCATCGAGCGTAGCGACGGCGTCGTCCTGGACTGTACGGCGCAATCGCTGCTCGACGGCGCGGCGCTCCTCACCTTCGTCGACGTTTCCGCCGACGTGAATGTCGAGCGCGCGCTGACGGACCGCAACAAGGCGCTGCTCGCCGCCGAAAAGCTGCGCAATGACTTCATCCATCACGTCAGTTATGAGCTGCGCTCGCCGCTCAACAACATCAACGGCTTCGTGCATCTCCTCGGAGAGGACTCGACCGGCCCGCTCAATCCGCGCCAGCGCGAATATCTCGGTTATGTCAACAAATCCTCCGCGGCGCTGCTCGCCATCGTCGACGATATTCTCGATCTGGCGACCATCGACGAAGACGCGCTGGAGCTTGAAGTTTCGGAGGTCGACGTCGAAGCGACGATGCGCGCGGCGATCGAAGGCGTGCAGGATCGGCTCGCCGAAAATTCGATCGACGTGCAGATCGTCGCGATGGATGACGTCGGAACATTCCGCGGCGACGCCAAACGCGTGCGCCAGATCCTGTTCAATCTTCTTTCGAACGCCATCGGCTTTTCGCGTCCGGGGCAGACGGTGACGCTTGCCGTGTTGCGGCGCGAGGCCGAAATCGTCTTCAAAGTCACCGACCGCGGCCGCGGCATTTCGCCGGAAATTCTCGAACGCATCTTCGATCGCTTTGAGTCGCACACTGCCGGTTCCCGCCACCGCGGGGTCGGGCTCGGCCTTTCCATCGTGCGCGCCTTGATGGAGCTTCATGGCGGCAGGGTCTTGATCGATTCCGCCCCTGGCGAAGGCACGACCGTAACCTGCATCTTTCCGGCGCATGCCGCACATGAAGAAATGCGTCTCCTCGCGGCGAGCGCCGGAGGCGCCGAATGAGCGAAGAGGCAGCGCCGAAAGCGGTCTGGCGCCTCGACGTCGCCAGCGAAGCCGAAACGATCGAACTGGCGCAAGAACTTTCGACGCTCGTTCGCATCGGCGACGCCGTGATGCTTTCCGGCGATCTCGGCGCCGGCAAGACCACCTTCGCGCGCGCGATGATCCGCGCTTTGGTCGAAGACCCGCGGCTTGAGGCGCCAAGCCCGACCTTCACGCTGATGCAAGTCTACGAGGGCGCAGGCAACCGCGTCGTCCACGCCGACTTCTATCGGCTGGAGCACACTGGGGAGCTTGAGGGATTAGGCTGGGAGGAGGCGACCGACGACGCGATCGTGCTCGTCGAATGGGCCGAACGTGCGCGCGAAGCGCTCTCGCCCGATCGTCTCGAAGTGCGCCTGAGTTTCGTCGACGGCGACAATCGCGAGGCGCGTCGGCTCACCATTTCCGGCTATGGCGGCTTCGTGTCGCGCCTCGCGTTCTTCAAGGCGCTGCGCGAGCTTCTGCGCAAGGCGGGCTGGGCCCACGCCACGCGCCGCTTCCTGCAGGGCGACGCTTCGACGCGCGCCTATGAGCGGCTCGAAAAGGAAAACGGACAGCGCGCGATTCTGATGATCTCGCCGGCGCGGCCGGACGGACCGCCGATCCGCTATGGCAAATCCTACAGCGCCATCGCGCGCCTCGCCGAAAACGTCGTTCCTTTCGTCGCAATGTCTCAGGGGTTGCGCGGCCTGGGACTCTCGGCTCCGGAAGTCTACGCCAAGGATGTCGACGCCGGCCTGCTGATCATCGAGGATCTTGGCGGCGAGGGCGTCGTCGACGGGAGCCGCCCGATCGTCGAGCGCTATCTGGAAGCGGCGGGCGCGCTCGCCTATCTTCATGCGCGGCGCCTGCCGGACGTGATCGCGGTCGAAGGCGGCGGCGATTACCGCATCCCGCCCTATGATCTCGACGCCCTGCTGATCGAAGTGGAATTGCTCGTCGACTGGTATCTCGCACGCCAGAAGGCGTCGGTCTCGTCCGGCGCCAAGGCCATCTTTCTCAACCTCTGGCGCCAGGCGCTCGTCGACGTCGCGGGCGCCGCACCGACATGGACGCCGACATGGACTCTGAGAGACTATCACTCTCCCAATCTTCTGTGGCTCGCGCAGCGGGATGGGCTGGCGCGGATCGGCATCATCGATTTCCAGGATTGTGTGCTCGGCCATCCCGCCTATGACGTCGCGTCGCTTGGGCAGGACGCCCGCGTCGACGTGCCCGACGATTTGGAGTTGAAGCTCCTCGCCCATTACGCCAAACTGCGGCGCGACGCCGACGCCGCATTCGACATGGCGGCTTTCGCCAAGGCTTATGCGATCCTGGCGGCGCAGCGCGCGACAAAGATCCTGGGGATTTTCGCGCGGCTGGATCAGCGGGACGGCAAACCGCAATATCTCGCGCATCTTCCGCGCGTTGAATCCTATCTCAAAAAGAGCCTCCGCCATCCGGCGCTGGCCGACATCAGGGCGTGGTATGAGGCCAACATCCCCGGCTTCTTTCGCGACGCCTGAGAGCCGGGCGCTCGCGCCTGCGCCGAGCGTCGCCATGGTGTTCGCCGCCGGGCTTGGCGCGCGCATGCGGCCGATCACCGAGAAGACGCCGAAGCCGCTTGTGTCCGTCGCCGGCCGCACGCTGATCGACCGCGCGCTCGATGAATTCGAAAACGCTGGCGTCGAACTGGCCATCGTCAATGTCCATCATCTCGCCGATCAGATCGAAACGCATCTCGCGCGCCGCGCCCGTCCGCGAATCGTCATTTCCGACGAACGCGCGCTGCTGCTGGATCAGGGCGGCGGGATCAAGCGGGCGCTTCCCCTGATCGGAGACGATCCATTTTTCGTTTGCAACACCGACGCGTTCTGGATCGACGCGGCGCGCTCAAATGTCCGAACGCTTGCGGAAGCCTTCGACCCCGAGATCATGGATGCGGCGCTGCTGCTCGCGCCGACGTCGGGAAGCGTCGGAGTCGACTGGGACGGCGATTTCGATCTGGACGCTGACGGGCGCATTATTCGCCGCGACGGCCAGAAACCCTATGTGTATGCCGGCGTCGGACTCATGAAGCCGCAGCTTTTCGCCGGCGTCGCGGATGATGTCTTCAAGCTCGCGCCCTTCTTCTTCGAAGCCGCGCGCAAGGGACGGCTCTATGGCGTCGTCTCCAGCGGTCTCTGGCTTCACGTCGGCACGGTCGCGGCCATCGCCGACGCCGAGCGTGCGATCGCCCTGCGCCGGAGCTGAGCGCGATGCTCCCCCGCCGGCGCAACCTTTTCACCATTGCGCCTGGCGCGCCGTTTCTGAAGACGTTTGTTTCGGCCTTGCTCGACGGCGAGATTGTTCCCGCCCTCTCGCGCGACACGCCGCCGCTGACGATGGCGCGCGCCACGATCTATGTGCCGACACAGCGCGCGGCGCGGGCGCTCGCGGCCGAATTCGCGCAGGCGCTGGATCGGCGCGCGACGCTGCTGCCGCGCATCCTGCCGCTCGGCGCGCTGGAGGAGCGCGAGAACGCCGCGCTGTTCGCCGGAGACTTTGACGTCGAGGCGGATGCGTCCCTCGCCGCGCCGATCGAAGAACTGGAACGACGCCTGCTGCTGTCGCAGCTGATTCTGCAATGGGCGCAAGCGATTGGGCGCGCGCTCATCTCCGTCGACGCAAGCGGCGCGCCCAATCTGCATGAGAGCGAGCCGCTGCTCGTCGCATCGACGCCGTCGGCCGCCTATGCGCTCGCCGCCGAGCTCGGCGCCTTCATCGACGAATTGCACATCGAAGATGTTTCGGTGGACGCGTTCGATAGTCTGAGCGATGACGCCTACAGCGATTTCTGGGCGATCACGACGAAATTTCTGCAGATCGTCTTGCGCGAATGGCCACAAATTCTCGCGGACCGCGGGCGGATCGACGCCAGCGCCTATCAGAAGCGCCTCGTCGAAGCGCAGATCGCCGAGCTCGCCCGCACGCCGCCGATCGCGCCGGTGATCGCGCTCGGCTCGACCGGCGCGCAGCCGACGACCGCGCGGCTGCTCGCCGCCATCGCCGGACTCGAAAACGGCGCCGTGGTCCTGCCGGGCCTCGATCAGATCATGAGCGCGGACGCCTGGACGGGCGTGGGTTGGACGGATCAAAGCCGAGAACCGACCTTCACCCATCCGCAGATGATGTTGAAACGCTTGCTCGACGCGATGGGCGCGGCGCGCGACGAGCCGCGCGAACTCGCGCGCTTGACCCCGCCGCTCGCCGCGCGCCGCGCGTTTGTCTCGCAAGCGATGGCGCCTGCCGACGCGACGTCAGCGTGGCGCGATTATCAGGCTGCGCAGAGCGGCGGCTTCGCGCAGGCGCTCGACGGCGTCATCGCGCTGGACGCGCCGGATGAGCGGTTAGAGGCTTTGACGCTTGCGCTCTTCATGCGCGAGGCGCTGGAGACGCCTGGCCGAACGGCGGCGCTCGTTACGCCGGACCGGCTCGTCGCGCGGCGCGTCGCCGCCGAACTGCGACGCTTCGACATCGAGGTCGATGACTCCGGCGGCATGCCGCTCGCAAGGACATCGATCGGCGCGCTGGCGCGGCTGGTCGCGACGATCGGATCGGATCGCGCCGGCGCCGTGAACGTGGCCGCGCTGCTCGCCCATCCGCTCACCGGGCTCGGACTTTCGCGTGCGCGCGTCGCATCGCTCGCGCCGCTCGTCGAGATCGGCGTGCTGCGCACATTCGCGCAGCCTGACGGCGGCTGGGCGGCGCGAGTCGGCCCGGCGCGTGAACTGGCGCGCGCGCCGCATGCGCATCCGGCGGCGCGCGGCGTCAGCGATGAGGAGTGGCGCGCGATCGAAGATGCGCTTGCGCGTGTTGACGCCGCTTTCTCGCCCTTCGCCGCGCTGGCGCCGACGGCGTCGCTGTCGGACCGCGCGCGCGCGCATAGCGGCGCGCTTGACGCCGTGATCGCCGGCGCCGAGGAAGCTGATGAAGAGGGCGCGTCGGCGCTGTTCGAACTCCTCGATCGGCTCGCGCATGCTGAGGCGCCGGCAGGTTTTGACGCGCAAAACTACGCGGCGCTCTTCGACCGCGTCGCCGCCGAGACGATGCTGCGCGGCCCAAGACGCGCCCATCCGCGCTTAAAGATCCTCGGTCCTCTGGAAGCGCGGCTCATCGACGCCGATCTCATCCTGCTCGCCGGACTGGACGAAGGCGTATGGCCGCCGCAGACGGACACCGGCGCCTTTCTCAATCGCTCGATGCGCGCGCAGCTCGGCCTGATGGCGCCGGAGCGACGCATCGGCCAAAGCGCGCATGACTTCATCATGGCGTTGGGCGCGGAGCGCGTCGTGCTGAGCCGCGCCATCAAACGGAATGGCGCGCCGACGGTTCCTTCCCGCTTCATCGCGCGTCTGTCGGCGCTTGCCGGCGACGCGTTCGACGCCTGCTGGAAACGCGGCGACGCGATGCTCGCGATCGCCGCCGTGCTCGATCGACCCGAAACGACGATTGCGATCGAGCGGCCGCAGCCGCGCCCGGCGCTCGCGCTGCGGCCGCAACGCTTGAGCGTCACCCGCGTCGAGCGCCTGCGGCGCGACCCTTACGCAATCTTCGCCGAATATATTCTCAAACTCACGCCGCTGCCGCCGATCGGCGCGGAGGCCGGCGCGCGCGAAATCGGCGTCGCGATACATGAAGCGCTTGCGGCCTTCGTCGCGCGGCATCCGCGCGGCGCGCTTCCCTCTGGCGCCCGCCACGCTCTCCGCGAACTCGCGCGCAAGAAACTCGATGGCTTCATGGCCGATCCCGCCTTCGTGAGCTTCCAATGGCCGCGCATTGAAGCGGGGCTCGATCATGCGTTCAGCTTCGAACAGGAGCGGCGCGCTTTGGATTGCGACATCCATGTCGAAACGCGCGGCGAGATCGCGCTTACGCTCGCCGACGCAACGACCTTTCGCTTAACGGCGATCGCGGATCGCATAGAGGTCGATCGACAAGGCCAAGCATATGTCTTCGACTACAAGACCGGCGCGCCGCCGTCGAAAAAGCAGGTCAAGGCCGGCTGGTCGCCGCAGCTGACCTTGGAGGCGGCGATGATCGAGGCCGGCGCTTTCGAAAAAATCGGCCCGCGGCCGGTTTCCGGCGCCGCCTATATCGGCTTGCGAAAGGGCGGCGAGACTCACTGGATCGAGTGGAAAGACGCGCGCTTCGCCGACGTCGTCGCGGCGCATCGGGCGCAGCTCGAAGCGCTGCTGTCGCAATTTCGCGATGAATCGACGCCCTATGCGTCGCGGCCGCATCCGGCTTTTATGAGCGATATCGGCGACTACGACCATCTGGCGCGCGTCAAGGAATGGATGCGCGGCGGGGGAGAGACGGCATGAGCGAGCGTCCCGTTGGCGCGCTGACGATCCGGCGCCAGCAAACGGCCTCAGATCCGTTCACGTCCGCCTGGGTGTCGGCGCATGCAGGGTCCGGCAAAACGCATGTGCTCGCACAGCGCGTTTTGCGGCTGCTGCTCGCGGGCGCGCGGCCGTCGCAGATTCTCTGCCTCACCTATACGAAGGCGGCCGCCGCCAATATGGGATCGCGGGTCTTTGACGCGCTCGCGCGCTGGGCGACGCTCGACGATGCGACGCTGGCCAATGACATCGCTCAGATGGGCGCGACCGTCGAGTCGCGCATCGATCTTGATTTCGCCCGGCGGCTGTTCGCGCGCGCCGTCGAGACGCCTGGCGGACTCAAGATCCAGACCATCCACGCTTTCTGCGAAAAGCTGCTGCATGTCTTTCCCTTCGAAGCCAATGTTCCGGCGTCCTTCCGCGTCGTCGATGATCTGGAGCGCGCCGAGCTGATGGACGCGGCGCGACGGCGCGCGCTCGATGCCGCCACGCGAGACGATGGATCGCTGCGAAAAGCGCTGGAGCTTGTCGCCCGCGAGACGTCGGCCGCGGGATTCGACGCGCTCTGCGAGGAATTGCTGCATCACCGTCAAGACATCGCGCGCATGCGCGAGCAGGACGATTACGAGGCGCGTGTCTTCGCCGCGCTTGGTCTGACGACAGACGAAACGCTGACGCGAATCGACGCGGCGATCATCGAGGACGGCGAGCCGCCGTCGGCGTGGCCGGCGCTCGCCAAAATGCTGCGCGGCGGTTCGACCAACGACGGCAAACTCGCCGACTCGCTTGAGGCCGCAGCGGCTCTTGCCCCGCATCCCGACTGTATCGAGAGCTATCTCGCAGCCTTCTTCAAAACAGACGGCGAACCGCGCGGCCTGGGGAAAACAAGAATCATCACCGGCCCGCTCGCCAGGCGCGAACCGCAGCTCCTCGCGCGCATGGAGGCCGAGCGCGACAGGCTCGTCACGCTCATCGAAAAGCGCATGGCCGCCGCCGCGGCCGAACGCTCGCTGGCGCTGCATGTTCTCGGCGACGCCATCTTGAGCGAATATGAGCATGCCAAAAGACGTCGGGGACTACTCGACTACGACGATTTGATCGAGGGCGCGCGGCGCCTGCTTCATCGTTCGAGCCCATCCTGGGTGCTCTATAAGCTTGACGCGCAGATTGATCACATCCTGCTCGATGAGGCGCAGGATACGAGTTCGGCGCAGTGGGACATATTAGCGGCGATCGCCGACGAATTTTGCGCAGGCGCCAGCGCGCGCGAAGCCAAGGGCGGTCCGCCGCGCAGCTTTTTTGCGGTCGGCGACGAGAAGCAATCGATCTTTTCCTTCCAAGGCGCGGCGCCCGAAAGATTTGGCGAGATGCGGCGCGAGTTTGGCCGTAGATTCGAATGCGTCAACCGCCGTTTCGAATTGGTGACGCTCACGCAATCTTTCCGTTCTTCGCCCGGCGTGCTGCAAGCGGTCGACGATATTTTCGCGATCGATGAAAATCGCCTCGGCCTGTGCGGCGATCCGCAGGAGCCGGCGCCAAGGCACGAGGCTTGGAAATCCGATGTCGCGGCGCTCATCGAAATCTGGGAGCCGATCGGCGCGGAAAAAGCGCAGGACCAGAGCGATTGGCGCCTGCCGCTCGACTATGTCGACGCGAGCGACCCCAATGAGCGTCTCGCGGAAAAATTGGCGCGCAAGGTCAGGGCGCTGCTTGCGCCTCAGAGCGGCGAATGCGTCGAAGACGGCGGCGCGCTGCGTCCCGTCGAGGCCGGCGACATATTGGTTCTCGTGCGCAAACGTGGTCCGCTCTTCGAGGCGATCATTCGCGCATTGAAAAACGAACAGGTCCCCGTGGCCGGCGCCGACCGACTCAATCTGGCCGACCATATCGCCGTCCACGATCTCATCGCGCTTGGACGCGCCGCGTTGTTGCCGGAAGACGATCTGACGCTGGCGAGCGTCCTGAAATCGCCCTTCTTCGGCTTCGACGACGACGATCTCATCGCGCTCGCGCCCGGCCGTCGCGCCTCACTGGTCGAAGCGCTTGAACGATCTGACGACGCGCGCGGCCGCGAGGTCGCCGCGCGCCTGCGACGTTTGCGGCGCGACGCCGCGGCGCTAACGCCATTCGATTTTTACAGCAGCGTTCTTGGCCCGGAGGGCGGACGCGCGCGGCTCATGTCGAGGCTGGGCGGCGAAGCAGACGACGCGATCGACGAATTTTTAAAGCTCGCCGCGAGTTTCGAGCGCGAACAGCCGCCGTCGCTCACAGCCTTTCTGGCGATGGCCGAGTCGCTCGATCTTTCGATCAAGCGCGATATGGAATCGGCCGGCGCGGCCGTGCGGGTGATGACCGCTCATGCGGCGAAGGGTCTGGAGGCGAAGATCGTTTTTCTGCCCGACACCTGCGGCGCACCCGCCGGCAAGCACGATCCCAAGCTCTATGCGCTCGGCGAGGCTGACGAAGCGGCGCTCCTCTGGTCGATCGGCAAGGACAGCGACCCGATCGCACTCCAGGAAGCGCGCGAAGCGCATCGGCGCGGCGAACGCGCGGAAAGCCAGCGCCTGCTCTATGTCGCGCTGACCCGCGCCGAGGAGCGGCTGTATATTTGCGGCGCTCATGGCGTCAACGGTCGCGCCGACGGCTGCTGGTACGACGCCATACGCGACGCGCTGGACTCGCGCTGCGAGACTTTGCCAGACCCGCTCGATGCCACATCGACGATTCTGCGTCGCGGCGCGGTTGCGCCGCGCTTCGATCTTTCGAGAAGAGCGCCGCCGGCCGCCGCCGTCGACATTCCGGCCTTCGCCAAGACCAAGGCGCGGCCTGAAGTTGCGCCGCCGCCGCCGCTGCGTCCCTCGGGCGCGCTCGCCGGCGCGGACTTCATCGCGGACGGCGCGGACGGCGCGGCTGCGCGCCGAGGCGAAGCGGAACGTCTGCTGAACGGCCGTCTGGTCCATGCGCTGTTGCAGCATCTGCCGGCCTGCGCGACGGAACATCGGCAAAGCGTCGCCCGGCGTTTTCTTTCGGCGCGCGGCGGCTTTCTGGACGAAGACAGGCGAGAGGCGCTCGCGCAGTCGGCGCTGGCGATCCTCGCCGACCCGCGTCTTGCGCCGCTCTTTGGCCCGGACTCGACTCCTGAGGTCGACATCGTCGCGACGCTCGAAAACGGTGCCGTCATTTCCGGCCGCATCGACCGGCTTGTCGAAACCGCGACCGAAGCGCTCATCGCCGAATTCAAGACAGGCAGGCCGCGCGGCAGAATCGAAGACGCGCATGTGCGCCAGCTCGCGCTCTATCGCGCTGCGGTCGCCTCGCTCTTTCCCGGCAAGCGGCTGCGCTGCTTTCTGATCTATACGCAGAACGCCAGCGTGTTTGAGGCCGATGAATCGGCGCTTGCCGCCGCGCTCGAAAGGGCGCTTTGAGGCGACGCCATCAAATGATTGAATTGGCCGCAGCAGCTTTGGCTCGCATGGGTCGCCAACAAGCCTGGGCATTCGCGGAACCTGCTCTAGGCCGGCTGATCGGGGCCGACGCGGCGACGCCAGAAGTCCAGCAACAACGGGCTGAGCGCCATGACGATCGGCCCCACGACGATCCCTGAAGCGCCAAACAATTGAAGGCCGCCGAGCATCGCGATGAAGGCGGGCACGGTGTGTAGCCGCATGCTGTCGCCGATGAGCAGCGGCCGGACCAGATTGTCGACGCTGGCGATCACCACGCCGCCCCATAAAGCGAGGATTATGGCTTCAACCCAACGGTCCTCGATCACGAGGTAAATCGTCGCCGGGATCCATATGACGAAAGAGCCGAGCACCGGAATGATCGAGAGAAGCCCCATGATCAAGCCCCACAGCACCGGCGAATTAAAATCCAGCATCCAGAACATGAATCCGCCAAGCAGGCCTTGCAGCGCCGCCACCGCCAGCGTGCCAAAGAGGATTGCGTGGATCGTATCGCGCACGCGCACGATGATCTTGCCGGTTTCGATGTTCGAGAAGGGCGACAGCCGCGCGAGCGTCTGCAGCGCCACGGCTCGGTCGCGCAGGAAAAAGAACAGGAGATAGAAGGCGAGAAGAGTGGTGATGATCTGACCGGTAGACGCGCGCAGAAAATTCGCGGCCATATTGGTGACGAAGGCGCCCAGCTGCGAGAATGTCGCTTGCAGATCGAATCTGCGCTCGATCCAGCTTTGGAATCTGCCGAGCCAAGGATGCGCGTCGAGCATCGTTCGCCAGTCGCCTTGCTGCGCTGCTTTCTGGACATAGTCGACGCCTGCGGCGGCCTCGCTGACGAGCCGTTCGATCACAAGCAGCAGCGGTCCGACGATGACGAGGCCGATGATCAGCATCGAGACGCCCGCCGCAACGGAGGGCGGCAGGAAGCGCTCCAGCAGGCGATGCGGCCCAATGAACACAACCGCGAGCACGAGCGCCCAGGTGAGCGCCGGCAGAAAGGGCGCCGAGATCAGAACCGTTGCGGAGATAAACGCAAGCGTGACGGCGAGTCGGGCAAGAACAAAAACGTCAATTGAGAGGTTCTGATCCTGTTCGACGAGCGCCGCCGCTTCCAGCTCCTCGTTCATGTCCGCCCCTGTCGCTGCGTTGAACCCTATAGACAGGGCGCGTCACGGGCTTGGCAAGGAGGGCGCGCGCGCCCTTCTACAAAGGAAATTCGCGCGTCCGCGGCGGCGCGCCGATAGCGTTGACGAATTGGCTCGGTCGTCGCCGCCCTAAAAAAACGGGCGGCTTCGAGAAGCCGCCCGGTGAATGTCCTATTCTCCGCCGTTCGCCGCGGCGGCTTCGCGTTCGGCCTTTTCCTTGGCCTCGAGGTCTTCGCCGGTCTCCTGATCGACGACGCGCATCGAGAGGCGGACCTTGCCGCGGTCGTCGAAGCCGAGGAGTTTGACCTTCACGCGGTCGCCTTCCTTCACGACGTCGGTCGTCTTGTTCACGCGCTGCTTGGAGAGCTGCGAGATGTGAACGAGCCCATCCTTGGCGCCGAAGAAGTTGACGAAGGCGCCAAAGTCCGCGGTCTTCACCACCGTGCCCTCGTAGATCATGCCGACCTCGGGATCGGAGGCGATGGACTTGATCCAGTTGATCGCCGCCTTGATCGAATTGCCGTCCGAGGAGGCGACCTTCACCGTGCCGTCGTCCTCGATGTTGATCTTGGCGCCGGTCTTCTCGACGATTTCGCGGATGACCTTGCCGCCCGAGCCGATCACGTCGCGGATCTTGTCGGTGGGGATCTTCATCGTCTCGATGCGCGGCGCGAATTCGCCGAGTTCGGCGCGCGAACTGGTGATCGCCTTCGCCATTTCGCCGAGAATATGCAGGCGGCCGTCCTTCGCCTGAGCGAGCGCGACCTTCATGATTTCCTCGGTGATGCCGGCGATCTTGATGTCCATCTGCAGCGAGGTCACGCCATTGGACGTGCCCGCAACCTTGAAGTCCATGTCGCCGAGATGATCCTCGTCGCCCAGAATGTCCGAGAGCACGGCGAAACGTTCGCCTTCCAGGATGAGGCCCATGGCGATGCCGGCCGTCGGCGCCTTGATCGGCACGCCGGCGTCCATCAGCGCCAAGGACGTGCCGCAGACCGTCGCCATCGAGGACGAGCCATTCGACTCGGTGATCTCGGAGACGACGCGCAGCGTGTAGGGGAACTCAGCGGCCGCCGGCAGCATCGGCCTGAGCGCGCGCCAAGCGAGCTTGCCATGGCCGATTTCGCGACGGCCGGGCGAACCCATGCGGCCGGTCTCGCCGACGCTATAGGGCGGGAAATTGTAATGAAGCAGGAAGCGTTCCTTGTAGGTGCCCTCGAGCGAATCGACATATTGCTCGTCTTCGCCCGTTCCGAGAGTCGCCACGACGAGCGCCTGCGTCTCGCCGCGGGTGAACAGCGCCGAGCCATGCGCGCGCGGCAGCACGCCGACTTCGGAAACGATCGGGCGCACGGTCTTCACGTCGCGGCCGTCGATGCGCACGCCGGTGTCGAGAATGTTCCAGCGCACGACCTTGGCCTGTAGCGCCTTGAAGGCTTCGCCGACCTGCTCCTTGGTGAATTTCGCTTCGCCGCCTTCCGGAAAGAGCGCCGCGGCGACCTTCGCCTTCACCGCGTCGACGGCGGCGTAGCGCTCCTGCTTGACGGTGTGCTTGTAGGCGTCGCGCAGTTCAGCTTCGGCGATCTGGGCGACGGCGCTCGCGACCTCCGTCGTGTCGGCGATGACGAGGTCGCGCGGATCTTTCGCGGCGCGCTCGGCAAGGCGGATGATGGCGTCGATCACCGGCTGGAAGCCGCGATGGCCCAGCATGACCGCTTCCAGCATGGTCTCCTCGGAGAGCTCCTTGGCTTCCGATTCGACCATCAACACGGCGTCCTGCGTGCCGGCGACGATGAGATCGAGTTCGGAGAGCTTCATCTCCTCGATCGTCGGATTGAGCTTCAATTGGCCGTTGATGCAGCCGACGCGCGCGCCGCCGACGGGTCCCATGAAAGGGACGCCCGAAAGCGTCAGCGCCGCCGACGCCGCGACCAGGGAGAGAATGTCGGGATCGTTTTCGAGGTCGTGCGACAGCACCGTCACGATCACCTGGGTGTCGTTGCGATAGCCGTCGGGAAAGAGCGGGCGGATCGGGCGGTCGATGAGGCGGGAGATCAGCGTCTCGCGCTCCGAGGGGCGGCCCTCGCGCTTGAAATAGCCTCCGGGGATGCGGCCGGCGGCGAAGGCCTTTTCCTGATAGTTAACGGTTAGCGGAAAAAAGTCCTGACCTGGCTTTGGCGCCTTGGCGGAAACCACTGTCGCGAGAACGGTGGTCTCGCCCCAACTGGCCATCACGGCGCCGTCGGCCTGGCGGGCGATCTTGCCGGTCTCGAGCACGAGCCTGCGCCCGGCCCAATCGAGTTCTTCGCGGTGAATCTGGAACATGTGCTGTCTTTCTCTCATGCGCCAGCGGCTGGTCATGGGCAAGACGGCGAGAAGCTGCGAGGAAAGAAACAGGCGGCGCAGCGTCCGGCGATCCTGCCATGACGGCTCTGGCGATATGGACTGCGAGCCTCCAGGCGCGCAGTCCTCAAATGCGGGCCTTGAGGCCCGCGGTCCAATATGCGGGCCCGAAGGCGCGCGGTCCTCTAGTCTTAGCGGCGGATGCCGAGCCGCTCGATCAGGCTCTTGTAGCGCGGTTCGTCCCGCACCTTGACATAGTCGAGGAGCTGGCGGCGCTGGGAAACGAGCTTCAGGAGCCCGCGACGCGAGTGATTGTCTTTCGCATGCGTCTTGAAGTGTTCGGTCAGATTGGTGATTCGTTCGGTGAGAATCGCCACCTGCACCTCGGGCGAGCCCGTGTCATTCGCCTTGGTGGAATATTCCTTGATGAGCGCCTGCTTGCGCTCCGCCGTGATCGACATCGGATTGTCCTTGTTTTTCTGGGGTGATCCGCGCTCCGCGGCCAAGGCCGGGATGTCGTCCAGCAGGGTCGCGCGAAAACGGAGCCGCCCCGGCGAACCGGGGCGTGCGGGGGCGTTTATAGCAGAAATGCGGGAGATGGATAGGGGCTTACGCCTTCTCCAGCGCCTGCAATCGCTGGCCCAGCCTGTTGATTTCCGCTTCCGCGCGGACAAGCTCGGTCACGTCATATTGGACGCCGAGATAGTAGATCACCGCGCCGCGACTATCGAGCAGCGGCGTGATATTGAGTTTGTTAAAGAACAACTCGCCATTTTTCCGATAATTGCGCAGCGTCACTTCAATATGTTGATGCGTGCGCATGGCCTCCCGCAGCGGCGCAAGCCCCTCCTGATCCCGGTCGTCGCCTTGCAGAAAGCGGCAGTTGCGGCCGATGATCTCCTCCTGACCATAGCCGGTCATGCTTTCGAAGGCCTTGTTCGCATAGACGATAGGGGCGTCAGGTTGGTCCGGGTCGGCCAGCGTGACGCCATTGACGCATGAATCGAGAATCTGCGTCAAAATTTTCGGGATGATCCCATCATCTTTCTGAACGACGAACATTTTTCGCTGACCTCAGTTTGATCGTGATGCGCCGGCGGTTTCGGCTGACGTCGCGCCGGTTTCGATAAGCGCCCGAAGGTTCTCGACGATTTGCTCCGCGCCGTCCTGCAATGCGGCGCGAATCAGTTTGACGAAAGGCCGCATCGACAATTCGATCTCGCGCAATTCGAAGGTGAAAATCAGCGTGGTTTCTTGCGACTCGCACTCGAATGCGTAGGAGGACGAGAAGGGTTCCGAAATTCCTTCGAGGGCGAGAAGGCTAGGGCGTTCGACGGCCGCGATCGCAAATGTGCTCTCGCTGCGAATGCCCCGCTCCATTGTGACTTGACGCGCCGTCATCCCGACGCGCACGGGCGCGCTTCCACTCGGCTCCAGCTCCACCACTTGCGGACACCACCGCTGATAATTGGCGAAAAAATCGCGCGCGACAAAATCGAAAGCAAAATCGCGCGGCCGTGAAATCACGGTTCTGGCGACGCCGCCGACAGCTGGCGGACGGTCCGAGCGCAATCCCTGGAGATTTACGTTAAGTCCCAACATGCGACGCCCTTGCTGAAAAAATGATGGGCTCCCTCTGACGAGCTAGGCGTTTTCAGGCCACTGACAAGGGCGATCCAGGCGACTTCCTCCGCGCCGTCCGAAAACGGCGGCAAATTGGCGAGCATTGGCGGTCTTTAATGGGCTGGGGAGGCTATTTCATTGGTCGGGTCGCGTCGCCGCGCGCCTGAAACGGCCCATCCAACCAGCGAGGTCGGCGATGAGCGCTGCGCCACATATCGAGAACCAGTTGCTTATCGCCGCATTCTGTCTTTTCGTAATTCTGCTCGTCGTCGAAAAATTCCGCCCTTACATGAAATTCGCGGGCGCGGGGCTGAAGGCGTCATTCTCCACCAATACGTCAGCCTTCCTGATCAACAACGTCATTATGAACGTCCTGTCCGTTTCCAGCCTGCTCGTCGTCGCTTCGAACTACTCGCGCTATGGCCTGCTGTCGAGCCTGCCTGACGCGCCGTTGAAATGGGTCGCAAGCTTCGTGTTGTTCGATTTGGCGGTGTATGCATGGCACTATCTCGGGCACAAGTCGGAAGCGCTGTGGCTGTTTCACAAGATCCATCACAGCGACAAGAGCTTTCACGTCACGACCGGGCTGCGGTTCCACGTCTTCGATCAGCTGCTGGAAGTCGTCGTGAAATGCGTCTGCGCCGTCGTCATCGGCGCGCCGGCGCATGTCGTGGTGGCATGCGAGGTTGTGCGCATGTTCTTCGTGCTGTTTCACCACGCCAATATCGCGATCCCCGGAGAGAGGATTCTGTCCTATTTCATCATCACGCCGTCTCTGCACCGCGCCCATCATTCGACGCTGCGCAGCGAGCACGACAGCAATTATGGAATCGTCCTTTCGATCTGGGACATCATCTTTCGCACGCGAAAGGATCTGACGCCGAAATCCATCGGCCTCGAGCTGATCGAGGCGGAGAATGTCCTGCAGCTGTTCAGCCTGGCCTTTCTGACCGAGCGTCGGCTTGCGCGCGTCATGCATCTCGTGCCCAGAAAGTCCCATTCTTAGGCCGTGTGCGCGCACGCAAAGCGCGCGCCGTTCAGCGGGCTCACGATCGCGCCGATAGACGCTGGAAGCGTCTCCGCGCCGCTTGACGAGAGCCTCGATGAACCGCATCGCCCGCTATTGTATGCCGCTTGTCATCGCGAGCGGCGTCGCGTCCGCCGCCGCGCAAGACATCTCCTCCGCATATACAAAGCTCGACATCCGCCGCGACTGCATGCGCCGGCCTGGAAAAGCGGTCGAGGACTATGGCGACTGGCGCTGCACGGGCTATGCGGGCGTGCCTATCTGGCTCGGGGCGGGCGATCAGCGCATGTATGTCAGCTTCGGCTCCAAGGCCAAGGACGAGCCGGCGGCGGGAGAGACGCTTGCGCCCTTCAACGACGTCCATAAGGGCGTCGTCGAATGGCGGCTCGCCAATGGCAGGCCCTTCGCCGCGATCATGCGCTGGAACGTGAAACGCGCCGCCGACATGGAGAACCGCCAGGTGCGAGGCCGCGCCCTGGTCGTCACGCGTCTGCCGCCGGGCGCCGCCTGCCACGTCGGCTACGTCGATGCGCTCGCCAATCCAAACGCCAATGAACTGGCGCGCTCGATCGCCGACAAACACGCCCGCGACTTCGCCTGCGGCAAGGACAGGCCGATCGTTCTCGGCAAGATCACGCCAGGCGAGGAGTTCTTCAGCACGACGCCGTGAGTCCTACGCCCCTTTGTCGGGCTGGAGCATCTGGGCGTCGCCGCGCAACATGCGGGTGATGAAGGCGCGCGCCGCGGGCTTGTCGCTTTTCGAGGTCAGCCCCGACAGCAGTCCAAGCGCGCCGCCAAGCGCCACGCCCGCAAGCGCGCAGAGCGCATAGATTTCGATGCGATTGGGCGATCCCGCCGCGGCCAAGGCGCTGAACAGGCCCACCGCGCCGCCGCAGAGCGCGACGAGCGCTTCGCGATCGCCCGCCCGCGGCCAAAAGGCCAGGACAAGCGACGGCGCGAGACAGGCCGCGGACACGGCGAGCGCCGCCGCGACGAGCGCGCCTGGCGTGAAGACGCCGGTGACGGCGCTCACGTAAGCCAGAGTCGATACGATCACGAGCGTGACGCGATTGACCGCGAGACGCCGGCTCGTCAGGTCGATCTCGCCGCGCAGCCGGTAGAGCGCGTCATGGCCGAAGGCTGTCGCGCAGGCTTGCAGGCCCGCCGTGGCGAGCGCCAGGCCGATGGCGACAAGCGCTGAGGCGATGAGCCCCGAAGAGGCCGCCCCGAGCTCCGCCGTCTGCGGCAACGCGCCGAGCAGGACGTCGCCGTCGATCGGGCGGATCTCCGCCGCCGCGAGCGGCGCGCCGGGCGCGTATCCCTTCCCCGCGCAGGCGCGCTGAGCCTCTGACGGCCCCCGCACATAATAGCCGCAGACGCTGACAAGCCCGCGCTCGCTCGCCTGATAGATTGCTTGCGGCAGTCGTTCCGGCGGCTGTCCCGCCGCGGCGCGGGCGAGCGACAGCGCCGCAGCGGCGATCGCCGCCGCCGCCAGCAAGGCGATGACGAGGGTCCAGAAGAGCGCGGCGACCCCGGCGCGCCGTGCGCTTCGTCCGTCGCCGGTCGCCACCGAGGCCGCGAGCACCGGCGCGAGCGTCGCGATCCCCAGCGCCACGGCGATCGTCGTGGCGAATTCGACCGGCAGGCCCATGGGCGCTGGCGTCACGCCCCAGCTCTCCAGCAGTTTCGCGGCCTCGGTGGAGGCGGCGCCGCCAAAAATCAGCCCGTTCGGCAGCGCGTCATGGAGGCTGAGCGCGGCGATGGGCCAGCCGAAGCCCAGCGTCGCCACGCCAGCGGCCGCCGCCGCCGCCCACATGACGCCCGAAAGTCCGCCGGGACCGGCGATGATCAGGCTCGCCGCGGCGATCAGAAACGCCGCGAAGCCCCGGTTGGCGCCGGTGAGTTCGACAAGCGCGTTCACCGCGATCAGGCCGCCGGCGGCGGCCAGCAGCGTCGACGACAGCGCCACCGCGCCAATGAAGCCGACGCGCGTCGCGGCGCTCGTAAAACGTGCGCACAGAAGCTCGGAAATTGAAAATACGCCGGTTTTGCGCAGCAGCGGGCCGACATAAAGGCCCGCGGCGGCAAGACCGACGAAGACGCCGGCGACGGCGCCGACAAGCCAGCCGCCTCCCGCAAGCCGCGCGCCGAAAGGCAGCATCAGGGCGATCACGACCGCGGCGTTGGCGAAGCCGGCGTAGGCGGCGGGCAGTCCGCGGCCGGCGGTGTAATAGACCGAGGCGCGCATCGAATGCAGAAGGAAGCCGAGCGTGCCGAGGCCGAGGATGGTGAAATAGGGCGGCGCCGCGCCGACAAAGCGCTCGGGCGCGCCGACGCGGTCGAGAAGCGCCGCAAAGGCGTAGGCGAGGAGAAAGCTCGCGGCCACGAAGGCGATTCGGGCGTCAAGATTGGCTCTTTCGAGCGCCGCCTGCTCGGTCGACCGATCGCTCATCCTTGCCCTCGTTCAATCAGAAACGATGCGACTCTAGATGAGGACGTCCCGCCGGCCAAGATGGCGTGCGCGTCTCCGCCGCGGGAGCGATTGCGGATCGCATGGAATCAGCGATCAATCAGGAATCGTTCAAAATCAAAATGGCGCGGCGGGTTCTCATCGAAACAGTCGGCCAACTGTTTCGGAGCCTGCTCTAAGCGATCGACGTCGCATAGGTCAGAATGTAGCGGCTCATTCTCTCTTTGAGGCCGCCGAAGGCCATGCCCATGCGGTTATAGCCGATCGCGGCCGGAATCGCGGCGGCGAGCCCATAGGCCGTCGCGGCGAGCGCATCCGCGATGCCGGGAGCGACGACCGCAAGACTCGTGTCTTGAGTCTGCGCGATGCCCGAGAAGCTCGACATAATGCCCCAAACCGTGCCGAACAGGCCGACAAAGGGCGCCGCCGAGGCGACGATGGCCAGGATCGGGAGCCCGCCTTCGGCGTCGAGCATGAATTCGCGCGCGGCGCGGTTCGTCTGCTGCAAGATCCGTTCGCGCTTTTGATGAATCGTTTCATTGGGCAATTCGGCTTGCGAGGCTTGGCGCGCGGCCTCGGCGATCGGCCAAAGGACGCCAATGTCGCCGCCGGCGCGCACGCGATCCAGCGCCTTGGAGAGACGCCGCAGAACGAAAACGCCGTCAATGATGAGCACCCAGGTCCAGACCGCCGCGGCGAGAAGCAGCGCCATCACCGCCTTGCTCACAGGTCCGGCATAAAGAAACATGCCGAACGGCGACATTGGAGCAAATTCCATTTTGGAGCCCTCCCGCGGCCTCGCGACGCCGAACCGATTGAGACGTCAAACCCTATTGAAACGTGATGCCCTGCCGAGCGTATACCGGCGCGCAACTCGCCGGCCCGCGCGAAGAGGCGACGATGCGCCGCGCCATCGCCGCATGCGCGGCGCTTCCGCCCGAAACCGAAACGCCCGAAAGACCGCCGCCGGCGTTCACATAAAAAGTGACGACGACTGATCCCGGTCCGAGGCTCGTCGCGGCGGGCGTATGGCCGCGGATGGACGCCGCGATCTGGGCGAGACAGGTCGCCTGGGCGCCGCCCGAACCATCGCCGCCCCCTCCGGGCAATCCGTAGCGACCGGCGACCCGCGCTCTGCCCACGCCTTGGCCTGTACCGCCCGGGAGCCCATAGCGCCGGCCGGTCTCGTCGGCGCGGCGGCCGTCGTTTACCGCCGCCACGCGTTGCGCCCGGGTCCTTCGTTCGACTTGCTTGGGCTTCTCGACCTTGGGCTTCTCGACCTTTTGTTTTTTCTGCGGCTTCTCTTTTCTTTCCGGCGCCTGAATCTCTTCGGGCTCCATGATAAGCGGGGGCGGCGGCTCATCGTCGATCAGCTCGTCCATCCCTTCGTCGGTGAGCGAAGCTTCTTCGAGCGGCAGCGGGTCTTCCAGCGAATCTCCTTCAGGCGCGGGGTCGCCCGCCTCAAGAGATATGCCTTCCGGAATGAGGTCCGCGCCGATGCCGCCCAGATCGACGATCGTTTGCGGCCAATAGATCCCTGAGGCGAAGAAGGCGAGGAATATCCCCACGACCGCAGCGGTCGAGGCCGGATGCAGCCAGCGAGGCCTGAGCAGGGGCCGTTCTTCGGATTGCGCGCCCGCGTTCGAGCGCGTCGTCGTCTTATTCATTTATGAAGCGCTCCGCCGCCGATGCGCCTAAAATCATTGGCATCATAGGCGTGTGAGACGGCGCGCTTCAAGCCGTGGCGGAGCGGGTGCGGCTTTGTGTGGCGCCTGGATCGCCGAGCGGCGCCGCCCTATCGTAATCGACACAGAGCCGGCTTTGGCGGATAAGGCGGCCATGTCCCTCAGTCCAAATTCGCAGACGCCCGCCGCGGAAGGCGTCTCCACCGCCGTCGTCACCGAGGACGAGGCGGGGATGCGCGTCGATCGCTGGTTCAAGCGGCGTTATCCGGCGCTCGCGCTGTCGCATCTCGCCAAAATCTGCCGCAAAGGCGAAGTGCGCGTCGACGGCAAGCGCGTCGAAACCTCGACGCGGCTCGAAGAGGGGCAAAAGGTTCGGGTGCCGCCTTTGAAGATCGAGGCGCCCGCCGCGCCGGCGGTGAAGCGCGCCGACCCTAAGGACGCCCAGGCGCTCGCCGACATGACGCTCTTTGAGGACAAGGACGTCCTCGTCCTTAACAAGCCCTATGGGCTGGCGACGCAGGGCGGCTCAGGTCAGACGCGCCATGTTGACGGGATGCTGGAGTCGCTCGCCAAGGGCGATACGCGGCCCGTGCTCGTGCATCGCCTCGACCGCGACACCTCTGGCGTGCTGCTCGTCGCCAAGAACCGGCGAATGGCCGCCGAGCTTGGCGAGATTTTCCGCTCCCGGCAGGCCAAGAAAATCTACTGGGCGCTTGTCGAAGGCGTGCCGAAGCCGGCTCAGGGCCGGATTTCGCTTTATCTGGCGAAGGGCGCCGGCATGGAAAAATCCAGAGGCGGCGCAAGAGAGCTTGAGAAAATGCGAGTCGCCAAACACGGCGAGGCCGACGCGCAGCATTCGCTGACTTATTACGCGATCGTCGACAAAGTTGCGCCGCGCTGCGCCTGGCTGTCGATGAAGCCGCTCACCGGACGCACGCATCAGTTGCGCGCCCATGCCGAGGCGATCGGCCACCCGATCTTCGGCGACCCCAAATATGGCCATCGCCCGGAGGATGAGGTTAGAAGACGCGATCCGCTGCGGGCGATGCCCGAGGGACTTGACCGCAAACTGCATCTGCTCGCGCGGCGGCTCGTATTGCCGCATCCCAAAGGCGGGGTAATCGACGTGACCGCGCCGCTGCCCGACCATATGAAGAAAAGTTGGGAGCTTTTCGGCTTCGACGTGAAGCGTCCCGACCCGATCGAGGACGCGCCGGACGCATAAAGCCCCATCCGCGTCATGCCCGCGCTTGTCGCAGGCATCCACGCCACGACAGTGCAAGCGTCCTTCGAAGCGAGGCCGAAGCTCTGGGCCGTTCTTCGATCCGCGCCGCGCTTCCCAGCGTGGATGGCCGGGACAAGCCCTTGGCACATGGATGCTATGCGATCTGACTCCGGTCGCAAGCAGTTTTCCTCGCCGACGTTTACGGCATGACCCCAGCCCAAAATGCCGAAAATTGGGCGTTTGAAGCTGATGGTGCCGTCCAAAACATAGCAAAGCCGAGCCTTTGCGTGAAAACACGGCACCAAGGGGGTCAAAAGTGGGGTGCCGCTCGCGCACCACCTAACCAGTGTGCAGACAACGATAATTTTCGGAAGCGGCCCGACATGGTGCCGTCTTCTTTTATCTTGCCCTCCGAAAATCCGCCCCTTTTCGTCCAAAGGGCCCATTTTTGATTTTGCACTGAACGCGCCGATTCTCTGCATGGATACTGCAAGGAAACTCGCCGCCGAAGGCGCATAATTCCGACCGCCGATCTGCAAAGCGGCTGCCAGATTCGCGCCGATCTGGCGCACATCCCGCGCTACCCGATACGCGGAAAAGCACCAGGCAAGCGCATGGGTTTCGACAATGATCCCGTCGTCAACATGCCGCCGCCGTGCAAACATAAGGGTGCTATGAGTATTTCTTTTCGTGGCCACAGACGCGACGGTGGAGCTGACGACGGCCCGCCGGAGCGACCGCCAAGAGTCTCTCGCAGGCGGGCCGTTCGTCTGTGGTGCGACCCCGCCAGCAACCCTCTCAACGCGCCAGCGATGATGACGCGGCGCTTCATCATGAGTCGTCACGGCGGATTGCATCCGCGTTACCTATCGACGAACTTGTCAAGGCAGATTATCATTTCCCTTGATTTGTTCTCGTTGTGTTCCAATCTTAATGAGAGAGGAGCGAATCGCGGCAGCAGGAGTTTTGATGGGCAAGGTGAGTGCCACAATTTTAGGCGCAATCATTGGGGGATTCGCCGCCGCCGCTGCCATCATTTTTTGGTTCGGGTGGGGCGTGCCAAGCGCTGGGCAGGCAATACATGCCGACCCAACAAGGGCTGACTACATCAATCTGTTGCTGACTTTGGCAACCATGTTCCTCGGTGCTGTAGGTTTGACCGTGACGGTCGGGGCGTTGGTCATTGGTCTGGTCGCGCTGAAAACACTACGCGAGATCAAGGACGACGCCGCTAACGGCGCGAAGGAAGCCGCCGCCGGGAAGATCATTGAGACCATGGCCGCTGAACTTGCACCGAACGTAGATGCTAAGGTGCGTGACGTGCTCCCGGCAGCTCTGCAAGCGGCCCTCATGGATGATGAGCTAGGGCACCAAATTCTCGTAGAAATGGCGCGGCGGGGTGAGCTTGATGCCGTCCTTGAGCGCGTGGCAATGCGCATCCAAAACGGTGGGCCCGAGCAGACGTCGGCATCGGCGGACCATTACACCGACGACGAAGGCGAGCAGGCCTAACGAAAATGAAGGGAGAAGCCATGAACGTAGCAGTATCAAACGGTTGGGAGGTCAAATCGACCTCCCGTGAATACCTCAACCTTAAGCCGGAGGTGCGTGCTGAAATCGACGGGATGCTCTCTGAATACCCGGTCAAGCTTGGTGAAATCGCTAAGCGACTGGGCGTCAAAGTGCTGCTGTCGACACTTCCCCGTGGAACTTCCGGCCAGATTGGCCAGGAGGACGGGGAATTCGTCATTCGCATCAATCGCCACGAAGCGAAGCACCGCCAGAGGTTCACGCTTGCCCATGAGCTGGCACACTTCCTTCTGCACAGGGATCGGATCGTAGCAGAGGGCGGCTGGTCGGAAAATGTATTGCTGCGCTCAGGGCAGCCCGCCAATATTGAGTACGAGGCCAACAGACTTGCCTCTGATCTGGTGATCCCCTCTGCCATGCTGGCAGACGCGACCGCCGAATACTCTGGTCCGATGACAAGCGAGGTCATTGAGGACCTCGCTCGGCGTTTTGGTGTCTCCACGGCAGCTATGGAAATCAAACTGCAGATGGCCTGAATAGGGGGAGCTGTTAGTGATGGATGTTCAAGAATACTTGGTCACGTTGAGCATCCGTCCTGCTGAACTGAGTGGGCTCAAAGAATTGCCTGGTACCACTAAAGATCGGTTGACCCCGGTTGTGTTGCTAGCCCCTTGGCTGGCTACGACGCCGCTTTCCCGCGCCCTCGACAAATTTGAGGAGTCATACCCCGCCCGTCCCTACTTCTTAGACGTGGACACATACTACTGCATCAATGACAAGCCCAATGAGGCAAAAGAGCTTTGGGCGCGGTTGGCAGATAAGCCAGCCGACCTCAACGCATGGTGGGGTCTTCTAGCTAACTACCCGAACGCAAACCCATGCTTGCTAATGGCCCAGCAACCAATTGAGAGGGCGCGCGATCAGATCGTATGGGCACGCGAGAATAACCGGACATTCTGCCTCAGAGTGAACCTCGCGGAGAGCATCGGCTCTGGCATTCCGCAGTGGATGCCCGCTCTGACGACAGAGTTGGCTGAGGAAGGTGCCACCGACTATGCTGTTGTGCTTGAATTCGGCTGGGTTCAAGACCCACTCATGGTTGCGGCGGTTGCGAGCGGCTATATAAACACCTTCTTCTCGGAAATTCCGCCAACAATCCCGATTGCGATTTCTTGCACCTCCTTTCCTAAGGATTTCACCCCTTATGACGGCACGAAGGAATGGGCGTTCACAAACCGTGAGCTGATTGCCCAGGTCCAGCGCGTGACTAACCGCCCACGGATCGTCTATGGAGACTGGGGGACGACACGTCCACGGAGCTATGGTCACGCAAGCCAGCCTAAGAATCGGATTGACTACCCAACCGACACCTCATGGGTTTTCGCCCGCGACCAAGAGGAAAGCGTGGACTTCCAGACAGCCGCTTCACGGATAACCGGAAGCAACTACTGGTCGGGTAGTCTTGGCATCTGGGGTGAGCAGCTAATTGAGGGAACGGCCGCCGGGCAAGCTTTCGCGATCGACAGCATGCCCAAGATGTATGCCGCGCGCATCAACATCCATCTTCATAGACAGGCGTTCTACGGCCACCTGCCCCCGCCAGAGGCGCTGGACGAGGCGTGGAGCGACGACGACTTCTAATAGGGGGTTGGCTTCAAACCTCCACGATAAGCAAATGTCTGTCTCGGTCAAAACCTGCCCGGCCATGACGAAGCGGCGATGTTTCGTCTGGATGGGCAAGGGGGTTGATAAATGTCAAAGCAGCCGACCGGCCTCGACGCCGATTTCTTCGTCTCGCCGGAGGAGCGCGATCCGGTAAAGGCCGCGCGCGAACCGGCGCGCGCTTTGCCGAAGCGCTTCTATAAGGAGGCGGTTGCGGCGCCCGCCGAGGGCGGCTACGGGATTTTCCTTGACGGTCGGCCGGTCAATACGCCGGCCAGGCGTCCGCTGGTCGCGCCGTCGCTGCCGCTGGCGGAAGCGATCGCCGCCGAATGGGCGAAGCAGGGCGAGACGATCGATCCGGCGACGATGCCGCTCACCAAGCTGATGAACACGGCCCTCGACGGCGTGGCGGGGCAAATGGCCGAAGTCGAAGCCGAGATCGTCAAATATGCCGCCTCCGACCTCATCTGCTACCGCGCCGGCGCGCCGGAAGGCCTGGCCGCCGCGCAATCCTCGGCCTGGGACCCGCTCGTCGCCTTCGCGCGCGAAAAGCTGGGCGCCAAGTTCGCCCTCGCCGAAGGCGTGATGTTCATCGAACAGCCGCAGGCGGCGCTTGACGCCTTTGCGCGCGCCCTGCGCGCTTATGTGGGGGAGGGCGCCGGCGCGCCGCTCAGGCTCGCGGCGCTGCACGTGATGACGACTCTATCGGGCTCCGCGGTCCTTGCGCTTGCAGCCGCCCGACACGACATAGACGCGGGCAAGGCCTGGGACGCGGCCAATGTCGATGAAGACTGGCAGATGCGCGCCTGGGGCGAAGACGCGGAAGCGGTGGCCCGGCGGTCAGCGCGCTTTCAGGAATTCGCGGCGGCGGCGACTGTTGCGCGTCATTCCGCGCCTAACTGACCGACGCGCAATATAGAGGCGCCTCTTCAAAAGGCTGCGGCCAATTTGCCGATGGGGCGCTTCCTCTCTTGCTTTGCACAATGGCCTTTGTTACGGAACGCGCGGCCTGGAGTCGTTCTAAGGAATAACGCCAAGGAAACGCTCCCGCGACCGGCCCTCGCCCCGCCGAAGTCGGACCAGACTCATGCCGCTGCTCGAACAATATCTGCCGCTGGTGATCTTCATCGCCCTTTCGGCCGTGATTGCCGGCGCATTGCTCGTCGCGCCCTTCCTGCTTGCGTTCAAGGCGCCGGACCCCGAAAAGCTCTCCGCCTATGAATGCGGCTTCAATCCCTTCAATGACGCGCGCATGAAATTCGACGTGCGCTTCTATCTCGTCTCTCTGCTTTTCATCGTCTTCGATCTTGAAGTGGCCTTTCTCTTTCCCTGGGCGGTGGCCTTCAAGGAAGCGGGCGCCTTCGGCTTCTGGTCGATGATGGCCTTCCTGGGCGTGCTCACCGTCGGCTTCGTCTACGAGTGGCGCAAGGGAGCTCTGGAATGGGACTGATCGAGAAGGAAGGCGCGCGCCAGACTCTGATCGCGCCGCAGCCCAAAGGGCTGATCGATCCGCGCACCGGCAAGCCTGTCGGCTCGGACGACCCGTTCTTTCTGCATCTCAACGACGAACTCGCCGACAAGGGATTCTTCGTCACCGCCACGGACGACGTCATCAATTGGGCGCGCACCGGCTCGCTGATGTGGATGACCTTCGGTCTCGCCTGCTGCGCCGTCGAGATGATTCAGGCGGCGATGCCGCGCTACGATCTGGAGCGCTTCGGTTTTGCGCCGCGCGCGAGCCCGCGCCAGTCCGACTGCATCATCATCGCCGGCACGCTGACGAACAAAATGGCGCCGGCGATGCGCAAGGTGTACGACCAGATGCCGGAGCCGCGTTACGTGATCTCGATGGGCTCCTGCGCCAATGGCGGCGGCTACTACCATTATTCCTATTCGGTGGTGCGCGGCTGCGATCGCATCATTCCGGTCGACATCTATGTGCCGGGATGCCCGCCTTCGGCGGAGGCGCTCGTCTACGGCATGCTGCTGTTGCAGAAGAAAATCCGGCGCACGGGCACGATCGAGCGCTAACGACGCGAATTGAGGAGATGGCCGCTCTCGTCCTTCGAGACGCCCGCTCGCGCGGGCTCCTCAGGGTGAGCTCGGGCCAAGCCATTCCCTCATCCTGAGAGGCGGCGCAGCCGCCGTCTCGAAGGACGAGGGGATAGCGGCAGGCCAAGGAATTCAGAATGTCGGCTGAGTTGGAAGCTCTCGGCGCTAAAATCAGCGGCGCCCTGCCCGGCGCGGTGACGGAGGCGAAGGTCGCTTATGGCGAACTTACGCTGAGCGTCGTGCGCGACCGCTGGCTCGAAGTCGCCGCCCATCTGCGCGACAGCCCCGACTGTCTTTTCGTCTGCTTCATCGACGTGACGGCGGCGGATTACCCGCAGCGCGCCGAGCGTTTCGAGGTCGTCGCGCATCTTTTGTCGCCGAAGCACAACCGCCGTATCCGCATCAAGACGCCGGCGTCGGAAGAAACGCCCGTCGCCTCGCTGACGGCGCTCTATCCCGGCGCGGACTGGTTCGAGCGCGAGACTTACGACCTCTTCGGGGTGATTTTTTCCGGCCATCCCGATCTGCGCCGCATCATGACCGACTACGGCTTCGACGGTCATCCGCTGCGCAAGGACTTCCCGATGACCGGCTTCGTCGAGGTGCGCTACGACGACGAGCAGAAGCGCGTCGTCTATGAGCCGGTGCGGCTCAGCCAGGAATACCGCAACTTCGAATTCCTCTCGCCGTGGGAGGGCGTGCATTACGACCTGCCCGGCGACGAAAAGGCGAGCAAGTGAGCGCGTCGAGATGAACGATCAAACCCCCGCGCCAGCGAAGCCCGAATCGCAGGGCTTGCGCAACTTCAACATCAATTTCGGCCCGCAGCATCCGGCGGCGCATGGCGTGCTGCGCCTGATTCTGGAGTTGGACGGCGAGGTCGTCGAGCGCGTCGATCCGCATGTCGGTTTTCTCCATCGCGGCACCGAGAAGCTGATGGAGGCGCGGACCTATCTGCAGAACGTGCCCTATTTCGATCGGCTCGACTATTGCGCGCCGATGAATCAGGAGCACGCCTTCTGTCTCGCGATCGAGCGCCTGCTTGGCGTGGAAGTGCCGCGTCGCGGCCAGCTCATTCGCGTGCTCTACGCCGAAATCGGCCGACTCTTGTCGCATTTGCTCAACGTCACCTCGCAGGCGATGGACGTCGGCGCGCTCACCCCGCCGTTGTGGGGCTATGAAGAGCGCGAGAAGCTGATGGTGTTCTATGAGCGCGCGTCCGGCGCGCGCATGCACGCCAATTATTTCCGGCCCGGCGGCGTCGCGCGCGATCTGCCCGACCAGCTCGTCGAGGATATCGGCGCCTTTTGCGATCCCTTCCTCAAGGTCGTCGAAGATCTCGATGAACTCTTCATCGGCAACCGCATCTTCAAGCAGCGCAACGTCGACATCGGCGTCATCTCTCTGGAAGACGCCTGGAAATGGGGCTTCTCGGGGGTGATGGTGCGCGGCTCGGGCGCCGCCTGGGATCTGCGCAAGGCGCAGCCTTACGAATGCTACGAGGAGATGGAGTTCGACATCCCGGTCGGCAAGCATGGCGATTGCTACGACCGCGCTGTGATCCGCATGGAGGAGATGCGGCAGTCGACCTCGATCATGAAACAATGCGTCGAAAAGCTCATGCGCGCCGAAAACCGCGGCCCGGTGATGGCGCCCAATCATAAGATCACGCCGCCCTCGCGCGGCGAGATGAAGCGTTCGATGGAAGCCTTGATCCATCACTTCAAGCTGTTCACCGAAGGCTTTCACGTGCCGCAGGGCGAAGTTTACGCGGCGGTCGAAGCGCCCAAGGGCGAGTTTGGCGTCTATCTTGTGTCGGACGGCGGCGACAAGCCCTATCGCTGCAAGATTCGCGCGCCCGGCTTCGCGCATTTGTCCGCCATGGATTTTCTTTGCAAGAACCACATGCTCGCTGACGTCTCGGCGATTCTGGGTTCGCTCGATATCGTGTTCGGGGAGGTCGATCGCTAATGTCCGTCCGTCGTCTCGCCGAAAAACAGACAGAGAGCTTCGAGTTCACGCCGGAAAACAAGGCGTGGCTCGAGAAGCAGATCGCCAAATATCCCGACGGCCGCCAGGCCTCGATGGTCGTGCCGGCGTTGTGGCAGGCGCAAAAGCAGCATGACAATTGGTTATCGCAGGCGGCGATCGAAAAAGTCGCGGACGCGCTCGGCATGGCGAAGATCCGCGTGCTTGAAATCGCGACCTTCTATTCGATGTTCAACCTCGAGCCCGTCGGCAAATATTTCATCCAGCTGTGCGGCACGACCCCGTGCCTGCTCGCCGGCTCGGATGAGATCATCGACGTGCTGCATCGCCGGGTGGGTCCTCAGCGGCGCGTGACCGACGACGGGCTGTTTTCCTGGCTCGAGGTCGAATGTCTCGGCGCGTGCTGCAACGCGCCGATGGTGCAGATCAACGACGACTATTACGAGGATCTGACCGCCGAGAATTTCGAGAAGCTTCTCGACAATCTCGCCGCGGGTCGACCGGTGAAGATCGGCTCGCAAATTGGGCGCGTCTCTTCGGAGCCGGCGGGCAAGCTGACGAGCCTGACGTCGCTTTACGGCGACGGCGCGAAGTAGCGGAGGGAAGAGGAAAAACCATGCTTTCCGACGCAGATCGTATCTTCACCAATCTTTATGGCCTGGGCGACAGATCGCTTGCCGGCGCGAAAAAGCGCGGCCAGTGGGACAACACCAAGGCGCTGCTCGACAAGGGCCGCGACGCGATCATCAATGAGGTCAAGGCGTCTGGCCTGCGCGGGCGCGGCGGCGCCGGGTTTTCGACGGGCCTCAAATGGTCCTTCATGCCGAAGGAAGTCGATCCCAGGCGGCCGCATTATCTTGTCATCAACGCCGATGAGTCGGAGCCCGGCACGTGCAAGGATCGCGAGATCATGCGCAACGATCCGCATACGCTGGTCGAAGGCGCGCTCATCGCGAGCTTCGCCATGGGCGCGCATGCCTGTTACATTTACATTCGCGGCGAGTTCATCGCGGAGAGGATCGCGCTTCAGAAAGCCGTCGACGAAGCCTATGAAGCGCGGCTGATTGGCAAGGACAATATCCACGGCTATCCGTTCGACCTCTACGTCCATCACGGCGCCGGCGCTTATATTTGCGGCGAAGAGACCGCGCTGCTTGAAAGCCTCGAAGGCAAGAAGGGCATGCCGCGCTTAAAGCCGCCGTTCCCGGCCAATGTGGGCCTCTATGGCTGCCCGACGACGGTCAACAACGTCGAATCGATCGCCGTCGCGCCGACCATCCTGCGCCGCGGCGCGGCGTGGTTCGCGGGCATCGGCAGGCCCAACAACGCCGGCACCAAGCTCTTTTCGATTTCCGGCCATGTCAATCGTCCGTGCAATGTCGAAGAGGCGATGTCGATCTCGTTCCGCGAATTGATCGAGACCCATTGCGGCGGCGTGCGCGGCGGCTGGGACAATCTGCTCGCGGTCATCCCCGGCGGCTCATCGGTGCGCTGCGTGCCGTCGCATGAGATCGTCGATTGCCCGATGGATTTCGACAGTCTGGTGGCGCTGAAGTCCGGCCTCGGCACGGCGGCGGTGATCGTCATGGACAAATCCACCGACATCATCCGCGCCATCGCGCGTCTCTCTTACTTTTACAAGCACGAGAGCTGCGGCCAGTGCACGCCGTGCCGCGAGGGCACCGGCTGGATGTGGCGGGTCGTGCAGCGCATGGTCGAAGGCCGCGCGCATAAGAAAGAGATCGACATGTTGTTCGACGTGTCGAAGCAGATCGAAGGCCACACGATCTGCGCGCTCGGCGACGCCGCGGCCTGGCCGATCCAGGGGCTCATCACGCATTTCCGCGACGTGATCGAGAAGCGCATCGATCAATATGCGGCCAATCCGCATCCCGATCCGATCCGCGTGGCGGCGGAGTGATGATCGAACCCATCGAGACTTCGGAGAGGGCGAAGTGACCAAGATTCTCGTCGATGGCGTCGAAGTGGACGTGCCGGGAGAGTTCACGCTGCTGCAGGCCTGCGAGCAGGCCGGCGCCGAGATTCCGCGCTTTTGTTACCACGAGCGCCTGTCGATCGCCGGCAATTGCCGCATGTGCCTCGTCGAGGTGAAGGGCGGGCCGCCCAAGCCGCAGGCCTCCTGCGCCATGGCGGTGAAGGATTTGCGCCCCGGTCCGAACGGCGCGCCGCCGGAAGTCCTCACCAAATCGCCGATGGTGAAGAAGGCGCGCGAAGGGGTGATGGAGTTCCTGCTCATCAACCATCCGCTGGATTGCCCGATCTGCGATCAGGGCGGCGAATGCGATCTGCAGGATCAGGCGCTGGTCTTTGGCGTCGACAGCTCGCGCTTTTATGAAAACAAGCGCGCGGTCGAAGACAAATATATCGGCGTCCTGGTCAAGACCGAGATGAACCGCTGCATCCATTGCACGCGTTGCGTCCGCTTCACCGCGGAGGTCGCCGGCACGGGCGACATGGGCGCGATCGGCCGCGGCGAAGATATGGAGATCACCACCTATCTCGAGAGCGCGATGACCTCCGAGCTGCAGGGCAATGTCGCGGATCTCTGTCCGGTCGGCGCGCTGCTGCCCAAGCCGCAAAGCTTCCGAGGCCGTCCCTGGGAATATCAGAAGACGGAGACGATCGACGTCATGGACGCGCTTGGCGCGGCGATCCGCGTCGACTCGCGCGGCCGTGAAGTCATGCGCATTCTGCCGCGCATCAACGACCTCGTGAATGAAGAGTGGATCTCCGACAAGACGCGCCAGATCGTCGACGGCCTCAAGACGCAGCGCCTCGATCGCCCCTATATCCGCGAGAACGGCAGACTGCGTCCGGCCTCCTGGCAGGAGGCGCTCGCCGCCGTCGCGGCCAAGACCAAAGCGACGCCAGCTTCGCGCATCGGCGCGCTGGTCGGCGATCTCGCCGCGGTCGAGGAGAGTTTCGCGCTGAAGCTGCTCATGGAGCAGATTGGAACGCCCAATCTCGATTGCCGACAGGACGGCGCCAAGCTCGATCCGAAATTCGGTCGGGCCTCTTATCTCTTCAATGCGAGCATCGCCGGCATCGAGCAGGCGGGCGCGGCGCTGATCATCGGCTCCAATCCGCGAAAGGAGTCGCCCGTTCTCAACGCGCGTCTGCGCAAGCGCTGGCTGAAGGGCGACTTCAAGATCTCGCTTGTCGGCGAGCGGGCCGATCTCACCTACGGCTATGATTATCTCGGCGCCGGGCCGGAATCGCTGTTGCAGTTCATCCGCTCGGCGAAGCCGGCTGAGAAGCTGCTGGTCATCGTCGGGCAGGGCGCTCTGGCGCGCGACGACGGCGAGGCGGCGCTCACGCTGGCCGCTCAGGCCGCGCAGAGGCTCGGCGGTCTCGGCGAGGGCTGGAACGGCTTCTCGGTCCTGCATACGGCGGCCGCGCGCGTCGGCGCGCTCGATCTTAAATTCACGCCGGGCGCGGGCGGTTTGGATGCGCGCGCGATGGCGAAGGCCGGCGCGCTCGATCTCATCTTCAACCTCGGGGCCGATGAAATCGCCATCGAACCCGGCGCCTTCGTGGTTTACATCGGCACGCATGGCGATCGCGGCGCGCATCGCGCCGACGTGATCCTGCCCGGCGCGGCCTATACGGAAAAATCTGGGCTTTACGTCAATACGGAAGGCCGCGTGCAGCGCGCCTTTAGGGTGGTGTTCCCGCCAGGAGAAGCGCGAGAGGATTGGGCGGTGTTGCGCGCGCTCTCGGGCGCGCTCGGCAATCCGCTGCCCTTCGACTCTCTTGCGGCGTTGCGCCGGCGGCTCGTCGAGTCCCACCCGCATTTTGCTGAATTGGATGAGATTGCGCCGGGCGAATCCGCGCAGGTCGTCGCTCTCGCCAACCATCCGGCCGTCGCGATGAAGGATTCCTTCGCGCAGGCGATCCAAAACTTCTACTTCACAAATCCGATCGCCCGCGCCTCGGCGGTCATGGCGGAATGTTCGGCGCTGGCGCAGGGCCGGCTTGCTCTGGCGGCGGAATAGGAGCTTTGGACGTGAGCGACGGTTGGGCGAGCGCCATTTCGGATTTCTTCATCGCGTATCCGCTTCTGCTCGCGCTCGTGAAGAGCGTTTTGCTGGCGGTCGCGTTGCTGATCTATGTGGCCTATGTGATCCTCGCGGACCGCAAGATCTGGGCGGCGGTGCAATTGCGCCGCGGACCGAATGTCGTGGGGCCCTGGGGGCTGCTGCAGAGCTTCGCGGACTTCCTGAAGTTCGCGCTCAAGGAGCCGGTGATACCGGACGTCGCCAACAAGGGCGTTTTCCTGTTCGCGCCCTTCATCATGGCGACGCTCTCGATCGCCGCCTGGGCCGTCATTCCGGTCGCCGACGGCTGGGCGGTCGGCGACATCAACGTCGGCATTCTCTACATTTTCGCGCTGTCCTCGCTCGGCGTCTACGGCGTCATCATGGGCGGCTGGGCGTCGAACTCGAAATATCCGTTCTTGTCGGCGCTGCGCTCGGCGGCGCAGATGGTCTCCTATGAAGTCTCGATCGGCTTCGTCATCATCACGGTGCTGCTCTGCGCCGGCTCGCTCAATCTGACCGACATCGTTACGGCGCAGGATACGTCCTACGGCATGGCTGGCTGGTATTGGCTGCGCCTGTTCCCGATGTTCGTCATCTTCTTCGTCTCGGCGCTCGCCGAGACCAATCGTCCGCCGTTCGACCTCGTGGAGGCGGAGTCGGAGCTCGTCGCCGGCTTCATGATCGAATATTCCGCGACGCCCTACGTTCTGTTCATGCTCGCCGAATATGTGGCGATCGTCACCATGTGCGCGCTGCTGACGATCTTGTTCTTTGGCGGCTGGCTGCCGCCGATCAAAATCGCGCCGTTCACCTATGTGCCGGGCGTGATCTGGTTCACGCTGAAGGTGAGCTTCTTCTTCTTCTTCTTCGCCATGGTGAAGGCTTTCGTGCCGCGTTATCGCTACGATCAGCTGATGCGTCTGGGCTGGAAAGTCTTCCTGCCGATCTCCCTCGCCATGGTCGTCATCGTCGCCGCCGTGCTGCAGTTCTGGCCGGCGGGACCGGCAGGCAGTTGAGGCCGTCATGAAACTCGATCAAGCCGCCAAGTCGCTCTTCCTCACCGAATTCGTCGGCGCATTCCTGCTGTCGATGCGCTACTTCTTCAAGCCGAAGGCGACGATCAACTATCCGCACGAAAAGAATCCGCAGTCGCCGCGTTACCGCGGCGAGCATGCGCTGCGCCGCTATCCCAATGGCGAGGAGCGCTGCATCGCCTGCAAACTGTGCGAGGCGATCTGTCCCGCGCAGGCGATCACCATCGAAGCCGGACCGCGCCGCAACGACGGCACCCGCCGTACGACGCGCTACGACATCGACATGGTCAAATGCATCTATTGCGGCTACTGCCAGGAGGCCTGCCCGGTCGACGCAATTGTCGAGGGGCCCAATTCGGAATTCTCGGTCGAGACCCGCGAGGAGCTTTATTACAACAAGCAGCGTCTGCTGGAGAACGGCGACCGCTGGGAGCGCGAGATCGCGCGCAACATCGCGATGGACGCGCAATACAGGTAATTGGATTTGCGAGCCAGGAGGCTCGCGGTCCAGGGCAGGAATTGGACCGCGAGCCTCCAGGCTCGCATGTGAGCGGCGCGAGAGCGCAGCGCTCGAGAGGACGACGAACGTGCAGGCCGTATTTTTCTACCTCTTCGCCACGATCATGATCGCCTCGGCCGGCGTCGTGATCTTCGCGCGCAATCCGGTGCACTCGGTGCTCTTTCTCATTCTCGCCTTCTGCAATGGCGCGGGGCTGTTTCTGCTCGCCGGCGCGGAGTTCCTGGCGATGATCCTGATCGTCGTCTATGTCGGCGCGGTCGCGGTGCTGTTCCTGTTCGTCGTCATGATGCTCGACGTCGATTTCGCCGAGCTGAAGCAGGGCTTCGCCAAATATCTTCCCGTCAGCGCCGGCGTCGGCGTCGTCGTCCTCGCGGAACTGGGTTTCGTCGCGCTCGGCTGGAGTTCGGCGCCATCGGCCGCCGACGCCGCCGCCAATCCGATCATTCCGCAAATGAGCAACACCGCGGCGCTCGGCCAAATCCTCTATACGAAATATGTGATCTTCTTTCAGGCGTCGGCGCTTGTGCTGCTCACCGCCATGATCGGCGCCATCGTGCTGACGCTCCATCACAAGCCCAACATCAAGCGTCAGAAGATCGACGAGCAGAACGCCCGCACGCGCGAAAATGTGATCGAGATCAAGAAAGTTCCGTTCCGGACCGGCGTCTAACGAGGACATCCATGCTGACCATCGGCCTTACGCATTACCTCGTCGTCGCGGCGGTCCTGTTCACGCTCGGCGTCGCCGGCATCATCCTCAACCGCAAGAACATCATCGTCATTCTCATGTCGGTTGAACTGATCCTGCTTGCGGTCAATCTGAACTTCGTCGCCTTCTCGCAGTCGCTCGCCGATTTGACGGGTCAGGTGTTCGCGCTCTTCGTGCTCACCGTGGCGGCGGCGGAAGCGGCGATCGGCCTGGCGATTCTCGTCGCCTTCTATCGCAATCGCGGCACGATCGCCGTCGAAGACATCAATTCCTTGAAGGGCTGACCCCAGCGATGATTTACGCCATCGTCTTTCTTCCGCTTGTCGGCTTTCTGATCGCAGGGGCGCTCGGACCTTGGATCGGGGCGCGCGCCTCGGAGCTCGTCACGACGGGCCTCTTGCTGATCTGCGCCGTGCTGTCGTGGATCGTCTTCTTCGACGTCGCGCTCGGCCACGATCAGGGCTATGCGCCGATTATCGGCAATTGGATGACCGTGGGCGACCTCAAGGTCGACTGGGCGCTGCGCGTCGACACGCTGACGGCGGTGATGCTCGTCGTCGTCAATACGGTGTCGAGCCTCGTGCATCTCTATTCGATCGGCTACATGCACGAGGATCCGGATCGCCCGCGCTTCTTCGCCTATCTGTCGCTCTTCACCTTCGCCATGCTGATGCTGGTGACGGCCGACAATCTCGTGCAGATGTTCTTTGGCTGGGAGGGCGTCGGTCTCGCATCCTATCTGCTCATCGGCTTCTGGTATCAAAAGCCCTCCGCCAACGCCGCCGCGATCAAGGCCTTCGTCGTCAACCGCGTTGGCGATTTTGGCTTCGCGCTCGGGATTTTCCTCGTCTTCCAGCTGACGAAGTCGCTGGGCTTTGAAGAGGTCTTCGCCGCCGTCCCGGGGCTTGCCGGCAAGACGATCCATGTCTTCGGCATGGATGTCGACGCGCTGACGCTCGCCACCTTCCTGCTCTTCATCGGCGCGATGGGCAAATCGGCGCAATTCCTGCTGCACACCTGGCTGCCGGACGCGATGGAAGGCCCGACGCCCGTCTCGGCGCTCATTCACGCTGCGACGATGGTGACGGCTGGCGTCTTCATGGTCGCGCGCCTGTCGCCGATTTTCGAATATGCGCCCGCGACTCTTGAATTCGTGACGCTGGTCGGAGCGGTCACCGCCGTTTTCGCCGCGACGGTCGGACTCGTGCAAAACGACATCAAGCGCGTCATCGCCTATTCGACCTGCTCGCAGCTCGGCTATATGTTCGTCGCCGAAGGCGTCGGCGCCTATAGCATCGGCGTCTATCATCTTTTCACCCACGCCTTCTTCAAGGCGTTGCTCTTCCTGGGCGCGGGCTCGGTGATCCACGCCATGCATCACGAGCAGGACATGCGCAACATGGGCGGGTTGCGTAAGGACATTCCCTTCACCTTCGCGATGATGATCATCGGCACGCTCGCGCTCACGGGCTTTCCGTTCACCGCCGGTTTCTATTCCAAGGACGCGATCATCGAAGCGGCCTTCGCCGCGAGCGAACATCATCACATGGCGATGTTCGCCTTTGTCGCGACCGTGGCCGCCGCCGGCCTGACCTCGTTCTATTCCTGGCGGCTGGTGTTCATGACCTTCTTTGGCGCCCGTAAGGACCATGCCGTTCAAACGGACCATGACAAAACGACGGCGGCGGCGTCAGCCCATGCGGATGGCGATCACGCTCATTCGCATGACGACGGCCATGGCCATGGCCACGGCCATCACACGCCGCATGAGTCGCCGGTCGTCATGCTGGCGCCGCTGGCGGTGCTCGGCCTCGGCGCTCTCGGCGCGGGCATCGTTTTCGGCAAATACTTCATTGGCCATGATTACGATGAGTTCTGGAAAGGCGCGCTCTTCACCGGCCGCGACAATCACATCATCCATGAGTTCCATGACGTGGCGCTCGGCGTCGGTCTTGCGCCGACCGTGGTGATGGTTTTGGGCTTCGCCGTCGCGCTCTATTTCTATGTGCTGAGGCCTGGAACGGCGCAGGCGCTGGCGAGGGCCTTCCCGCGTCTTTACCGGTTCCTGCTCAACAAATGGTATTTTGACGAGCTTTACGACTTCCTGTTCGTTCGGCCGGCCTTCGCTCTCGGCAGACTGTTCTGGAAGGGCGGCGACGGCGCGATCATCGACGGCCTGGGGCCTGACGGGGTGGCGGCGCGAGTCGCCGACGGCGCCAGGCTCGCCGTGCGCTTGCAGACCGGCTACGTCTATCACTACGCCTTCGCCATGCTCATCGGCGTCGCGGCGGTCGTCACTTACTTCGTCGCCGGGGGGCTGCGCTGATGTTTGGTTTCGGCATTCTCTCCGGCGTCACCTTCCTGCCGCTGGTCGGCGTCGCCTTTCTGCTCACGCAAAAGGGCGATGACGAAGCGAGCCTGCGCAATATCCGATGGGCGACGCTGGCGACGACGCTCGCGACCTTCGCGCTGTCGCTTGTCATCTGGTCCGGCTTCGACACGACAAGCGCGGCGTTCCAGTTCGTCGAGGAGAAAAACTGGCTCGGGTCCGGCCTCGTCTACAAGATGGGCGTCGACGGCTTTTCGATGCCCTTCGTTCTTCTGACGACCTTCCTGATGCCCTTCGCCATTCTCGCCTCCTGGGACTCGATCCAGAAGCGCGTGAAGGAATATATGATCGCCTTCCTCGTGCTCGAGACGCTGATGATCGGCGTCTTCTGCGCGCTCGACCTCGTGCTGTTCTATCTGTTCTTCGAGGGCGGCCTCATCCCGATGTTCCTCATCATCGGCATCTGGGGCGGCAAGCGGCGCGTCTATGCGAGCTTCAAGTTCTTTCTCTACACGCTCGTCGGTTCGCTCCTCATGCTGGTCGCGATCCTCGCCATGTATGGCAAGGCCGGCACGACCGACATCACCGTGCTGCTGAACACCGACTTCCCCAAGGAGATGCAGACCTGGCTGTGGCTCGCCTTCTTCGCCTCCTTCGCGGTGAAGATGCCGATGTGGCCGGTGCACACCTGGCTGCCCGACGCGCATGTCGAGGCGCCGACGGCCGGCTCCGTGATCCTCGCGGCGATTCTCCTGAAGATGGGCGGCTACGGCTTCATCCGCTTCTCGCTGCCGATGTTTCCCGACGCGTCGACCAATTTCGCGCCGCTCATCTACGCGCTGTCCGTGATCGCGATCGTCTACACATCGCTCGTCGCGCTGGTTCAGGAAGACATCAAGAAGCTCATCGCCTATTCGTCCGTCGCGCATATGGGCTTCGTGACGATGGGCCTCTTCACGCTCAATGCGCAAGGCATGCAGGGCGCCATCTTCCAGATGATCTCGCACGGCTTGGTCTCCGGCGCGCTGTTCCTTTGCGTCGGCGTGATCTACGACCGCATGCATACGCGCGAGATCGCCGCCTATGGCGGCCTCGTCAATCGCATGCCGATCTACGCCTTCGTGTTCATGCTGTTCACCATGGCCAATGTCGGCCTGCCGGGAACGACCGGCTTCATCGGCGAGTTCCTGTCGCTGACCGGCGCGTTCCAGGCGAACAGCTGGGTCGCGCTGATCGCGACGAGCGGCGTCGTTCTGTCCGCGGCTTACGCGCTCTATCTCTACCGCCGCGTGATCTTCGGCGTCTTGGACAAGGCCAGCCTCAAGAACATCGCCGATCTGACGCCGCGCGAGATCGCGATCTTCACGCCGCTTGTGCTGCTCACGCTTTACTACGGCGTGCAGCCGGGGCCGATTCTGAGCGCCACGCAGGCGTCGGTCGACAATCTCATCCAGACCCATACGGCGCTGCTCGACGCGATTAAGCTCGCGGCGGCTGGTCAATGACGGATCGCTGACGATGGCCTTTTTCGTTCAACTCGCGCATCACTTTCTTCCCGAGACTATTCTCGCCGTCGGCGTGATGGCGCTCATCCTCATCGGCGCCTTCCGCGGCGAGCGCGGTTTTGGCCTTGTCGACGAAATGGCCGTCGCCATTCTGGGCCTCGCCCTGGTCGCGATTGCGCTGTCGAGCACGCCCGACACGAGCGTCTTCGACGGCGCCTATGTCGACGATGGCTTTTCGCGCTTCATGAAAGCGCTGACGCTCGTCGGCGCGATCGCGTCGATTCTGCTGTCCGTCGACTGGCTGCAACGCAACGGGCTCGAAAAATTCGAATATCCCGTGCTCATCATGCTCTCGACGCTCGGCATGTTGCTGCTGATTTCGGCCGATAACCTCATCGCGCTCTATCTCGGCCTCGAACTGATGTCGCTGGCGCTCTACGTCATGGCCGCCTTTGCGCGCGATGACGGGCGATCGTCGGAGGCCGGGCTCAAATATTTCGTGCTCGGCGCGCTCTCCTCCGGCATGATGCTTTACGGCGCGTCGCTGCTCTACGGCTTCGCCGGAACGGTGTCTTTCGCCGGCATCGCCGCGGTCGTTTCGACGTCAGCGCCCATCGGCGTGATTTTCGGGCTGGTCTTCGTCCTGGCCGCGCTCGCCTTCAAAATGTCGGCGGCGCCGTTCCATATGTGGACGCCCGACGTCTATCAGGGCGCGCCGACGCCGGTCACCGCCTTCTTCGCTTCGGCCGCCAAAATGGCGGCGGTGGCGATCACCGTGCGCATTGTGATTACCGCCTTTCCGGGCGCGAAAGACCAATGGCGCCAGATCATCATCTTCATTTCCATCGCCTCGATGCTGCTCGGGTCTTTCGCGGCGATCGGACAGGAGAACATCAAGCGGCTGATGGCCTATTCCTCGATCGGCCATATGGGCTTCGCGCTGATCGGTCTGGCTGCCGGCGACGAGGCGGGCGTGCGCGGCGTCGCGATCTACCTCACGATCTATCTGATCATGACGCTCGGGACCTTCGCCGCCATTCTCGCGATGCGCGTCGAAGGCAGATATGTCGAGAATGTCTCCGACCTCGCCGGCCTGTCGCGCACCAATGGCTGGATGGCCTTCTTCCTGGCGATGCTGATGTTCTCGCTCGCCGGCGTTCCGCCGCTCGCGGGCTTTTTCGCCAAATATTACGTGCTCCTGGCCGCGGTGGACGCGGGTCTCTTTGGCCTCGCGGTCGTCGGCGTGCTGGCGAGCGCGGTCGCGGCCTATTACTATCTGCGGGTCGTCAAGGTCATGTATTTCGACGAGCCGGCCCCGGCCTTCGACCGCGCGCCGATGGCGCTGCGCGCGGTGCTTGGCGCGACCACGCTGGCGTTGCTTGGCTTTTGGGTCTATCCCACGCCAGTCATGGATGCGGCGGCGGCGGCGGCCAAATCGCTTTTTTAGGGAGGTAGTTCGCGCGTGGAGTTGGGATCACTGGCGCGCGCCAGCGGCGTGCGTCTCCTCGCGCTGGAGAGCGTCGATTCGACCAATGACGAAGCCAGACGTCTGATCGAGGCGGGCGAGCGCGGGCCGTTATGGGTGGTCTCCTCGCGGCAGACGCGCGGCCATGGCCGTCTGGGACGCGAATGGATTTCGCCGCCGGGCAATCTTCATGCAAGCCTTGTTCTTGGCGATTTCGGCGCAGCCGCCGTCGCGCCGCAGCTCGGCTTTGTGGCGGGGGTCGCGGCGATGCGCGGCCTGCGCGCCGCGACCGCCGGCGGCGGCCGCTTCGCCCTGAAATGGCCGAATGATCTCCTGCTGGATGGCGCCAAGCTCGGCGGGATTTTGCTTGAGAATGTCGGCGTGTCGACAGGCGATGCGCGCGCGCCGCGCGCCTCCGTCGCCATCATCGGCGTCGGCGTCAACTGCGCCGAGGCGCCGCGCGATCTGCCCTTTGAAGCGCGCGCGCTGGCGTCGATCGGGTCGAACGCGCCGGACGCTGCGACGCTCTTTACGCATCTGTCCGACGCGCTCCTCGAAACGCTTGATCTTTGGCGCGGCGGCGGCTTCGCGCGCATCCGCGACGCTTGGCTGGCGGACGCCGCCTATCTCGGCGCCCACATCCGCGTTGAGCTGCCGCGCGAGACCGTCGAGGGAAGCTTCGCGACCGTCGACGCCACCGGCCGGCTTGTGTTGGCCACGCGCGACGGCGAGCGCGTCATCGAGGCGGGCGACGTGTCGCTCGGTCCGCGCCAGACCACGGCTGGAGGCGTCCCATGACGACGCCGGAAGCGGACCTTGTCTTCCTGCCCCTCGGCGGCCTGGGCGAAATCGGCATGAATTTGGCGCTCTACGGCTACGGACCGCCGAAAGCGCGCAAATGGCTGATGGTCGACTGCGGCCTGGGCTTTCCGGGGCAGGAGGCGCCCGGCGTCGACCTCGTCTTCGCGGATATCGGCTTCGTCGAGAAGATCGCGCGCGATCTCGTCGGCATTTGCATCACCCATGCGCATGAGGATCATATCGGCGGGCTCGCGACCCTATGGCCGCGGCTCAAATGCAAGGTGTTCGCCACGCCGTTTGCGGCTGGCCTCCTGGAAGTGCGGCGGTTGAACGAGCCTGGCGCGCCGAAGATCGACATTTCCCTCACGCATGCCGGCGCAAAGCTCGATCTCGATCCCTTCCAGGTCGAATATGTCGCTGTCGCGCATTCGATCCCGGAAGCGAATGCGCTGGCGATCCGCACGCCGCTCGGCCTGCTGCTCCACACCGGCGATTGGAAGATCGATCCGCAGCCCGGCGTCGGGACGCGGATCGACGAGGCGCGGCTCCGCGCGCTGGGCGACGAGGGCGTCACCGCGCTCATCTGCGACTCGACCAATATTCTGCGCGAGGGCGACAGTTTTTCGGAAGCCGACGTCGCGCGCACATTGCGCACGCTGATCGCCGAAGCGCCGGGCCGGGTGCTGGTGACGACTTTCGCGTCGAATATCGCGCGGCTGCGCGGCATCGGCGAAGCGGCGCAGGCCTGCGGGCGCACCGTCGTCGTCGCCGGAAGGGCGATGGATCGCGCCATCCAGGTCGCGCGAGACTGCGGCTATCTCGACGGGCTGCCAGGATTTCACGCGCCGGAACTGCTGCCGACCTTGCCGCGCGAAAAGACCGTCGTCATCGCGACCGGGAGCCAGGGCGAGACCCGCGCCGCCATGGCGCGGGCGGCGGCGAACGAACATCCGTCGATCAAGCTCGTCGCGGGCGATCGGGTGATCTTTTCGTCGCGCGTCATTCCAGGAAATGCGCGCGACGTCTTTCGCGTCATCAACGCGCTCTGCGACATCGGCGTCGAGGTCATCACCGACCATGACCATCTCGTGCATTGCTCCGGCCATCCGCGCCGCGGCGAAGTCAGGCAAATGTACGAATGGGTCCGGCCGCAGATCGCCGTGCCGGCGCATGGCGAAGCGCATCATCTCACGGCGCACGCGGCCTTCGCCAAGGCGCATGGGGTGCCGCAGGTCGTCTCGGCGCGCAATGGCGATATCGTGCGACTGGCGCCGGGCGCGCCGGGAATCATCGGGAAGGCCCCGCACGGCCGTCTGATGAAGGATGGCGACGTCGTCATAACCGACGACGACGGCGCCGTGCGCGACCGCGTGCGGCTGTCTATCGCCGGCGTCATTTCCATCGCGCTGGCGGTCGACCGCAAGGGCGAGCTCGTCGGCGATCCGGACGTCGTCTTCGCGGGCGTGCCGAAACGGGGCAAATTCGGCGAGGAGATGGGCGAAGTCATCGATGAGGCGCTCTTCGCCGCCTTCGAAGCGCTGTCGCGCCCGCGACGCCGCGACGCCAACGCCGTGTCTACGGCGATCGAGCGCGCCGTGCGCGGCGCCGTATCCGCCGTCTGGGGCAAGAAGCCGACTGTGCATGTGATGGTCGTCGCGACGTAAGAGGCCCTTCAACAAGTGGCGCGAACCCTCTCCCATAGGGAGGGTGGCTGCGAAGCAGCCGGGAGAGGGGGTCGCCTCTTCTCCATTTGCGTGATTCCCCTGACCCCGGACCTTCGGTCCGACGCTCTCCCAATGGAAGAGGGCTCCGCGGGCTTCTTTTCAGTCGCGGCGGCGGCGCCAAGCGGGTACGCTGCGCTCGGAGCGAATCGCGCATGGACGATCGGCCCGCCTATTACGAATTCTTCGCCGGCGGCGGCATGGCCCGCGCCGGGCTCGGCGAGGGCTGGCGCTGTCTCTTCGCCAATGATTTCGACCGCAAGAAAGCCGAAAGCTACCGCGCCAATTGGGGCGGCGAGGAGCTGCATGTCGGCGACGTGCGCGAAATCTCCACGGCGCAACTGCCGGGCCGCGCCGATCTCGTCTGGGCGTCCTTCCCCTGTCAGGATCTGTCGCTCGCCGGCGCCGGCGCGGGACTGAAGGGCGAAAGGTCCGGGACGTTCTGGCCGTTCTGGGATTTGATGAAGGCGCTGCGCCAGGAGAGTCGTGCGCCGTCGCTCATCGTGCTCGAAAATGTCTGCGGCGCGCTCACCTCGCATGGCGGCAAGGATTTTGTGAAAATCTGCGAGGCGCTGGCGAAAGAGGGCTACAGATTTGGCGCGCTGGTCATCGACGCGGCGCTGTTCGTGCCGCAATCGCGCCCGCGGCTGTTCATCATCGCCGCGCGCGAGGATGTCGCGGCTCCTTCTGCGTTGACGAGGAAGAATGCAAACGCGCCGTTCCACACGCGCGCACTTGTCGCGGCGCATGAACGCCTGCCGAACGCGCTACAAGATAAATGGCACTGGTGGAATTTGCCCGCGCCGCCGCTGCGCAATACAGCGCTGATCGACGTGATCGAAGACGCTCCGACTGATGTGGAGTGGCGCAGCGTCGAAGAGACAATTGCGCTCATCGCCATGATGAGCGACGTCAATCTGGCGAAAATCGCCGAGGCGAAACGCGCCGGGCGCAAAATGGTCGGAACGCTCTATCGCCGCACGCGCTATCAGAATGGCGTCAAAATCCAGCGCGCCGAGGCGCGCTTTGACGAGATCGCCGGTTGCCTGCGCACGCCGGCCGGCGGCTCCAGTCGGCAATATGTGCTGGTGGTCAATAAGGGCAGGGTCCGTTCGCGACTGATGTCCGCGCGCGAGACCGCGCGGCTGATGGGGCTGCCTGAAAATTATTCGCTCCCCGCGACCTATAGCGACGCCTATCATCTGACCGGCGACGGCGTCGTCGTTCCGGTCGTGCGGCATATCGCGGCGAGCCTGTTGGAGCCGTTGCTGAATACAGGCGTCGTGCAGGAGGCGGCGTGAGCCCCCTCCCTAACCCTCCCCCGCTGCGCGGGAGAGGGAATCGTCGCGATCAGCGCTTCCGCGCGAACTCCAACCTTTATGACGGGCGGTCTTTGCTCCCTCTCCCGCAAGCGAAGCGCCGCGGGGGAGGGCTGGGGAGGGGGCATGGCACGTGATCGTCAAAGAAACGCGCGAACGCCGCTCCGCCATCATGCGCGCGGTGAAGGGGCGCGACACCGCTCCCGAAATCGCCGTGCGGGCGATGTTGCGGCGGTTCTCGCCAGGCTATCGGCTGCATCGCAAGGACGTTCCCGGCAATCCCGACATCGCCTACGTCGGCCGCAAGCGCGCGATCTTCGTTCATGGCTGCTTCTGGCACGGGCATGAGTGCCCGCGCGGCGCGCGCAGCCCTAAAGCCAACGCCGACTATTGGCGCGCCAAGATCGCCAGGAATGTCGCCCGCGACGCGGCGCATCAGACGACGCTCGCGGCGCAGGGCTGGCGCGCGCTCACGATCTGGGAATGTGAGCTGAAGGATAAAGCCGGCGTGGAAAAGAAGCTGCGCGAATTTTTGGAGTAGGGGCGTTTCTCCTTCTCCCGCCGGCGGGAGAAGGCATCGTCACGAAGTGACGACGGATGAGGGCCTCACCCGGTCGCCTCCGGCGACCGCCCTCTCCCGCAAGCGGGAGAGGGTTATCGCCGCTCAGTCCTTGGCGCGCTCGACATAGGCGCCGTCCTCGGTCTGGATCACGACGCGCGTGCCCGGCTGAATATGCGGCGGGACCATGACGCGCGCGCCATTTGCGAGCTTCGCCGGCTTATAAGACGAGGATGCGGTCTGGCCCTTCATCGCCGGCTCTGTCTCGACGATCTCCAGCGTCACGCGCGGCGGCAACTGAATGCCAACGGCCACGCCGTTGAACATCGACAGGATGCAGACCATGCCTTCCTGCAGCCACTGCGCCTGATCGCCGATCACATCGGCGGGCACGATGATCTGCTCATAGCTCGCCTGATTCATGAAGTGATAGCCGTCGCCGTCATTGTAGAGATAGCTGAAATCCTGATCCTCGACGAAGGCGCGCTCGACCTGTTCGGTCGTCTTGTAGCGGTCCGTCGTTTTGACGCCGTCCGAGAGGCGGCGCATGTCGATCTGCGTCGTCGGCGTGCCCTTGCCGGGGAAAAAACTTTCGGCGGTCAGGACGACGTAAAGCTGCCCATCCTCCCTCTCGATGATATTGCCTTTTCGAATCGAACTGGCGATGACTTTCACGTCCGTATCCCTTATTGCCGGCCTGGTTTATGAACGGCGGTCAGACCATATTTCGGGCGCGCCGGCAATCCGGGCCCCGCCTCGGGGAGACCTCATGACGCGCGCGTCGCCTTGGTGGGCTCGGCATGTTTATGCCGACCGCAAGCCCTTTCTCAAGTCGCGGGCGGCGATCGCCGCCGCCACCCGACGCTTCTTCGCCGCGGAAGGCTTCGCCGAGGTCGAAACGGCGGCGCTTCAGCTATCCGGCGGCAATGAAACGCATCTTTCGACCTTCGCGACGGAGCTGATCGGCTCGGATGGCGCGCGGAGCCGGCTCTATCTCCACACCTCGCCGGAGTTTTCCTGCAAGAAGCTGCTAGCGGCGGGCGAGGAGCGGATTTTCACCCTTGCGCGCGTCTTCCGCAATCGCGAGCGCTCCGCCCTGCACCATCCGGAATTCACCATGCTGGAGTGGTACCGCGCCGACGCGCCGACCCTGCGGCTGATGGAGGACTGCGCCGGACTGCTGGCGAGCGCGGCGCGGGTGGCGGGCGCGACGGATTTCGCCTGGCGGGATCGCGTTTGCGATCCATTCGAGGAGCCGCAGATCATCAGCGTCTGCGACGCCTTTGCGACCCACGCCAGCATCGATCTGGCGTCGCTGCTCGATGACCGCGACGGGCTCGCGCGCGCCGCCGCGCGCGACGGCATAAGGGTCGCCGACGACGATGGCTGGTCGGATCTCTTCAGCAAGATCATGTCGGAAAAGATCGAGCCTATGCTCGGTCGCGAGCGGCCGACCATTTTGACCGATTATCCGTTGAGCGAGGCTGCGCTCGCCCGCGCCAACGCCGATGATCCGCGTTTCGCCGACCGTTTCGAACTCTATGTCTGCGGCGTCGAACTCGCCAATGGCTTCGCCGAACTGACCGACGCGGCGGAGCAACGCCGGCGCTTCGAGGCGCAGATGCAGGAGAAGCGCCGAATCTACGGCGAGACCTATCCGATTGATGAGGATTTTCTCGCCGCTCTGGCCGAGATGCCGCCAGCCTGCGGCGTCGCGCTCGGCTTCGACAGGCTGGTCATGCTCGCGACGGGCGCGGCGCGCATCGAGCAGGTGCTCTGGACGCCAGTGGTCGAGCGCGGCACGCCGCTCTAATTTCTCATTCGAATAAACGACGCGAAGCCGGCGCGCACGTCCTACGCTGGCGACGACGTCCATATTTGGCGCCATTTGGCGGCGAAGGCGGGCGATGCGCGCTCGCAGGCCGCGATGATTTCATGGAGGGCGCGATGGGCCCTAAATTATTACTGACGTCCGTCGTGGCGATCGCCCTGACGCTTGCGACCGCCGCCATGGCGCAGCAGAGCCAAGCGCCCGCCGCGCCTTCCGCCGCTGTCACCACCTTCGACGACAAGCTCGTGAAAATCGGCGAGCAGGCGCCCGGCTTCGGCGGCATGTATTTCGACGAGAAGGGCGCGCTGCAGGTCTATATGAAAAACGCCGCTGAACTGCGCAGCGCGGACGCGATGAAAGCCGCGCGGTCGCAGGTCACGTCGGCCATCGCCGGCGTGCTCGGCGCGGAGTTCCTGACGCAAAACGCCGCCGCCAAAGGCCGCGCTCAAGAACCGAACATCATCAAGGGCGACTACGACGTCCTCGAACTCGCCAAATGGAAGAAAAGCTTCGGCGCGGCGCTCGACGGCCAGGAGATTGTCTTCGTCGATCTCGACGAACGCCGCAATCGCGTGACCATCGGCGTCGTCGGCGATCCGTCGCGCCAAAGATTCGAGGCGCTGGCGAAATCGCTCGGCGTTCCGTTTGAAGCGCTGATCATCGAAGAAACGCCGCCGATCCGTTTCCACGCCTCGTTGCGCGACAAAAGCCGGCCGGTCCCCGGCGGCGTCCAGATCGAAATTGACACCGGCGTTTTCGCCTACAAGCTCTGCACGCTGGGATTCAACGTCGTGCGCAACGGCCGCGACGGTTTCATCACCAATTCTCACTGCACCAAAAATCGCGGCGTCAGCAATGACGATGATTTCCATCAGCCAAACGATCCGCTGCTGTCGGGCAATAAGATCGGCGACGAGGACGCGGATCCCCCATATTTCACCGGCGGCCAATGTCCGTCGGGCAGGAAGTGCCGCTTCAGCGACAGCGCCTACGCCGACTACCGAATCGACCGCGGGCGTTTCGAAATCGCGCGAACGACCAACAATGTCGGCTCGCTGACGATCAACAGCTTTCCGGGCGTCTTCCGGATCATGAGCGAGACGCCGGACTCGATGGTCGGGATGAGGCTCAACAAGGTCGGCCGCACGACCGGCTGGGCCTTCGGCGACGTGCGCGCGACCTGCATCGACGTCAATGTCGCCGACACGGACGTCAGGCTCCTCTGCCAGAGCAGCGTCGCCCGGGTGAGCGGGACGAACAAGCTGACGGACAATGGCGACAGCGGCTCGCCCGTCTTCTCCATCCTGCCGACGGCCAGCCAGGCGAGCCTGCACGGCATCCTCTGGGGCGGACCCGACGACGGCAGCTCCTTCGTTTTCAGCCCGATGAGCATGATCGAGCAGGAGCTCGGGCCGCTCACCACCTTCACCGCGCAGCAGCCCCCGCCGCCCCCGCCGCCTCCGCCGACGCCGCGCGAGCAGTGCCTGCGGGAATGCAACGCCGAGCGCGACGCCTGTCTCGCCGATGGCGGCCTGGGCTCGCAATGCATCCCCGCCTGGCGGCGCTGCCGGGAGCAGTGTCCGGCGCAGTAGCCCGCTCGGGCAGGGTCCGGCCTTGGGAGGACCGCCCTTCCCGGTTCCGCTTCCAAATTCCCCCGCCTTGAGGTAAGAGACGCTGCATCGCAACAACAGCCACCGTCTCCAGTGTTCCCGGCCGCTCTCGGGCGGCCGCAGAGGCGGCTGTTTCACCTGGCCGGCCTTTGAACATGCAGCTGCGCAACATCGCCATCATCGCCCACGTCGACCATGGCAAGACCACGCTCGTCGACCGCCTGCTCCAGCAGTCGGGCGCGTTCCGCGAGAACCAGCGCGTCGCCGAGCGCGTGATGGATTCGAACGATCTCGAAAAAGAGCGCGGCATCACCATCATGGCGAAGGCCACGTCGATCACTTGGAAGGACGTGCGCATCAACATCGTCGACACGCCCGGCCACGCCGATTTCGGCGGCGAGGTGGAGCGCATCCTGTCGATGGTCGATGGCGCCATCGTGCTCGTCGACGCCGCCGAAGGCCCGATGCCGCAGACCAAATTCGTCGTCGGCAAGGCGCTCAAGATCGGCCTGAAGCCTATCGTCTGCGTCAATAAGGTCGACAAGCCCGACGCCCGCGTCTCGGAAGTCGTCAACGAGGTCTTCGACCTCTTCGCCGCGCTGGACGCCAGCGACGAGCAGCTCGACTTCCCGATCATCTACGGCTCCGCCAAGCAGGGCTGGATGGCCGAGGAGCCGACCGGCCCGCAGGAGGGCATGGCGCCGCTCTTCGATCTCGTCGTCAAGCATGTGCCGGCGCCCACCGTCGAGGACGGCGGCTTCCGCATGCTCGGCACGCTGCTCGAGGCCAATCCCTATCTTGGCCGCATCATCACCGGCCGCGTCTTCGCCGGCAGCGTGAAGCCCAATCAGGCGGTCAAAGTGCTCGACCGCACCGGCAAGATCGTCGAGCAGGGGCGCGTGTCGAAAATTCTCGCCTTTCGCGGCATTGAGCGCCAGCCGATCGAAGAGGCGGAAGCCGGCGACATCGTCGCGATCGCCGGCCTCGAGAAATTCAACGTCGCCGACACGCTCTGCGCGCTCGACGTCAACGAGCCCTTGCAGGCGCAGCCGATCGATCCGCCGACGCTGTCCATGACCTTCCTCGTCAATGACAGCCCGCTCGCCGGCACGGAAGGCGACAAGGTCACGAGCCGCATGATCCGCGCGCGTCTCTTCAAGGAGGCCGAAGGCAATGTCGCGCTGCGCGTCGAGGACGCGCCGATGGGCGACGCCTTCATCGTCTCGGGCCGCGGCGAATTGCAGCTCGGCATTCTCATCGAGACCATGCGCCGCGAGGGCTTCGAACTCGGCGTCTCGCGTCCGAAGGTCGTCTATAAGAAGGACGAGAACGGCGACATTCTCGAGCCGATCGAAGAGGTCGTCATCGACGTCGACGAGGAGCATTCCGGCGTCGTCGTGCAGAAGATGAACGAGCGCAAGGCCGAGATGATCGAGATGCGCCCGTCGGGCGGCAATCGCCTGCGCCTCGTCTTCCATGCGCCGACCCGCGGCCTCATCGGCTATCAGGGCGAACTTCTCACCGACACGCGCGGCACGGCGATCATGAACCGGCTGTTCCATGAATATGCGCCCTATAAGGGCGAGATTCAGGGCCGTCGCAACGGCGTGCTGATCAGCAATGATTCCGGCGAGGCCGTCGCCTATGCGATGTGGAAGCTGGAGGATCGCGGCCCGATGATGATCGAGCCCGGCTGGAAGGTCTATAAGGGCATGATCGTCGGCGAACACACGCGCGACAATGATCTCGAGATCAATGTCCTGAAGGGCAAGCAGCTCACCAACATCCGCACCCAGTCGAAGGACGAAGCGGTGCGCCTGACGCCGCCGATCCAGATGACGCTGGAAAAGGCGCTGGCCTATATCGAGGACGACGAGCGCGTGGAAGTGACGCCGAAGTCGATCCGCTTGCGCAAGGTGTTTCTCGACCCGAACGACCGCAAGAAGGCGAAGGGCAAGGCCGCGCTGGTGGAGTGAGGAGCGAAAACAAAAGGCTTTTCTAATTTTAGTATTGTGCGCTGCGCCATGGTTCGTCCTTGACCATTACGATAACGTGTGGCCGAATAAAGCTGTTTCGCAAAAGGGAGTTTGAAGCCATGAAAAGGAAATTTTTGGTTTTGTTTGGAGCCGTTGGCATAGCGGCCGCGGCAATTTCCTACACAGGCATAGGTATTTTTGGCTCGAATGAAGCCTGTGCGAGCGGTCGCTGCCCCGCATGTTGCACTAACAACTGCTCTGACTGTTCAGGCTGTAACAGGTAATAATTGATAAGCGTAGAGCGCTGCCGTTCTACGCTTATTCTTTTCAACGAAGGCGCTTGCAGCTTGGCACTTCGAAGTTTTTTGCGGTTCAATTTTCTCGCGAAGCGGTTAGCTGTTGGAATTACAGTTGCGAGCGCTTTCCTGAACTATCCAACAGCTCCAGCGATAGCAACCGAAGGGCGAGCTTTTCGAGACTGCCCGGTTTGTCCCCTTATGCAGATCGTGCCTTCGGGTTCCGTGCTCGTTGGAGCAGGAGCACTGGAACTGAAGCAAGAGGGCGTTCCGCTGGATTGGATGGAGTTCGCTCAGCCCCAACATACAGTTGTAATAAAGCACGACTTCGCAGTTAGCAGGTACCCAATCACTTTGGGTGAGTTCCGTCAGTTCGTGCGGGCTTCGGGCTTTGAACCAAGCGGTGGATGCGTGCATTACGATGGAACTCGGTGGAAAGTTCAAAGGAAATGGAGTTGGAAGAAGACAAGCTTTGAGCAAACGGATCGTCACCCTGTCGTTTGTGTTAATTGGTTTGATGCAGAGAAATATGTCCACTGGCTAAATAGGCAAACTGGTGGAGGCTATCGTCTCCTAAGCGAGGACGAGTGGGAGTATGCTGCCCGTGGGGGCTCGAAAGATCGACGGTATTGGGGGGATGACACAGATCACTCGATCCAGTGTCAATATGCCAATGGTGCAGATTTTAGTTACTCCCGAGTATATGGGAAGGATCATTCTGCAAATCTCAAGTGCTCCGATGGCTACGCTCACACGTCTCCGGTCGGTGCTTTTCGTCCAAACGCGTTCGGATTATTCGATATGTTGGGAAACGTGAATCAGTGGGTTGATAACTGCGTGGATAGCGATACATCCTCAGAACAGCGCCAATGTCGGATGAAAGGTTTGCGGGGGGGAGCCTGGTCGGACCCGCCATGGGCAATACGCTCGGCTGACAGATACCGCGATCTACCTTCCACACGCTGTATGGGAATAGGCTTTAGGATCGCTAAGACTCTCTAGTTGCCCACCGGATCGACGATTTCGCACGGGCAACTGAAATCCGCCGACGGCGCAGTAGAGATAAGGTCAGGGAATTTGCTGTCGGGGTTGATGTTGCCATTCAGACCAATAATTATCTCGACAATTGCGTTTCGCCGGCGTCTCTCTTAAAGGCTACACGCCCTCGGTCGGCGTCGCCGATGACAAACTCTTCGAGGGAACGTTGAAAATCGATCCGTCCGCGCCAGGCGATTCTCCATCCGAACGACCGCATGAAGGCGAAGGGCAAGGCCGCGCTGGTGGAGTGAGGGGCGCTGTTCACCGAGAGTACAATTCGTTTCCACGGCGCCAAAAAACAATGGTGGCTTCTTTACTCGGGCTGCTTAAAAAAATTCTTGGACATCGATTGTTGTCGTAAGATAGCTCACGAATCGCGCCTCGAATTTGCGGGGACCAAGAGCTATGACTTCAAAAATCCGAATCAAAGTAGGCGATGTCGAATTTGAGTACGAAGGTGAAACAAAGTTTTCGAAAGATGAGATCAAAGATCTGTTCGCACACCTAGAGTCTTTCTCTGCGACGGGAAAGATTGTCGAGCGTCCCAATCCGCCGGAGGGTGGCCGAACAGCAAACGGTGGCATTAGGCCGCTGCACACTTCGACCATTGCTTCGCGTCTTGATGCGAAAGGCGCTCAGAAGGTTGTCCTTGCTGCGGCCGCTCATCTTCAGTTGATAGAGGGAAAGGAGAGTTTTTCGCGGCAGGAGCTTTTGACGGATATGAAAACTGCAACAATGCATTATAAGGCTACAATGAGCAGCAATCTTTCAAATACTTTGCAGACAATGGTTTCGCAAGGCGCAATCAATCAAATTAGTGCTGATGCGTATTCGCTAACGGAAACAAAGCACGCGGAGTTGGAAAGACTTGTTGCTGGACAAAGCTAACCTGAAGGCTTGGCTCCATAAGAAGGAGCTTTCGCGGCGCGATAAGATACTCCTCATATTAGCCTCGTTCGAGGACCCTTGCTCAATTTCCGATATTAAAGAATCTGCGCTTGGTGCGGGGCTCCGTCTATCCGATAAATGGAACATTTCGCTCATCTTGAGCAGGAGCAATGGCTGCGCAATCCGCGTGCCGGAGGGATGGGAGATCACGGATTCGGGGAAAAGCCGTTTAAGGGAATTGGGTGTGTCGAACCTTCCCGCCGCGGCAGTTCAGGTCGCGAGTGATCTCCGCACATATTTGGCCAAAATAGCAAACGATGAGGTTAGGAATTACGTTGAAGAAGCAATAATGTGCCATGAGGCAGGGCTATACAAAGCATCGATAATTATGTCGTGGCTCGCCGCGATTTCCGTACTTCATATTCATGTAGTCCGGCATCATCTTGCGGCGTTCAATGCTGAAGCGACACGCGTCGACACGAGATGGAAGGCGGCGAAAAACTCGGATGATTTAGGAAAGATGAAGGAATATGACTTCCTTGAGCGTCTGCATGGGATTTCTGGAATTGGAAAAAACCGGAAGGATGAACTTCAGAAAGCGCTGAAGCTGCGAAATGCTTGTGGTCATCCGAATTCGTTTAAGGTGAGTGCAAATGGGGCGGCCGCCCACATTGAAATGCTGCTGTTAAATGTATTCGACGTGTTTCAAATCTAAGCTCACTGACTAGGAATAGGCTTGTCGAGTTATCTCAAGCCAACGATGCTCTCTACTGCAGCCCCACCGCATCCACGACCCCGCGCGGGCAGCCGGGGTCGGTCGCCGGCGCGGCGGCGATGAGATCGGCGAGTTTGCTGTCGGGCTTGATGTCGCCGCTCAATCCCACGGTTATCTCGACGATGAGATTACGCCCGCCGTCTCTCTTGCAGCTGACGCGCACGCGATCCGCGGCGCCTTCGCCGAAGGTCTCGTTGAACGCCGCCTTGAGTTGGTCGCGCGTGATCTCGTCGCCGACATGCGCCGCGAAAAGCCCCTGAACCTTGGAGGCGTTGAGCTGCGACATCAGCGCGAGCGTGCGGGAAAAATAGATTTCCGCCGCGCTTCCCGGAAAGCACGTGCCATGTTTGATCCACTCATGCCGTTCGAGCAGCGACATCGTTCCCGGCATGACTTCCGACAGCGCATGCCTTGTCGCGTCGGAGAGTTCGGGCTCGGGCAGGCCGTTCCAGCGGTTGTCCTTGTCGGCGGCGACGATGTGGCGATCGACGTTGCAATATTGTTTTTTAGGCCAGAGCCCATGCAGCGTGAAATGCGTCGCGTCGAACCGGTCGGGTCTTTGCGTTTCGCATTCCGTCTTGTCGGGCTTGCCTTCGCAAAAGGCCGGCTGCCAGCTCACGGCGAGGATGTAATCCGGCTTTTGCGCCGCCGGGCCGCCGTCAGGCTCTTGCCCGCCTGAGGCGTCGTCGCCGCCGCTCCCCGGCTGGCCGCCGCCCTCGGCGAGCGTCGCCTCGCCGCATCCGACCGCGACCCACCGGCGCCCCGGCTGAGCGTCAGGGACATCGATGAGATAATGCGTCGCATTCGGCTTGTTCTTGGCGAAAATGGAATAATGCCCATTCGGCTCGACGCTGACATTGCCCGGATTCGCGCCGGTTCTGATCGATTGAAGCGCGGGACAGGACTGGCGGGCTAGAAAAGTTCCCGATGCAGGCGTATCCGCCCTCGCGCCTGAGGCGACGAGCGACAACGACGAGCAAAGCAGCATTCGAACAGCGCGTGCGCGCATGACGCAACTCCAAAAATATCGGCAACACGCGGAAGGGTAATCTCGGCGGCGCAGGCGAGCAAGCCTTGTCTGGTTGCGCGATCGTTTCGACGTTTACGAAAGCGACGTCTCGTAACGGATGAAACTCCGGCGGACCTCCTCAATTGATTGAGGCATAGGGCATAGCGCTCACGAAGCAACCTCATTTTGAGGAGCGCCTGTAAGGCGCGTCTCGAAGGACGAGGTTGCGTCCTCCTCATGCGTCGCCCTCGTGCTTCGAGACGGCTGCTGCGCAGCCTCCTCAGCATGAGGGCTTGGGGAGCGCCATTCAAACAGGGCTCGTTACGGGCGCCTCATTCGGCGCTCAACGCCTCCCTCAACCGCGCCAGGTCCGCCGGCAGTTCGCTTTCGAACAGCATCTCCTCTTTCGTCACCGGATGCTCGAACCCCAGCGTCGCGGCGTGCAGCGCCTGGCGGTCCAAACGCTCGACGATCTCGCGCGCGGCGGGCGCGAGTTTCGCGACCTTGGTTTTAAAGCCGGCGCCATAGGTTTGGTCGCCGATCAGCGGATGGCCGACATGCGCCATATGCACCCGGATCTGATGCGTGCGGCCGGTCTCCAGCTGGCAGCGCAGCAGCGACGCGACCCCATAGTCTTCGACCTTCTCCCAATGCGTGATCGCCTCGCGCCCGCGCGCCGCCGGCGCCACCGCCATTTTTTCGCGCTGCGTCGAATGGCGGCCGAGCGGCGCGTCGACCGATCCATGCGCGCGGTCGGGAACGCCCCAGACGAAGGCGAGATATTCGCGCGTCAGCGACAGTTTGCGGCCGTGGTCGGCGAAGAGGCGGGAGAGGCCATGATGCGCGGCGTCGGTCTTGGCGACGACCAAAAGGCCGCTCGTATTCTTGTCGATGCGATGCACAATGCCGGGCTTCTTCACCCCGCCGACGCCGGAAAGGCTGTCGCCGCAATGCGCGATCAGCGCATTGACCAGCGTGCCGCTCTCATGCGCGCTCGCCGGATGCACGACGAGGCCGGCCGGCTTGTCGATGACGAGGAGATGCGAATCCTCATAGACGACGTCGAGCGCGATATCTTCGCCCTGCGGTTCGGCCGGCGCCGCCGGCGGCACGTCGAGCGTCACGTGATCTCCGGCGCCGAGCTTCTTCGCCGGATCGCGCGCCGTCTCGCCGCCAAGGGTCGCGCGGCTGTCCTCGATCAGCCCCTTGATGCGGCTGCGCGACAGATGCGCGGCGACGATCTCCGGCTGTTCGGCGAGAAAGCGGTCGAGCCGGGCGCCGGCGTGCTGCGGCGCAACGAGAAATTCGAAGCGCTCGGCGGATGCGTCAATTTGAGGCAGAGCCTTGACTGTCATTTCAGCTTTTTTTCCGCGCGCCGACGCGCGCATGATATGAGAGCCACCGAAACGCGGGCGTGGCGCGAGCGGAGGCGCGAACCTTCGCCATTATGCGCATCGAAAAACGCCGCCCAAGGGAGGCTCTTCCATTAGCGACGCCGAGGCTCCGTTCTGCGCCGTCGTCGGCGCGGGCCCCGCCGGCCTTTTCGCCGCCGACGCGCTCGCGCGCGCCGGCGCGCGCGTCGTCATCTATGAGCACAAAGCGAGCCCCGCGCGCAAATTTCTGATGGCGGGGCGGGGCGGGCTCAACATCACTCATAGCGAAGGGCTGGAGCGCTTCATCTCCCGCTACGGCGCGGCGGCCGCGAGAATCGCGCCGTTCATCCGCGCCTGGCCGCCGCAGGCGCTGCGCGACTTCTGCGCCGAGCTTGGCGAGACGACCTTCGTCGGCTCGAGCGGGCGCGTCTTTCCGGCAAGCTTCAAGGCTTCGCCGCTCTTGCGCGCCTGGCTGATGCGGCTGTCGCGGCTCGGCGTCACGATCGCGACCCGCCACGACTTCGCGGGCTTCGCCGAATCCGGGGCGCCGCGGCTGATCGGCCCGGAAGGAGAATTCACCCGCAAGGTCGACGCCCTGGTGCTGGCGCTCGGCGGCGCCTCCTGGCCGCGGCTCGGCTCCGACGGCGCCTGGGCGGCGCGGCTTGGCGCGCAAGGCGTGCGCGTCACGCCGCTCGCCGCCGCCAATTGCGGCGCGCTGATCGAATGGAGCGCGATCTTCCGCGCCGATTTCGAAGGCCAGCCGATCAAGACGGCGTTGCTGCGCCATGGCGCGTCTTCGACCCGCGGCGATGTCGTCGTCACGCGCGCCGGACTCGAAGGCGGGCCGGTTTACGCGCTCTCCTCGCAGCTGCGCGACGTCACGCAAAAGCACGGCCCGACGACGCTGACGATCGATCTGCGGCCCGACACCAGTCTCGAATGCCTGACGCGCAAGCTGTCGCGGCGTCCGCAGAAACAGTCGCACGCCAATTTTCTGCGCAAGGCCGGCTTCTCGAAAGTCGAGATCGGGCTCCTGCGCGAGACGCGCGGGGAGGGCCTGCCGCGAGACGCGGAAACGCTCGCCGGGCTCATCAAGAATGCGCCGCTCACCGTCACGGGCGTCGGCGGTCTCGAGCGCGCCATCTCGACGGCCGGCGGCGTCTCCTTCGACGAAGTCGACGATAATTTGATGCTCAAGAAGCTGCCGGGCGTTTTCGTCGCGGGCGAGATGCTCGACTATGACGCGCCGACGGGCGGCTATCTGTTGCAGGCGGCCTTCGCCACCGGACTGGCGGCCGGCCGGGGCGCCGCCCGCTACCTCGGACTTTCGCTCGATCAGCAGACCACGCCGTCCGCGCCCGATCACGCGGGCTTGTCGCCCCGCCAGTCGCCGAACGGACGCGATCCGGAAGCATCGAACAAATACAGCCTGTAGACTTCCGCTGCGCCGCCCTCCATGCCGGGCGATCCGGCCGGCATGCCCGGCGCGGCGAGGCCGACGGCTTTCGGCCGCTCCTTCAAGAGCCGCGCGACCGCCTGCGGGGGGACATGGCCTTCGACGACATAGCCGTCGATCTCGGCCGTGTGGCAGGAGGACAGCGGCTCCGGCACGCCGAGGCGCTTCTTCACCGCCTGCATGTCGGTTTCGACGATCTCCTCGACGATGAAGCCGGCCTCGCGCATGCGCCCCGTCCATGCGCCGCAGCACCCGCATGTCGGGCTCTTATGCATCACGACCTTCGTCGCGCCTTCGGCGCGCGCCCATCCGGGGATAAGCGCCGCGACGGCGGCGAACCGCAGCGTCTCGCGTCGGGTGAAGAGGTCATTCGCCATTGCGTCTGTCCTTGTCAGGCGGTCCATGCGCGCCCGTTCGGAAGGCGGGCGCATCATCGGCGCGGCATTCGCGCGAAGTCGCTTGCGGTAGTATGTCGGTGTCGCCGGCAAAAGCGGCAAGACGTCGCGCGAACCTAGCGCCAACCATCGGAAGGGGTGCATGAGCCAATCCGCCGCGAGCCCGCGCATCGCCGACGATCCGCTCAGCGAATTCTCGCTTCTCGGCGGCCCCCTTCACCGGCTCGGAGGGCGGCTCGGCCTCGTCCGTGCGGGGCCGAACACGCTGCCCCTGGGGATCGCGCTGGGAGTGATCCCCTGGATCGTCCTCGTCGCCCTGGCGGCGCTGGAGGGCGATCGCGGAAAGTTCTTTTCGCTCTCCGTCATCGGCGGGCACGTTCGATTACTGGCGGTGATTCCGCTGCTGTTTTTTTGCGAAACCACGTTTGATCGGCAAGCGAGGGAGTTTCTCTCGACCCTTCTGCGTTCCGGCGTGGCGTCGAGAACGTCCCTTCCCGCCTTGCAGGCTGAAGTCCGAAGCCTCGCCCGCTGGAGCAATTCCTGGATCCCGGATGCGACCTCGCTCGCCGCGACAGTGCTGATGTTTCTGTTCGCGGCGCAGCTTCATCTGTCCGGAAAGACCGCGTCGCCCGAATCGGGCCGAGCCTTGGCGCTCATGCCGCTTGCGGGCTTGTGGTACTGGATGGTCTGTCTGCCGCTCTTTCGCTTTCTGGCGTTTCGTTGGGTTTGGCGGCTTGCGTTCTGGTGGCGCTTCCTGTGGCGCTTGGCGCGCATGGAGCTTCGCCTGACGCCGACGCATCCCGACGGCGCAGGGGGCCTCGGATATCTCGAAGTCGTCCAAACCCATTTGGCGCCTCTGGCGTTCGCCATCTCGCTGCTCGTCGCCGCCGGTTTCGCCGAGGAAATGTCGGCGGGCGCGTCTTTTGACCCGATCTATCTGGCGACGGCCATGATGGTGATCATCGACATCGCGCTGTTTCTCGTTCCGCCGTGCTTCTTCGCCTTCAAGCTGATGGAATGCAGAGAACGGGGACTGCGCGACTATACGGTGCTCGCCGCGCGATACGTCGAGGACTTCGAGCGCAAATGGCTTGGCGAAGCGTCTCATGACAGAGAGCCTTTGCTGGGGACGCCGGACCTGCAATCGCTTGCCGATCTCGGCAATAGCGTCGGCGTTGTGCGCAATATGCGCCTGGCGCCTGTCAGCATTCGCCTGCTGGCGATCATTCTCGTCGCGGCGCTGCTGCCGATGCCGCCGCTCTTCTTGTTCAAATATCCTGTCGCCGAGATGGCGCAAAAGCTGTTCATGAAACTGACGGGGCTTTAATACGCCGCGCGCCCGTCAGCATTCCCCTTCGCAAGGAACGTGCTTATGCTGCGCGCTATGCTGCCGTCGCCCTTCTGGTCGGAACTCTCGCTGCGCGACATGCGCGCGCATGACATGTCGCGCGTCATCGCCGTTCTGCCGATCGCTGCGGTGGAGCAGCACGGGCCGCATCTGCCGCTCGGGGTTGACGCGATGATCATGGAAGGATGCATCGATCAGGTCGCGGCGCGGCTGCCCGAAGATCTCGAAGCCGTCTTTCTGCCGATTCAGAGCATCGGCGTGTCCACCGAGCACCGCGACTTTCCCGGCACGCTGACGCTGACAAACGGGACCGCGTCGCGCCTCCTCGCAGAGATCGCCGAGAGCGTCCTGCGCGCCGGCGTGAGAAAGCTGGTGCTCCTCAATTCGCATGGCGGCAATTCGGCGCTCCTCTCGCAGACGGCGCTCGATCTGCGCGCCCGTTTCGGCGCGCTGGCGGTCACCGTCTCCTGGGCGCGTTTCGGCTATCCGGACGGACTGTTCTCTGCGGCGGAACTGCGCCACGGGATTCATGGCGGCGAAATCGAAACGTCGCTCATGCTCGCGTTCCGGCCGGACATCGTCGACATGGCGCGCGCCAAAAACTTCCCGCCGGCGACGCTCGACTTCGAGCGCGATTTCGCCTGGCTGCGCGCCGACCGCCCCGCCGGCTTCGGTTGGATGGCGCAGGACCTCTCGCCTGCGGGCGCCATGGGCGACGCGTCGAAAGCGAGCGCCGAGAAGGGCGAAGCGGTGGCGGATTATTGGGCGACGGCCTTCGTTGAATTGTTGCGCGACGTCGAGGCGTTCGACCTGACCCGGCTCAAGAGCATGGACGACTGAGCGTCACGCCGCCGGCGCCGTCCACGGATAGGTCCAGGTCTCGGTCAGCGTGCGCCCCTGCGTCCGCAGAAACAATCGAAGATCGGCGGTCTGCCCCGGTTGCGCCGAAACGTCGAAGAGCGCCCGCAGTCCGCCGATATGCGCATTGGCGGCGACGCTGGCGCGCAGCACGCGCCCGGCGCTCGTCGTCGCCACCGCTTCGACCTGGCCCGGATCGGCGACGTAATAGGCGAGATCGCCGCCGGCGAAATCGACGATGAACCGATGCGCGTCGGGATCGTAAGGCTCGGCCGAGCCAAGCGCGCGCGCCGGCGCCTCGAAGGTGTTGACGACCATGCCGTTGGGGGCGAGCTGCGGCATGTCGAGCCCGGCGGTGATACGATAGGCGTATATGAAGGGCGCGCCGGGCTCAGGCGACTTTGCCGGCGTCCAGCTCGCGACGATATTGTCGTTGGTTTCGTCGCGCGTCGGCAGTTCGAGGAGTTCGACGCGGCCCTCGCCCCAGTCGCCCACAGGTTCGACGAAATAGCTCGGGCGGTGTTCATAGGCGAGGTCAAGATCCTGATAGGATTCGAACGTCCTGTCGCGCTGCAGCAGCCCGAAGCCGCGATTATTGTTGTCGAGAAAGGACGAGATCCGCGCGCGGGGAGGATTGGCGAGCGGGCGCCAGAGCCATTCGCCGGCGCCGGTATGGATCGAGAGCCCGTCGGAATCGTGCAATTCGGTGCGAAAGCCGTCGCGCACGTCCCGATCGTTTTCGCCGGTCAGATACATCGAGGTGAGCGGCGCGAGGCCGAGCTTCATCCCCGCGCGCCGCGGGAAAAGCGTCGCCTGAATTTCGAGCGCGCTCTCCTGTCCAGCGAAGAGATCGAATCTGAAGGCGCCCGTCGCAGCCTCGCCGTCGAGCAGCGCATAGAGCGTCGCGCGATTGCTGCCCCTCTCCGGCGTTTCGATCCAGAATTCACGGAAAAACGGAAAGCTCTCGCGCTCGGAGCCGGTCTCGACGCAAAGCGCTCGCGCGGAAAGCCCATATTTCTGATCGCGGCCGAGAAAGCGGAAATAGCTCGCGCCAAGGAAGGAAATGACCTCGTCGTGAATATGCGGGTCGTTGAGCGGAAAATGCAGGCGGAAGCCGGCGAAGCCGGTGTTGACCGGGGGAGCCTTTTCGATCTTGAGGCGGCCATAGTCGAAGAGCGCCGGCGAATAGGGAATCGGCGTCGCGATGCCGTCGCGGATCATATTCACCGTCATCGGGCGACGGTAGAGAAAGCCGAGATGGAACGTCTCCAGCCGGAAGCCGCCGTCCGCGCCCGCGAAAATATCATGCTCGCGCTTGAAGCGAATCCCCCGCCATGTGTCGAAGTCCAAAGCGTCGAAGGGATCGGGCAGACGCGGGGGAACCGTGGTGTCGAAGGGCGCCAGCGCGAGGTCGTGCGCCCGCTGCACCACGTTCTCAAAGCCGAACCGCGGCTTGGGAACGTCGGAGGCCGCCAGCGCCGGGTCTTTGAGCGCAAATTGCGCGCCTATTGCAGAGAGCGCCCCGGCGAATTGGCGCCGTGTTATTCGCGTCATTCCCCCGTCCGAACCAAGGTCCTGCCTTCGCTAATTGACTGCTGCTCTCTAGCCCCATCGTCTCGCGCGCGCAAGAAGCTGGCGGCTCAAGGCCGGCGCGCGACCAACATGCATCACCCGCCGAAAAAATAATCGCGTGGCGCAAAAACCGCTTGTCTCAGCGGCAAAAGCGCGTATCTAAGTCCTTGCCCAAATCGCACGTGCCTGTGGTCGTGTGTCGGTAGGCGGGGATCCGGACAAGAGGCCGGTCAACCGCCAGCGTAAAACCGGCAGCCGGAGGCGAACCGGCGAACTCCGTCTCTGCGGAGGATCGCGACTTAAAGCAACGACGGACCGGGCTTTTTCGTCTCTGTCGACCCTCCAAAGGTCGGCGTACCGAAGAGGCTTGTCTTTCTTGCCGGGCGTGCGGATCGGGATTCTCCCCTTCCAATCGATGGCTGTACCCGCGGAAGCGCGCGCGCTCAGGCGTGCATCATTTCGCATCGGTCCAGTCAACGGCGCATCAACCAGCCGTGTGAGCGCTTGCGCTCGCGCGGCCTTGGACAGCTAAACCCAACGTTCGTCGCGTCTCCATCGCGCGCGGGCGAACGGAGCGGCATGTCCGTTGACGCTCAACGATCTGGGCGCGGTTCGCCGCGCAAGGGGGCCACAATGACCGACCGCATCCTCGAATTCCTCGCCGAGCGCCGACGCAACGGGCGCGACAACGGACCTTGCCTCGTCGTCGATCTCGACGTCGTGCGCGAAAACTATGTCGGATTCGCCAAGGCGTTGCCGGACACGCGCGTCTTCTATGCGGTGAAAGCCAATCCGGCGCCGGAAGTGCTCTCGCTGCTCGCCTCGCTCGGCTCGTGCTTCGACACGGCGTCGGTCGTCGAGATCGAGCAGGTCATCGCCGCCGGCGCGACGCCCGACCGCATCAGCTTCGGCAATACGATCAAGAAGGAGCGTGACGTCGCGCGCGCATTTGCGCTCGGCGTGCGGCTCTTCGCGGTCGACTGCGAGGCGGAAGTCGAGAAGATCGCGCGCGCCGCGCCTGGCTCGAAAGTCTTCTGCCGCATTCTCTGCGACGGCTCTGGCGCCGAATGGCCTCTGTCGCGCAAGTTCGGCTGCGTCCCCGAAATGGCGACGGGCGTGCTGGAACATGCGCATCGCCTCGGCCTCAACGCCTATGGCGTGTCGTTCCATGTCGGCTCGCAGCAGACGAATCCGCGCATGTGGGACGCCGCGCTGAAGTCGGCGGCGGAGATCTTCCGCGAACTGGCGGAGCGCGGAATCAATCTGCAGATGGTCAATCTCGGCGGCGGCTTTCCGACGAAATACCTAAAGAACGTGCCGGCGGTGAAGCAATATGGCGCCGCCATCTTCCGCGCGCTCTCGAAGCATTTCGGCAACCGCATTCCGGAGACGATCATCGAGCCGGGCCGCGGCATGGTCGGCAACGCCGGGCTGATCGAAGCGGAAGTCGTGCTGATCTCGAAGAAGTCGGAGGAGGACAGCGAGATTCGCTGGGTCTATCTCGACATCGGCAAGTTCAACGGCCTCGCCGAGACCACCGATGAGATGATCCGCTATCCGATCCGCACGCCGGCGGACGGCGCGCCGACGAGTCCCTGCGTCGTCGCGGGTCCGAGCTGCGACAGCGTCGACGTGCTCTACGAGAAGCAGCCCTATCAGCTGCCGGTCTCGCTCGAGATCGGCGCGAAAGTGCTGATCGAAGGAACCGGGGCCTATACGACGACCTATTCGGCCGTGGGCTTCAACGGTTTCCCGCCGCTCGAGACGCATGTGATCTGAGTCGGCGCTCACCGTCTCCCGATCAAACCGGGCGTTCCCGGTTTGCGCAGACAGCGCTGAAGTCGGCGACAGCCGACTTCAGTTCGGGAAGGGTGTCACGCGGAACGCGTGACGGGTGAGAGCCCTCATCCGACCCTCGCTGACGCGAGGGCCGCCTTCTCCCGCAAGCGGGAGAAGAATTCGCCTCACACTCCTGTCAGTCCCGTTCGGCGGGCGCGTTATGCGCCAGGCGCGAGGGTCGCTTGTCCTTCTTAAGGGAGGAAAAGATGGCCTTTCTTGCTCACCACGACTTGGACGCCGGACCGCGCGCCGCGAGGCGCGCCCGCTCCGCCATGTCCCATGCGCGCCTGGAGGCGGGTCCCTTCACGCTCGCCGAAGAAACGCTCGCCGATGTCGGGGCGCGCGAAGCCTTGCTCGACGACGCCTTCGGTCCCGCGCGGTTCTTGAAGACCTGCCAGCGGCTGCGCGACGGCTCGGCGCCCGCGCCGGGTCTTGCGCTGGTCGCGACCGATGGCGTCGGCGCGCTGATCGGCACGCTGCGGCTGTGGCCGGTGCTCGCCGGCGGGCGTGCGGCGCTGCTGCTGGGTCCGCTCGCCGTCGCGGCGCAGGCGCGTTCGCTCGGCGTCGGCGGCGCGCTGATTCGCGAGTCGCTCGCGCGCGCGGCCGACCTCGGCCATCGCGCCGTGCTGCTTGTGGGGGATGAACCCTATTACCGGCGCTTCGGCTTCGAGCGGCGATTCACCGAGCGGCTGACCATGCCGGGCCCGGTCGAGCGCGCGCGCTTTCTTGGCTTGGAGCTTTTCGACGGCGCGCTATGCGATGCGCAGGGGCGCGTCATTCCCGCGACGACGCCTGCGCTCGACTTGCCGCAGGCGGCTTAGGGCGCTTCCCGATCACAGGAACATGTGATCGATAAGGAATCGCACGCTCACCAATAGGCGAGAACGCCGCTCGCGAGCGGGTAGGAGAGGCCGGCGCCAAGCGCCACGCCGGCCGCGACGTCGCTCGGATAGTGATGCGCCGTCGCGATTCGCGACCAGGCCATCGACAGCAGAAGCAGGCCGGCCGATAGCGTCGTCGCCGGCCAGGCGATGACGATGGGCGCGAGCACGCCGGTGAGCGTCATGGCGTGGCCGCTTGGAAAGGAGTGATCGTCGAGCGTCTTCAACAGCGACGGCAGCCGCGCGTCGACTTGGAACGGACGCCTGCGGCCGAAGCGGCGCTTGATGATCGGATAGAGCAAATGCAGCAGCGCGGCGTTCGCGCCGGCGAGCGCCGCGACATGCAGTCCTTGCCAGCCGAGGCCGATAAGGACGATGGGCGCGAGGATGAGGTAGATCCAGCCATTGCCTAGCTTGCTGATGGCGACGGCGAGGAATCTGCCGATCGCGGAGCGCGCCGTTCGAGAGAAGAGATGAACCGCCGCGAGGTCAAGTTCGAAGAGACGTTGGCCCCAAGTGGCGGCGACGCCGATGTCTGCTTGCGGCTTTGCTGACGCGTCTCGCGTCAGCTTCGCCAGCTGGTCCGATGTGAACGCCATGACGCAACGCTACGCGACGGACGCTGCGGTTTCGCGACGCGGAGGCTGCGTTTACGTGACGTTGGGATAGAGGTTGCGTGACGTTTATGTGATGTTTGCGTGACGACTGCTAGGCCGGCGCGTGTTTCGCGAAGGCGCTGCGAAAGACGGCGTCGAAGGCGTCGGCGTCGACGTCGATCGTTTCGATCTCCACGCCGTCTTCGGCGACGCCGGAAAAGCGATATTGCGGGTCTGAAAACTCGAGACCTTCGTCGTCTTCGACGCTTTCGTAAGGCAGCGCGATCTCGACCATGAGCTGTCGCTTCAGCGACAGCGCCCGGCCGACCACCGCGTCGATGCGGCCGTCATCGCTGCTGAAATAGCCGTCGAGGATGATCATGCAGACGTCGGCGTTCGGCGCCTCGTCCTCCAGCCATTGCAGCGCAGCCTCGACGCTTTCGGCGATATCGATCCTGCCGGCCTCGCTCACGACGAATTGTTGCGGCTGGTCGACGCCGGAGTCCGACCGCGCCACGCCGAAGGGCGTCAGCATGCGTCCGCGCGCCAGCGTCGTGACGGCTTTCGCGAAGGCCTCGCCGGCCAACGCTGCGATGGGTTCGTTCCGAGTCGATTCTGCGCCAGTGCTCATCACATTTTCCTCCGAGCGAGCGGAGTTCTGAGGATCAACAGATCAACGTCACCCGTTTCGACATTCATGATATCGGCGCCGTTGCTTCGCGCAGCCATTGACGCGTCTTCGCGTCCACCAGCGGCGACAGGACCTTGCGCACAAGGGCGTGATAGGCGTTCAGCCAGCCGATTTCCTCCGGCGCCAGCAATTTCGGCTCGACGCAATTGCGATCGAAAGGCGCAAGCGTGATGGTCTCGAAACCATACATCTCGCGTTCGGCGCCTTTGATCTCGCGCTTCTCGACGATGACGAGATTTTCGAGCCTGATTCCATATTCGCCGGCGCGGTAATAGCCGGGCTCGTTCGAGAGGATCATGCCCGGCTGCAGGGGCGTCGTTCCGAGCTTCGCGATGCGCTGCGGCCCCTCATGCACCGAGAGGTAAGCGCCGACGCCATGGCCCGTCCCATGATCGAAGTCGAGCCCCGCCTCCCACAGCGCGCGCCGCGCGAAGGCGTCAAGCTGCGCGCCGGAGACGCCTTTGGGAAAGACGGCGCGGGCGATGGCAATATGGCCCTTGAGGACGCGGGTGAAATGTTCGCGCAATTGTTTCGACGCCGGACCGACGACCACGGTGCGCGTCACGTCGGTCGTGCCGTCGAGATATTGCGCGCCGGAATCGACGAGATAGACGCCGCGACCGATCTTGAGATTGCTCGTTTCCGTCACCCGATAATGCGGGATCGCCGCATGTGCGCCGAAAGCCGAGATCGTCGGGAAGGAGATGTCGCGCAGGTCGCCGTTTTCGCGGCGAAAGGTTTCGAGCGCTTCCGCCGCGGAGATTTCGGTGAGCCGGCCCTTTGGCGCGGTGTCGGAAAACCACGCGAGGAATCGCGTCAGCGCCGCGCCGTCGCGAACATGCGCGGCGCGCGCGCCTTCGAGCTCCCTTTCATTCTTGATTGCTTTCGGCAGCGTCGCCGGATCGTCGGCGAGACGCGGCTTGCCGCCCGCCGCGCGCAAGGCTTCGACAAGCTTCGCCGGCGCCGTCGCGGCATCGAAGAGAATCGTCGCGCCGCGCTTGCCGGACTGCACGAGATCTTCGACGAGGTCTTCAGGCGCCTTCAGGGTCAGATATTTTTCGAGCGCCGCGCGCACCTTCGGCGCGAGCTTCGCATCGTCGACGTAGAGCGCAGGCGCGCCGTCCTTGGGCAGCAGCGCGAAGCACAGCGCGATCGGCGTATGCGCCACATCGGCGCCGCGAATGTTGAACGCCCAGCAGATCGCATGCGGATCGGACATCAACGCCGCGTCCGCATCCTTTAGCGCCGCGCGCAGCTTCTTGATCTTGGCGCCGGCGCTCTCGCCGGCGTAACGCGCCGGATGAATCGCCACCGCGCCCGTCGGCTCGGCCGGCCGGTCAAGCCAAAGCGCGTCGATCGGATTGGCGTCGAGCGGAACGAGTTCGATCTGCTTTTCCGCGAGAGTTTTGGCGAATCGTTCGATCTGCGCGCTGGTGTGCACCCAAGGGTCATAGCCGATGCGCGCGCCTTCGCGCGCATGTCCGCTGAGCCAGGCGGCGGGCGTCGTTTCCGCGATGTCGAGCGGCTTGAAAAGCTTCGCGTCGATCTCGCCGCGCACCTGAATGACATAGCGGCCGTCGACGAAGAGCGCGGCCTCCTTCTCCAGCACGACGGCGAAGCCGGCCGATCCGGTGAAGCCTGTCAGCCAGGCGAGGCGCTCCGCGCATTTGGGCACATATTCGTTTTGATGGACGTCGGCGCGCGGAACGAGAAAGCCGTCGAGTCCTTGCCGTTTCAGCTCAGTGCGCAGCGCCTCGAGGCGCGCCGCGCTGTCGCCGCGCACGGCGTCGTCGACGAATGTTTGGAATTTTGCTTCGAACATACGCACAAACTATGCACGTCGCGCGTCATGGGCAATGCTTCGCGCGTCGGCTTCCCCCTCCCTGTCCCTCCCCCGCTTCGCGGGAGAGGGTTGGGGAGGGGGCGCTAACCGCGCCCGCCGCGCTTCAACACCAGAGTCGCCCAGCCGTCGATGTCGCCCCGCTCGGCGAGAAAAAACCCCTGGGCGCGATAGGCGTCGAGCACGCCCCGCACGTCGCGCGCCAGCAGTCCCGAAAGCACCAGCGCCGCGTCAGCCGCCGCGGCGCCGGCGATCTGCGGCGCGAGCAGGCGCAGAGGCTTCGCCAGAATGTTGGCGAAGATCAGATCATATCGGCCTTGCAGCGACGGGTGGCGGAGCCCGGTCGCGACGACCGGGCGAACATCGGCGCCGGCGCCATTGGCGCGGGCGTTGGCCGAGGCTGTCGCCACGGCGACGGGATCGATATCGCCGCAGGCGACGCGCTGGTGAAAGAGCCGCGCGGCGGCGATCGCGAGAACGCCGGTGCCGGTTCCGACATCGAGAATGCGGCGCGGGCGCCGGCGCTTGGCGATTCTCTCGAGCGCCTTGAGGCAGCCGAGCGTCGTGCCGTGATGGCCGGTGCCGAAGGCGAGCGCCGCCTCGATCTCGACGCCGATGTCGTTCGCGCGCCGCCGGCCGCGATCATGCGCGCCATGCACCAGCACGCGGCCGGCGCGGACCGGGGCCAATCCGGCGAGCGCGTTCTCCACCCAGTCCTGCTCGGCGACGGTCGAAAAGCGCGCCGCCCGCGCCGTCTCGGCGTCGGCGGCGGCCTCGATCAGGGCGAGGATCTGCGCTTCGTCGGGCGCGGTCGCGAAATAGATCTCGACGGACCATTGGGGGCCGTCGTCCAGCTCGAAGGCGGCGGCGGCGGTCTCTGTCGGCTCGAAGGTTTCGACGATCAGGTCGGCGACGGCGCGGGCGCGTTTTTCGTCGCAATCGAGGCGCAGCATGTGGCTGGCGTTATTCGGGGGAAGGCCTTCAAGCATGAGCGCGCTTACCACGGCCGGGGCGCGCGCGTCACCTTTCGCCAGGCGCCATCGGTCTGTATTGTCGCGCTGGAGGCTGGCTCCAACGAGTTGAAGGCGTGAATGACCGAAAGACTTTCGATTTGTCTGATCGGCCCGAAGAAGGGCGGCAAGTCGTCGCTGCTCGCCTCGCTCGTCGACTGCGTCGCGCAAAGCGCCTTTGGCTATTCGCCGCGCCTGCGCCCGGCGCTGCAGCCCATCACCGAGGCGGAATTCTACGCCGAGAGCGCTGAGCCGAAAAAACCCAACCTGCTGTCGGTCGAACAGGGCGACTATGAGCGGCTGCGGCGCGAATTCGCCGAGGGCGGCCTCGCCACCGACACGCTCGACACCTATGAATATCGCTTCCGCCTGACGATCAACGGCGAAGCCCCGCCGGCGGCGGTGCTACGGGGTCCCTGGCTTCTGGAGATCATCGATTCGGCGGGCGAGATCGCCGTGCCGCCGGACGGCGCCGAGGTCGCCATCCTCAATGATGTCAAAGCCAAGCTCGCCCGGCAGATGCTTGAGGCGGAGGCGATCGTGATCGTGCTGCCGCTGGTGCGGCTCGAGGATTCCGGCTGGTCCGGCAATCTCGCGCGCCTTATCGACCGGCTGGCGCTGGCGCCTGAGAAAAAGCTCAAGCGGCTCGTCGTCGTGTTCTCGCAATATGAGCGCTTGTTCGCGCGCCTCGGGCCGAGCGCCTTCACCTACGCCTGCGATCCGGCGGTGGCGCTGCACGCCCTGCGCAAATCGCTGCGCGCCGTGCAATGGCTGGATCGGCTGCGGGCGCTGGAGTCGCCGAACGGCGGCGGCGCATCGGTGCGCTTCACGGTTTGCTCGGCCTATGGCTTCGTCAAGCGCTTCCAGAATCCCAACATCGATCCGCATCAGCCCGGCGAGCGCCGGTTTCGTCGCGCGGGCCTCGAAGGCTCCCGCGCCTATAATGAATATTGGCGGCCGTTTCTCACCGCCGAGCCGTTTCTTTACGCCGCGCTTGGCCTCGACAGCGCCTTCACCTTCTCCTATGCGCAGCTCGACGCGCGCATCGAGGAGATCGCCTAAAGCGCTTCCCGATCACATGGAACCACGTGATCCATAGGAATCGCTCAGATCAAAAGTTGCAGCAGGTCCTCATCGAAAAAGTCCCTCAACTTTTTCGGGACCTGCTCTAAAGCGAATTTACGTCAATTCTTGCTTAAGGCTCTGCGCCTAGGGTGATCGCGCGGATTTCCCGCGCGAAAGGACGCGCGATGCGCTTAGCTGCGCCGAATGGCGACGAAACGGCCGAGATTTCTCTCGAACGGCTGCACTACGGGAAGCTCGCTTTTGGCGCGACGCTGCGCGTGCCGGCCACCGCGGGCTATGGCGTGACCTTGCGCAGCTGCAATCTGCAGCCCGCCGACGACCGGCTGCTTTCGCCGCCGCGTCTGATGGCGCTTCGCCGCTTCGAGCCTGAGCTCGTCGATCCGGCTTCTCGACGACGCGGCTCCTTCATCGCGCGGGTCGCCCCGGAGCCGAATTCTCGCCGCGCGATTTTTCTGCGCGCGCGTTTCCGGCCCGAAGACGGCGAAAGCGGCCACGGTCGCCTCTATCAGCAGAGCGCCGTGTGGAGCGCGAGCGCCGCGGACTGGCGCCAACATCCGGCGGCGCTCCTCGCCATGGCGGACGCCGAGCTCGACGCCCGGCCGGATCTCGTGACCGAAGACGAGGCGACGCGCTACAACGCCGCGCCGGCGCGTTACCTCGTTCGCTTCATCGATCCGCGGGACGTCTGGAGCGCGCTCGAGGACGCGCTGAAGCAAACGCGCTGGGCGACGCCAACGCTCGAATTTCTGGCGCGCGGCGCCGAAACGGGCCAGGACGCGACGCTGACCTTTGGCGCCGACGATTTTGCGAGCGAAAGTGAGTTTCTCGGCGCTGTCGGCCTGGCGCTGCAGTTTTTGCCGGCGAGCTATCCGCGCTGGCGCGAGATCAGCGTCGTTTCCGGTCTGCTGCACGCGCCGCAGGGTCTTTGCCTGCGCTACCTTCCGTCGCTGCGCGCCGCGCGCGCAACCCCTGTCGCCGCCTGAACCCTAATTTGGCGAACGCCCCATTGGTCCGGTTCGGCGATCAGGTAGCGCTCGAGCGCGCCGGAGCGCCGCCGTGGAAGGTTCGCGGCGGCGTCCGAGTAATAGGCGCGCGGGCCGCTGACGACGCCGCCGTCGGCGGCGTAATGCAAGGCGCGGGCGGCGCGCGGCTTCAGCGCCGCGAAGAGCCGCGCCTCGATCTGCCCGACGGTGACGTTGTCGACGAGATAGGCCCCCTTGCGGTCGACGTGGGCGATTTCGTCGCGCACGAGCCGATTGAGAATGGCGACGATATTGTCATGCACATTCGGCGGCAGCGCCGACATCGCTTCCGCGTCGGGGTCGATCTCGCTCATGTCGCCGTGAACCGGCCGCGCCGCGCGCAGGACGGCTTTCATCGCGCGGATGTCGACGGGCTGCTCCTCGTCGTCGGAGAGATCGATCGGCGCGGCGAACTGACGCCGCTCGCGCGCCTCATAGCCGCGTTTGAAAATCTCCGACAGGAATTTCATGATGAACAGAAAGGCGTCCTGCGCCATCGCGACGCCGATCGCCATCGTCGAATCGGGGGTGAAGCTCCAGAAGGCTTCGCGCGCCAGTTCGAATTTATTGCGTTCGGAACTGTGCGTGCGCAAATAGGCGTCGCTTTTTTTCAAAAGCTCGCGCACCTCGTCATCTGACAGCCCGGCCGCTTTGCCCGAGACGACGCAGGCGTCAATGAGGGTTTTGGCGTCGTTGAAGCCGTTTGCCGCGGCGCCCCTGTCCGACGCCGGCGCCGCGCGGATCTTGGCGACGATCGCTGAGAGTTCGTCGCGCAGCCCGGCTTCGAGCCCACATTTTTTATCGAAAGCCGCGCGCGCGGCGATCGTTTCGTCGCGCGCCGAGAGCAGATCGCGCGCCTCTCCCTGCGGTTCGCAGGTGAAGTCGCGCGGCACGCTTGCCGGCAGCGCGTTTGATTGCCGCGCCGCCGCGAGAATCGGTTCGCATAGGGGCTTCGCGTCGCGCACCGCGCGCCACGTCGGCTCCAGGCGCAGCTGGTCGCGCAGCGCGGCGAGGTCGCGCAACGTCGCGTCGAGATCGAGCGCGGCTTCGCCCTTCGGCATCGGCCGGCCGGAAGCGGCGCTCGCGGTCTCGGCCTTCTGTTTCAGCGTGATCGTCTGGGCGTTGAGCGCGTCGCGCCGCTTCGCCGCGTTGGCGCGTTCGTTCGTTGGACCGGCGAGCGTCTGCCTGAGCGCCGACACGCGTCGCATCGCTTCGGCGGCTTTCTCCCGATGCCCGCGGCAATTGGGGCCGCAGGTCGCGCCCAGCCCGTCGAGTCCATGCGCGGCGTCGACGGCGAGCTGTTCTTCCTGACGCGCCGTGGCGGCCATCGAGGTCATCTCGTCCTGCTTCGCTTTGATGATGACGTCGAGTTCGGCGATGCTGCGCTCGAGCGCCTCGATCTCGCGTCGCGCATCCTCGAGCTGACGCATCGCCGCCTGCGCGCTTTCCATTTCCAGCGCGGCCTGGCTCGCGGCCTGCGCGATCACCGCCTGCTGCGCCTCCTGCCGCTTGCGAATGGCGTCGCGCAGCGCCGGCCCGGCCTGCCGCGCGGTGTCGATGAGGCCGTCGATCGAATCGAGATAGGCCTTGTAGCTGGGCGTCGCGGCGATGCGCGCGGACGCCGCTTCGTAAGCGGCGGCGATGTCTTTCGTCGCCGGCAGCAGGACTTCCGTCGCAAGCTCCATCGGCGCCAGCTCGGCGACGATCTTGCGCGAGGAGAGCTTGAAGATGTTGTTGTAGTAGTAGGTGAAAGAAAAAAAGGCGGAGATCGAGAAGACGAAGGCGAAGACCAGCGCCGTCACGCCGGTCTTGATGATCATGCGTTCGCGGGCCATCCGCCGCCGCGCGATGAGCGCCGCCAGATCGACGCCGAGCGACCAGGATGTCGCGGCCAGCATGGTGAGGACGGCGGTCGTGGCGATCAGCGTGCCCGCGATCCCGATCACGTCTCCGGGCTCCCGCTGCATGATGTCGATCATGCCGGACGAGGTTGTGTAGAAGACCCAGCCCAGAACGGGCAGGGCGGCGGCCATCCCGACGCGGCCGAGGTTGAGATCGCCGCTCCACAGGCGGGCGAGCGGCGAAATCAGAGCGTCGAAAATTCCGAAGCGCCGCCGCGGGGCCGAGGCGTCGGGGATGCGCGCCTGCTGCGCGGAGGCGGTCATGGCGCGGACGCTCTCGACGCTGGAACCAGCCGGCTGCGCATGTCCGCTCCCTTAGAAAAGCAATGTCTCGTTTGTGACGTTGCCGGCGAATTGAGCCGGATTTGCGCTCCGGCGCAAGGGCGACCGCCGCTGCGGCGCAGCGCGTCGGCGGCGCTCCCGGCGGCAGCGCGCCGCGCATCGGAGCTTGGGGGCGGGCGGTCGCGGCGCTACGCTTCCCCTTCCAGAACGATTCGTGCTAGACGGCGAGATTACTGTCTGCGGCTGGGCCGTTCGGCCGCGACTCGCGCTGGCGGGCCTTGAACCCGTCAAGTCATCAAGGGGTCAGCCGTGGCCATTCCGTTCCGCTATATCGCTAAAATCGGCGTCTATCTGCTCAAGCAGCACCTCACGGGCGTGCGGCGCTATCCCCTCGTGCTCATGATGGAGCCGCTGTTCCGCTGCAATCTGGCCTGCGCCGGCTGCGGCAAGATCGACTATCCCGATCATATCCTCAACAAGCGGCTTTCGGTCGAGGACGCGCTGCGCTCGGTGGACGAATGTGGCGCGCCGGTGGTGGTGGTCGCCGGCGGCGAGCCGCTTCTGCACAAGGACCTCCCTCAGATCGTCGAAGGCGTCGTCGCGCGGCGTAAATTCGCGATCGTCTGCACTAATGCTCTGCTGCTCGCCAAGAAGATCGACCTCTTCAAGCCGAGCCCCTATTTCACCTGGTCGATCCATCTCGATGGCGACAAGGAAATGCATGACCGCGCGGTCTGCCAGGACGGGGTCTATGAGCGCGCCGTCGCGGCGATCAAACTCGCCAAGTCGAAGGGCTTCCGCGTCACCACCAACAGCACCTTCTTTTCCGACGCGGATCCCGAGCGCGTCGCGAAATTCCTCGACGCGACCACGGCGCTCGGCGTCGACGGGATGACGCTGTCGCCGGGTTACGCTTATGAGCGGGCGCCGGATCAGACTCACTTCCTCAACCGCACGCGGACCAAGGAATTGTTCCGCGCCATTCTGCGTCGCGGCCGCGGTGGGAAGGCCTGGGACCTCACCCAGTCGACGCTGTTCATGAATTTTTTGGCCGGCAATGTGAGCTATCGCTGCACCCCCTGGGGGATGCCGCTGCGCACGGTGTTCGGCTGGCAGCGACCCTGCTATCTGCTCGGCGAAGGCTATGTGCCGACCTTCAAGCAGCTGATGGAGGAGACCGACTGGGACGCCTACGGCGTCGGCAATTACGAGAAATGCGCCGACTGCATGGTGCACTCCGGTTTTGAGGCGACCGCCGTCGCCGATTCGGTCCGCCGGCCCTGGCGGGCGGCCGCGGTCGCGCTCTTTGGGGTGCGCACCGAGGGGCCGATGGCGCCTGACGTCTCGCTGGAGAATCAGCGCCCGGCCGAATATGTCTATGACGAAAACATCGCCAAGCTGTCAGAGATCCGCGAGCACGAGGCGCAGCAACGGGCCGAGCAGCGGTCCACAGCGGCCTAGCGAAACGAAGGCGGCGCGGGAATCGAGGCCCGCCCGGATCATGCCGCCAAGTTGATGCGGCCCGCGGATCAGCTCGCGGGCGACGCCGAGGGCGTGAATGTCGCCTTCGGGCGTCAGCGCTTTGGCGACGAGCGGCGGCAGCGCGCGCGCCGCCGGATCGCTGATCGCGCGCAGCGCGACGAAAGGAATGTCGCGCCGCCGCGCGAATTCTTCGGCAAGATGCGATTCCATGTCGACCGCGACCGCTTGCGCGCCTTCGCGCAGCGCCGCCTTGACGGCTGGATGCATCGCCGGCTGGTCGACGCCGATGATGGCCCCCGGCGCAACCTTGCAGCCGGCGGCCGCGGCGCCTTTCATCAGCACTGACGAGAGCCGCGGATGGGTGTCGCGCCGCGCGTCGCCCCCGACGATGGCGTCGGCCACGACGACATGGCCGGGCCGCAGCGCGTAATCCAATCCGCCAGCGAGTCCGAAGCTGACGACGGCGGAAAAATCAGTTTCGCCAAGCGCGTCGAGCGCTTGCCGCAGGCGCGCGACATTCGCGCCGCTGCACAGCGTCGTGACGCCTTCGCCGGCGGCGCAGACGGCCTCGCGCTTCATGCCGACGATGACGAGAATCGGCGCGAGGGCGCTCAGTTCTGCGGTTCTTCTGCGGCCAGCAGCGCGCGCCATTGCTCCTCCGGCCAACTGCCATATCACCTTATCAAAAAAAGCGCTTCTAGAGCGCCTCCCGATCACATGGAATCATGTGATCGATAAGGAATCGCTCAAAATCAAAACGTTGGAGCAGGTTCTCCTCGAAAAAGTCTGTCAACTTTTCCGGAACCTGCTCTAAAGCCCGACCTGGACGCGTTTGCTGTTGGCGCGCCGCAAATTGCGATAGCGCGCCAGCGCCCAGAGCGGGAAGAATTTTCCATAGCCATGATAGCGCAGATAGAAGACGCGCGGAAAACCCGTCGCGGTGAAACGCGCCTCATTCCATAGGCCGGCGTCGTTCTGCGTCGATTGCAGATAGGCGATCCCGCGCGCGACCGCCGGATGGTCGACGTCGCCCGCCGCCATCAGCGCGAGCAGCGCCCACGCCGTTTGCGAGGCGGTCGAGGGCGCCTTTTCGTAGCCCTTGTAATCGAGCTTGTAGCTTGAGAGGTCTTCGCCCCAGCCGCCGTCCCCATTCTGAATGGCGACGAACCAAGCGACGGCGCGACGATAGGCGTCATGCGCGTGCGGCAGGCCGACGGCGTTGAGCGCGCACAGCGTCGACCACGTCCCGTAGATGTAATTCGCGCCCCAGCGGCCGAACCAGCTGCCGTCCTTTTCCTGTTCCTTGAGCAGATAGTCGACGCCGCGCTTGAGACATTCGCTCGAGTCGATCGTATCGCCGAGCTGCGCCAGCATGGACACGCAGCGCGCGGACACGTCCGCCGTCGGCGGATCAAGCAGCGCGCCGTGATCGGCGAAGGGGATGTGATTCAAATAGTGGCATGTGTTGTCGGCGTCGAAGGCGCCCCAGCCGCCGTTCTTCGACTGCATGCCGACGATCCATTCCTTGGCGCGGGCGATGCGTTCGTCATAGGGACGGGACGCGTCGTTCGCCGTGAGGCGATCCATCGCCGTCACGACGACGGCCGTGTCGTCGACGTCCGGATAATAGGCGTTGGCGTATTGGAAGGCCCAGCCGCCGGGCCGAACGTTTGGCCGCTGCGCCGCCCAGTCGCCTTTGACGTCGAGCACCTGCAAAGGCGCGAGCCATTCGCAGGCCTGGCGCGCCTGTTCGCGCGCGTCTTCGTCGCCGGTCTCAAGAAGGGTGTGCGCCGTCAGACAAGTGTCCCACACCGGCGAGACGCAGGGCTGGCAATAGACTTCCGTATCGGTCACGACGAGCAGCCGCTCGATCGCCTCGCGCGCCTGTTTCTTGCGCGCGTCGGCGTCCGGAACGCCGAGCACGTCATACATCAGCAGGCTGTTGACCATGGACGGAAAGATGCCGCCCAGTCCGTCGACGCCATTGAGACGCTCGGTCGTCCATTCCATGGCAAGTTCGATCGAGCGCTCGCGCGGGCCGCTGGGCATGTGCGGCTCAATCAAGCGCAGAAGCTTGTCGATGCGCCCGAAAATATTCGCCCAGGGCCAGGTCTGGTGTTCGCCCTTGGGCCACACCTTCACCTCGTCCGGCGGCGTCGTGAAGAGTTCGCCGATGTGAATGTTCCTCGGGTTCTTGGCCCGGGGCTTTTTCGTCATCAGCACCAGCATCGGCACGAGAACGGTGCGGCCCCAATAGGAAATCTTATCGAGGTGGAAGGGAAACCATTTCGGCAGCAGCATGATTTCGACCGGCATCACCGGCACGCCGCGCCAGGGGATCTCGCCGTAAAGCGCCAGCAGCGCGCGCGTAAACACATTGCTCCTGGCCGCGCCGCCATAGGCGAGGATCGCCGCGCGCGCGCGCGCCATATGCGGCGCGTCGACGTCGTCGCCGATCATTTTGAGCGCGAAATACGCTTTCACGCTCGAGCTGATGTGGAAAGGCCCGTCTTGATAAAGCGGCCAGCCGCCGTGATCGCCCTGACAGCGGCGCAGATAGACCGCGATCTTGCGCTCGAGTTCGGCGTCGACCGGCTCGCCGCGGAAATGGCGCATCAGCACATATTCAGCCGAGAGGCTGGTGTCGGCTTCGAGCTCGAAGCAGAAATGTCCCTCGCCTTTGCCGAGCGACAGAAGCGCGCGCTTGGCGTTCTGAATGCTCGTTTCCAGCGCCTCGCCGGAAACGGCGGTGAAATTAGCGTCGATGCGCGCGGCGGCGTTCATTGCAATCCTTTGTATGTGCGGTCACGCGATGCTGAGCGTCGCGGACTTCGCCGACTCATGATGCGGCTTGACGACGATCTCGACGTCCTGCCCCAGGGCGACGAGAAATCGCATGAGCCGCTCCAGCGAAAACTGCCGGAAATCGCCGTGCAGCAGCTTCGACACGTCCGGCTGTTTGACGCCGAAGAGTTGTGCGGCCTGCACCTGCTTCAACCCGCGCTCCTTGAGCAGCGCTTCGATCTTGCGAACGAGCTGCGCCTTGAGGAGGTGGTCGTCGAGTGGCGCCTTGGCGGCGGGCGAGTCTTCGGTCATCTCGGCTTGGGGGATTGGACGCCAGTTCGCGCCCATGCGCATGGGTTATAGTGAATTGCCTATATGGTCAAGTCGCGTGTGGCTCATCGATTGCTACAGGAGAGGATGAGGGCGCCTGGCGCCGGCGTGGCGCGCGACTTTGTCCGAAAGGTGAGCCGATGGACGAACTCTATGTGATTTGTCGGACAGACGAGATCGAGGACGCGGAGGCGACGGGCTTCGTCCTGATGCGCGCCGAGGCGAGCGGCGACGCCGCCCCCTATCCGATCCTGATCACGCGCAAGGGAAATAACTTCTATGGCTTCGAGAACGCCTGCCCGCATGAAGGCGAGCGGCTCGACGTCACTCCCGGCCAGTTCATGGACGAGGAAGGCAATTTCCTCGAATGCGGCAGGCATCATGCGCAGTTCGACATCGACACCGGCCACTGCTTCATCGGCCCCTGTCAGGGCCAACGGCTGACGCCGATCAAACTCGTCGTCGACGAAGGCGACGTCTGCCTCACCGGCGTGCTGCTCGCCGAAGAATGAAAGGCGCTCTATGACCGATATGGCGGAACTGCAAAAGCGTAAGCAACCGCTCAATCTCGCGATCGTGCACGTCGATCCTGACGCTTTCATCGCGAATTATGTGCCCTGGCTCGAGATCACCAGTTTCATCACGGCGCTGCGCGCGGGCGACGTCGAGGTCCCCGCCGACGGCGCGACGCCGAAGCTGACGCCGCAGCAGATCAAAGGCGCGGCGGCGGTCAATTACGGGGGCGACGCGCTCTTCGCCTTTTGCATGGCCGCGGCGCTGAAAGGCGACAAGGCGGCGGTCGAAAAGGTCGACGCGGCCCTCACCGAGCAACTCGGCCAGGAATATCCGGGTTCGACGGCGCTGTGGAGTTTCCGCTCGCCCATCGCCTCGCCGATGAGCCTTGAAGATCATGTCGGGCAGGCCGCGCAAAAAATGCTTGCCGGCGACATCCCGCCGCCGCCCATGCGCGCGCGCGAGAACTGGAACGCCGGCCTGCGCTTCTTCGAAAAGGCGCGCAAATCGAATTTCGTCAACGAAATTGTCTATCCGCTGGCGCTGTGGACGCGCGCCAAATGGACGGAAACGCTGGAGAAGGGCGTCGCCTTCATGGCGCATATCGAGGATAGCGTGCCCCAGTTGCAGGAATGCCTCGCCGAAACGCGCAACGATCAGGCCTTCATCGCCAATATGCTGCTGAAGATGGCCCCCGCGATCGAGACCGATCTCACCGACGAGATGCAGGGGTTCCTGCGTTCGTTGTCGCGGCGGGTGTAGGCGGCGCCGGCGCGCCGCGACGACACGCCACTGTAAAAAACTGCTGATGTTTTCGTCGGGCGCAACGGAGTCTTAACCATCGGCCGCTGATGGTCTTTCGAACGGAGCTAGAGGAGTGAGCATGGCTACGAAAACGGATGGCGAACGCGCACTGGCCGACCTCGAGGCCGGTAAGTTTTCTTTCCCGATGGTCGACGCCATCAGGGATCACGTGAATCATCTCGACGCGGAGCTGGAACGCGCCAGGACCGAGCTGCAGCGCGTCAATTCGCTGCATGAGGGAACCATGAACCAGCTCAGGCAGCAGGAGTATACGATCCTGCGGCTCGAAGGCGAGCTGCGCAAGCTGAACGCGAGGCTTTACGCCCTGCTGAAGGCCAATGTTCTGACGGAGATGGCCCTGCGCGAGACGACGCGCGGCGCGGTGAAATTCATCGAACTTCTCCCCGTCGCGCGCAAGCATGCCGAGGAAAGTTCAAAGGCGGCGCTGGCCTATCTCTCGACGATCGATCTTCAAGCCAAGGTCGAGGCGGTGAAGGCGCATCCGCTGACCGAGAAGACGCTCGCCTGGCTGGCGAATCTTGACCTGCGCGCCGAGTGGACGAAGCTGAAGACGCATCCGCTGACGACAAAGGCTGTCGGCGAGCTGCGGCCGGCGCTTCTCAAGGCGAAGGACTATTTGCCGATCGTGCAGAAGCGGATCAACGCGCTCGTTGAAAAAGCGTCGGCTTATATCGCCGAGCTGCAAAAGAAGGCTGCGTAAATCCCACGACGGCAGGGCGCAAAGCTGCGCCCGCTCGCTGGCCGCGGATATGATCTCGATGCGCTCCTGTAGCAATCGACACAGAAGCGCCATCGAGAGCTTGTGCGTGCAAGTTAAGTTTACGCCGGCGTGCGCGCCGGCTTGACCGGTCCGACATCGACCTGAATCTCGTCGCCCTCCACGCGAAGCGCATAGGGGTGGAGCGCATTGCGGACGAGATGCGTCACGCATTTGCCGCTCGTGCTGTCGAACCCCCATTGGTGGTGCGGACAGGTGACGGTCCGCCCGTTGAAGGTCGCCTCGCTCAACGGCATGTCCGCATGCGGACAGCGCCCGCGATAGGCCTTGAGTTCGCCGCCGGTCGGCCAGACCAGAAGCACGCTCTTTTTGCCGGCATGAAAGAGGCCCATGCCGCCTTCGCTCACGGCCCCGGTGTTACAGATCGCGGTGAACGCCATCGTGATCGCCTTCAAGAAACAACATTCACAGGCAATAGCAAGTTGCAGACCAGCGACGCCCCGCGACTGCAGGGACGCGCGCGGCGAAAGACAAACGGTTGCCTAAGCATTTTATGGTGCGGGCGGCCGGAATCGAACCGGCACAGGCCTTGCGGCCCTACGGATTTTCGTACCGACTACGGCTTTCGCCGCCTTGCCTTGCGCGTCCGCGCGATCAGGCAAGTTTGTGGTCTGGACTATCCCTTCACCGTGGCGTTCGCCGGTGAAGGCGTCCGCTTTAGGTGCTGCCCGTCTAGTCTCTACACCTTCCCGCCGAATGTTCCTTCGGACGGGCTTGGCTCGGGATCGCCACTTGCGAGGTTTCCCCGACTTTGAGCAGTTCTACTTCTCCGGTTTCCCGAAGAGCACTCAATTTGGCGCGCTTAAGTCCGTTGCGTCTACCAGTTTCGCCACGCCCGCGGATCGCTCGTTATAGGGGCGCCGACCCGACGTCGCCAAGCGGATTATAAGCGCCGTCGTCGCCGGCGCTCGGACTTGGCGTCCGGCGCGCCGATCGGCGCCTGAAACGACAGGCCCGTGTCCCAGGGGAAGAAGATCCAGGTGTCCTGCGAGACCTCGGTGACGAAAGTGTCGACCATCGGCAGGCCCTGCGGCTTGGCGTAGACGGTGGCGAAATGCGCATTCGCCAGCATGTCGCGCACGGCCTTCGCCGTGGCGCCGGTGTCGACGAGATCGTCGATGATGAGCACTTCGGAGCTTGGCCGCGCGAGAATCGTGTCGGTCAGAGGCTTGAGCACCTGGATCTCGCCGCGCTCCGTTTCCTCGTGATAGCTCGCGACGCAGACCGTTTCGATGACCCTTATGCCGAGTTCGCGCGCCACGATCGCCGCCGGCACCAGACCGCCGCGCGTCACCGCCACAATCGCCGAGAATCCGCCGATGGACGCGAGACGCCAGGCGAGCGCGCGCGCGTCGCGGTGAAAAATGTCCCAGGAGACCGGAAAGATCTTGTCGGACCCGTACATCAGCTTCAAACCTCCGGGGTCACGCCGTCAGCGCGCGTTTTCCTTCGACAGGGACGCGAGCATCGCGCGCGTCGCGGACGTCGCGCGCGCCAAGAGCGCCGCGTCGCGACTGCGCAGCACAATCTGATTCCTGAATCCGGCGCTCGTAAAGGACGGATAGGAGCCGACGCTCACGCCGTCATGGCTGCGCGCGATCGCTTCCAATCCCGCGGCGTAGGCGCCTTCCGGGACGCCGTAAGCTTCGACCGTCTCGACGAGCACCGGCGGGCCGGCCGCGAGCCGCGGGCCGACCACGTCCATCATATTCTGCATGATCGTCGGCACGCCGGCCATGACGATGACATTGCCGATCCAGAATCCCGGCGCCTTGGAAATAGCGTTGTAAATCAGCTCCGCGCCCTTTGGAATGCGCGCCATCCGCCGGCGCGCCGGATTCAGCTCCGCCTCGGAGAAGCGTTCCCGAAGGAGCGCTATGGCGCGCGGATCCTCGCCGATCTCGACGTCAAAGGCGCGGGCGACCGCATCGGCGGTGATGTCGTCATGGGTCGGCCCGATGCCGCCGGTCGTGAAGACATAGGTGTAGCTGGCGCGCAGCGCATTCAGCGCCTCGACGATCGCGTCCGTCTCGTCGGGCACGATTCGCGCCTCGCGAAGATCGACGCCGATCTGCGCCAGATACTTCGCGATATAGCTCGTGTTCACGTCCTGCGTGCGGCCGGACAAGATTTCATCGCCGATCACGAGAACCGCCGCGCTTGCCGGCCTGTCGCCCGCCGTTTCTTGCGCCATTACCGGCCTCCCTGTCGCCGATTATGACCATGGCGGCCGTGAACGCCAGCCCTGGCGCTCATTCCGCAGCGGCGGGCGCGACCAGGGTAAATTGCTCGACGGCGGCGGCGATGCGGCGCAGCAGACCCAGGCAGGCGACAATGAAGATGACGTCGAGGGCGGGCGAAGCGAGGCTCGCCTCCTGTAAAATCTGCCCGAGCGCGCTCAGCAGGCTGACGCTTGAATAGGTCGAGAGGCCGTTGCGGCCGAGCAGCGTGAAGAATGCGAAAAGCCGCGTTTGGCTCAGCGCCGCGGTGATCCTCGAGAAGTGAAGCACATAGGCGAGGGCCACGAAATCGATGATGCGGACGACGCCAAGATCGGTCTTGTCCCAGTCGAGATAGCGCCCTGCCGCGTCGACTAGCCCGGGCGCCAGGCCGAACGCATTGGAGACGATGAGCGTCGAAACGATGGTGAAGGCCAAAGCGAGTCGATGGGCGATGGCGTGATAAGGCACCCCGCGCATCTTGAGCGCGCCGCCGCAGTAGATCCCCAAGGCGAACATAAATTGCCAGGCGAACGGATTGAAATACCAGTAGCCGGGCTCGGGCCAGGTGGGAACATTGAACCCCAGCAAGCGCGCGGCGGCATAAACCGCGGCCGAGGCCGCAAGCATGCATAAACCGCCGCGCGAAGCGCATGCGAAGAGCGCCGGCGCAAGCGCGATCAGCACGACATAGAGCGGTAAAATGTTGAAGTAAGCGACTTGGTGACTGAGCGCGAGAATGCCGACGACGCCTCGCGCCGGGTCGGCGAAAGGCGCGGCGCGGCTGTTCTCGGAGCCGAGGAAATCCCAGGGCGTGAAATAGCTCGCGGCGCCGTAAAGCGCCAACGCCGCCGCGGTCAGACCAAGATGGGCGCCGTAAAGGCGCAAAGCGCGGCCGTAGAGCGAAGCCGCGGCCTCTAAGACATTGCGCCTGAATTTTTCGCCATAGGCCAGCGTGATCGAAAGGCCCGAAAGAAAAACAAAGCCTTCGGCTGCATCAGAAAAGCCGAAATTGCGCGGCGTGATGGCGCCAAGCACGTTGCCTGGAATGTGGTTGATGAGAATGATGGCGAGCGCAACGCCGCGCCAAAAATCTATCCCCTCGACTCGCTTTCGCTGCACCCGCTTTCCACGCCCTTTTGTCTCTGCGCCCGTGGCGCGGTAGCAAGCCGCATGCCCTCTTGGTATTGAATCGCGGCTGTCCCGCCAAGACCGCGCTGCGCGCTTTCCGGCGGAATCACGGGCGGCGTCCCGCGGCAGCCTTGCGTTGCCGGCTCAAACCATTACCTTGTCGAGCATACCCTTCGCCCAGGAAAGCCGAGCCGCCACATTACATGACCTTTATCGAATCTCATCTCGCGCCCGCCGCGCGCAAAAGCGGACAGATCAAGCTGCATGGTCCTAAGGATTTCGAGGGCATGCGCGCCGCGGGCAGGCTGACGGCGCAGGCGCTGGACATGCTGGTCGAACAGGTCAAGCCGGGCGTGACGACGCAGGCGCTCGACGATCTGGTTTTCGACTTCGCCATGGCGCATGGCGCCTATCCCGCGCCGCTCGACTATCGGGGCTATCGAAAATCCATCTGCACCTCCATCAATCATGTCGTCTGCCATGGCGTGCCGGACAATAAGCCGCTGCGCGAAGGCGACATCGTCAATATCGACGTGACCTTCATCCTCGACGGCTGGCACGGCGACGCCAGCCGCATGTTCGCCGTCGGCGAAATTCCACGACGGGCGCAACGACTGATCGACGTGACCTATGAGGCGCTTGAGCGGGGCGTCGCCGCCGTCAAGCCTGGCGCGACGACGGGCGACATCGGCGCGGCGATTCAGCACTATGCCGAAAGCGAGCGCTGTTCGGTCGTGCGCGATTTTTGCGGCCACGGGCTCGGGCGCGTCTTCCACGACGAGCCGAATATTCTGCACTATGGCGTCAAGGGCGAGGGCGTCGAGCTGCGGCCGGGCATGTTCTTCACCATTGAGCCGATGATCAATCTCGGCCGGTCGCAGGTGAAAATATTGTCGGACGGCTGGACGGCCGTCACCCGCGACCGGTCTCTTTCCGCGCAGTTCGAACATTCGGTCGCCGTCACCGAGACGGGCGTGGAAGTCTTCACCAAGTCGCCGGCGGGGCTCGACAATCCCTCTGCCGCGCGCGCCGACGCATGAAGAAGGCGGCTGACGCCGCATCCAGCGAGGGCTCAGGCCTGAGCGATTCCGCGCCCCACTACCACGGTCACCGGCAGCGTTTGCGCGATCGATTCATGGATGCAGGCGAAGCGGCGCTCGCCGATTACGAAATGCTGGAGCTGCTGTTGTTTCGCGCGATCGCGCGCCGCGACGTGAAGCCGCTGGCCAAGGCGCTGATCGCCCGCTTTGGCTCCTTCGCCGAGACGGTCGCGGCGCGGCCGGAGAGGCTTCGTGAAGTCGAGGGCCTCAGCGAAGCGGCGATCGTCGAAATCAAGCTTGTGGAAGCCGCTGCGAAACGCCTGGCGCGCGGCGCCTTGCAGAAACGTCCCGTGCTTTCCTCCTTCATGGAGGTGCTCGACTATTGCCGGACGGCGATGGCTTTCGCCGAGCGCGAGGAGTTTCGCATCCTGTTCCTCGACAAGCGCAACGCGCTGATCGCCGACGAGGTGCAGGGGGTCGGCACCATCGACCATACGCCGGTCTATCCGCGCGAAATCGTCAGACGCGCGCTGGAGCTTGGCGCGAGCGCGCTGATCCTGGCGCATAATCATCCCTCCGGAGATCCGACGCCATCGTCCGCTGACATACGTATGACAAAGGACATCGCCGCCATCGCGCAACCGTTCGGCATTACGGTTCACGATCACCTCATCGTCGGCCGTCATGGCCACGCCAGCTTCCGAGGGTTGAAGCTCATTTGACGCGAAGTCCGTCCACAGGCGTCAGGCTTGACGCGACACTTTCAAAAGCGGGCTGAGCGCATTGTCCTATTTCGTCACGCCGCTCATCATCGCCACCGCGCTCTTCATGGAGCAGCTCGACGGCACCGTTCTCGCGACGGCGCTGCCGGCGATGGCGGCCGATCTTCACGAAGATCCGGTCGCGCTGAAACTGGCGCTGACGTCCTATCTTCTCTCGCTCGCGGTCTTCATTCCGCTCTCGGGCTGGGCCGCGGATCGCTTCGGCGCACGGCGCGTCTTTCGCGCGGCGATCATCGTCTTCACCTTCGGCTCCATTCTCTGCGGCCTGTCCAATTCGCTCGGCGCGATCGTGGCTTTCCGGATCGTGCAGGGCCTCGGCGGCGCGATGATGACGCCGGTCGGACGCCTCGTGCTGCTGCGCACCGCGCCGCGCCACGAACTTGTGCGCGCCATGGCCTATCTCACCATTCCGGCGCTCATCGGCCCGATGATCGGCCCGCCGATCGGCGGCTTCATCGCCACCTATTTTCATTGGCGCTATATTTTCTGGATCAATGTGCCGATCGGCGCGCTCGGCGTCATGCTGGTCACGCGCTTCATTCCGAATATGCGCGAGGAATGGACGCCGCCGCTCGACATCGCCGGCGCGATCCTCTCAGGCGTCGGCCTCTCATGCCTCGTCTTTGGCTTCACGATCGCGGGGCGCGGCTTCGCGCCGGCGCCGGTGGTGGTTTTGATCGTCGCGCTCGGGGCAGGGGCGCTATTCGCTTATGTGCGCCACGCCAAACGCACGCCTTATCCGATCGTCGATCTCGATCTCCTGCAGATCCCGACGTTCCGCGCGGCGGTTTTTGGCGGCTTTCTGTTTCGCATCGGACTCGGCGCCACGCCTTTCCTGCTGCCGCTGCTGCTGCAAGCGGGCTTCGGACTCTCCGCTTATGACGCGGGACTTCTGACCTTCGTTTCAGCGGCGGGCGCGATGGCGATGAAGACCACCGCCCAGCCGATCCTGCGGATGTTCGGCTTTCGGCGCGTGCTGATCGTCAATGCGCTCATCTGCGCCGGCTTTCTCGCGCTCTGCGCCACTTTTTCGGTGACGACGCCGCATATGCTTATCATGGGCGCGCTGCTTGTCGGCGGCTTCTTCCGCTCGCTGGAGTTCACCGCGCTCAACGCCATCGCCTACGCCGACGTCGATCAGGATGCGATGAGCCGCGCCACGAGCTTCGCCTCCGTCGCCCAGCAATTGTCGCTGTCGACGGGCGTCGCCATCGGCGCCGCGGCGTTGGAGGCGGCGCGCGCGCTGCGCGGCGGCGGCGCGCTGGAGGCGGCGGATTTTACGCCGGCGTTTCTTGTCGTGGCGGCGATTTCGATGACCGCCGTCACGCAATTCCTGCCGCTCGCGCCGAACGCGGGCGACGACCTGACCGGGCGGCGTAGAAAACGCGCATAATCCCGCCGGCGATCACGGGCTGAGAGGTCTTGTCGACAGGGATTGCGCGCGCCAGATCGACTGAAACGAGCACGTTGTGTCGAACGCAGCCCAAGACTTCGTCACCGGGCTCCCGAAGGCGGAGCTTCACCTTCACATCGAGGGAACGCTTGAGCCCGAGATGGCCTTCGCGCTCGCCGAACGCAATGGCGTCAAGCTGCCGTATGCGTCCGTCGATGCGATGCGCCGCTTATACGATTTTCAAAACCTCGAGGACTTTCTCGAGCTCTATTATCAGGCGACGCAGGCGCTTTTGACCGAGCGAGACTTCTACGATCTGGCGCGGGCCTATCTCGACCGCGCCCGCGAGGAAAGCATCCGCCACGCTGAAATCTTTTTCGATCCGCAGGCGCATATGCGACGCGGCGTTCCCTTCGGTCCGGTCGTTGAGGGATTGAGCGCGGCGCTGAACGACGCTGCGCGCGAGGGCGGGCCGACGGCGCAGCTCATCATGTGCTTTTTGCGCGATCTCGATGCGGCGGACGCTTTCGCCACACTCGAAGCGGCGCGCCCCTGGCTCGATCGCATTACCGGAATCGGACTGGATTCCGCAGAAGCCGGTAATCCGCCGGGCAAGTTCACTGAAGTCTATGAGCGCGCCCGTTCGCTCGGTCTGCGCGCCGTGACGCATGCGGGCGAAGAGGGACCCGCCGCCTATGTCGCCGAAGCGCTGGACCGCTTGAAGGTCGAGCGCATCGACCACGGCGTGCACGCGATCGACGACGCCGCCCTGGTTCAGCGGCTCGCGCGCGAGGGGGTTCCGCTGACGGTCTGTCCGCTGTCGAATATACGCCTCTGCGTCTATCCCGACATGCGTGCGCATCCGATTCAGCGGCTCTTCGAGGCAGGCGTCGTCGTGACCGTCAATTCCGACGATCCGGCCTATTTCGGCGGCTATGTGAACGAGAATTACCGCGCGATTCAGCAGACTTTCGCGTTGGGAGCGGCCGAGCTGATGCAATTGGCGAAAAAAAGTTTCTCCGCCTCATTTCTTTCTGACGATGAAAAGAAAGAGAGGATCGCCGAGGTCGACGCCTATGCGCAAGCGCATGGCGGCTAACCGCGCAGCCTAGTCGTCCCGCCGCCCCCGAAATCCTGTCGCCAGCACATAGAGCTCGGCCGAACCCGCGCGGCTCGCCGCCGGCTTGACGTGGCGCACGGTCGAAAAATCGCGCTTGAGCCGCGTGAGCAGCTGGCCCTCGGTTCCGCCTTGCAGCACCTTGGCGATGAAGAAGCCGCCTTCCGCCAGCACGTCGCAAGCGAAATCGGCGGCAAGCTCGGCCAGAGCGACGATGCGCAGATGATCGGTCGCCTTATGGCCGGTGGCGTTCGCGGCCATGTCCGATATGACGCCGTCGGCGGCGCCTCCGAGCATGTTCTTGATGAACTCGGGCGCGTCGGGATCGTTGAAGTCCTTCACCGCGAATTCGACGCCGTCGACCGCCTCCATGTCGAGAAGATCGACCGCGACGACCTTGCCCTTCCCCTCTTTCGCCTTCACATGCGCCGCGGCGACCTGTGACCAGCCGCCGGGAGCGGCGCCAAGATCGACGATGCGGTCGCCCGGCTTAAAGAGATGATAGCGATCATCCATCTCGATGAGCTTATAGGCGGCGCGCGAGCGGTAGCCCTCGCGCTTGGCGCGCGCCACATAGGGATCATTGAGCTGACGCTCCAGCCAGAGCGTCGAGGAGAGCGACCGCTTGCGGGCCGTCTTGACCCGCGTCTTGAGCGATCGTCCGCCTTCGCGCCCGGACTCTTTCGTCACGCAAGCACCTTGTCGCGCGGGCTGAAGACGCCGCCGGCCGACGGCTCCATGACGATGTATCGATCGTGGAAGGCGTGCAGCGTCGACCGGTGGCCGATGGAGACGATCGTCGCGCCCGGCAGCCGCTCGCGCAGCATGGCGTAGATGTCTTCTTCGAGCTGCTCGTCCAGCGCCGACGTCGCTTCGTCGAGGAAAAGCCAGTCCGGCTTGGCGAGAAGCGCGCGGGCGATCGCGACGCGCTGCTGCTCGCCGCCCGAAAGCCGCTGACCCCAGTTGTTTTCCTCGTCGAGGCGCTCCACGAACGGCGCAAGCCGCGCGGCGCGCAGCGCCTCCTGCACTTCAGCCTGCGAATAGTCGTCGACGTGGCCCGGATAGACGATCGCTTCGGCCAGCGCGCCCATCGGGATGTAGGGCCGCTGCGGCGCCAGCATCACCTTCGCGCCGCGCGGAGTCAGCACCTCGCCCGAAGCGTAAGGCCAGATGCCGGCGATGGCGCGAAACAGCGTCGACTTGCCGGAGCCCGACGGGCCGGTGAGCAGCGCCGACTGGCCGGCGGCGAGCGTCAGATCGTCGACTGTCACGATTTCGCGTCCGTCCGGCAAAGCCAGCGTCAGCCCGCGCAGGCGCATGTCGGCGCCGTCGGTCGGCGCGATGATCTGCGTCGCGGACGTCTGCGCGCGGGCCGTATCGATCGCGTGGTCGAAGGACGTCAGGCGGTCGAGCACGGACTTAAAATTGGCGAGAGAGGTGTAATAGTTGATGAAGAAGGTCAGCGCGCTCTCCACCCGCCCGAAAGCGCTCGCCGTCTGCGTCATGACGCCGAGCGTAATGCGCCCGGCGAAATAGAAGGGCGCCGTGATCACGTAAGGGATGATCGGCGAAAGCTGTCCGTAGGTGGAGGTGAACGCCATCAGCTGCTTGCGCTTCTGCACGATCGCCAGATAGTTGACGATAATGCCGGCGAAGCGCCGCAGCAGCGAGCCGCGCTCGGCGGGCTCGCCGCCGAGCAGCGCGATCTGCTCGCTGTATTCGCGCATGCGGGCCAGCGAAAAGCGGAAATCGGCCTCGCGTCTCTGCCGATCGAAGTAGAGCCCGGTGAGAGTGCGGCCGATAAGATGCGTCACCAGCGTTCCCACCGCCGCATAGATCAGCACCGCCCAGAACAGGAAGCCGGGCACATAGATCTCCGTTCCTGGCAGCGGATAATTGCCGGAAAGATCCCAGAGCACATAGGCGAAGGAAACGAGCGAACTCAAGGTGGCGATCAGCAGGATCGAATAGGAGTAGACGCCATAGCCTTCCTCCCCGCCGCTGATGAAGCGATTCACGTCTTCGGCGATGCGCTGGTCCGGATTGTCGGCGCCGCTCCCGGCGAGCGCCATCCCATAATGCGTGTGCGCGCCGAGCCAGCGCTCGATATAATGTTCCGTCAGCCATCGACGCCAGCGGATGATCAGCATCGACTGCAGAACGAATTCGATGATCACGGAGGCGACGTAAACGAAAGCCCATGGCGTGAACACGAAGAGGAGCTGCCGCCAGAACTCCGGAGCGTTCTTTTCTTGAATGGCGTTGTACCAGTCGCGATTGAAGAAGGACAGGCGCACGGTGATGCCGACCTGTCCTTGATTGAGGAGCACCAGCACCACCACCATGGCGATGGCGATGGCGCTCTCGCGCGCCGCAAAGGGCCGGAATGGCCAGACGCGCCCTTCGCCACGATCGCGTGAACTGAAATAAAGATCGGCGATGCGCGTCATCTCCCTCACGACCGGAATGTGCGAGATGGCGTAAACGATGATCGAGAACACCGCCACGGTGAGCGGCATGGTTTCGGGCGGCGCATAATCCTTCATCGACTCCGGCCACAGGCCTTCCGCCTGGGCGAGGGCGACGAGTCCGAAGACGATCGTCTCCGTCGAAAAAATGAAGGCGAAGATTTTCAGGAAGCTCGACATGTCGGCCGCGCGCCATGTGGTATAGGCGCAGAGCGCCGCCGCCGCGACGAGGACGAATAGGCTGGAGTCGCCTTTGTGGGCGCCGACCAGCGCGGTAAGCGCCGCGAAGACCGCGACCGCCACGCTTAATTTCCGCATCTTTCACCTTGGATGTGAGAAGCCGCTCGGCTCGCCGCGACCGCATCGCCGACGATTGCCGTCTAGCCCCATGATAGAGGAGTCAGTCCTCTTCAGGAATGACCGCGTCGCCATTGACATGCGCGACAAGCACGGGCGAGGCCTTGAAGGTCAGCACACGGCGCGACGTTATCGTGGCCTCGACGCCAGTTTTGGGATTGCGGCCAATGCGCTCACGCTTGGCGCGCACGTTGAAAGTCCCGAAAGAACGCAGTTTTACGGATTCGCCGCGGAGCAAGGCTTCGCTGATCTCGTCAAAAGTCGCGTCCAAGATTTTGCGGGCTTCAGCGCGGGACAGCGACGGGCAACAGCCATAGACGGCCTCTCGCAGCGCCGCCCGCGTCAAGGTGCTGCCTGGAGCGGGTCTCCTTACCATGCGAAGAGAGCGCCCAATGATCGTTCTGTCGGGACTGGGCTGAACACAACTCCCCCTCGAAGCTTCTGGCAATCGCAACATGGCAATAAAATGGGCGCTGACCCCATGGCCTCATAGTACGCATAAACGACCGATTTGCAAGGGCGATCACGTGTTCGGCGTCCCGATGAAACGACCCCGGAGCGGACCGGCGGGCGGGCGATGGCGGCGCCTTCAAACCGCGAGTCTCACCTTGTGCTGCGCCACGGGGATCATGGCGCGAATTTTACGAATGCGGTCGACGTCCACATAGGACGATACGAGCCCCGGCCCTTCGGAGGCCTTCGCGACGACTTGGCCCCAAGGATCGGCGATCAGAGAATTGCCATATGTGAAGCGCGTCTCGTGCCCGGCCTTATGCGCGCCCGTTTGCGCCGGCGCGCAGAGATAGGCCTGCATCTCTATCGCGCGCGCGCGGCACAGCACTTCCCAATGATCCTTGCCGGTGACCAGCGTGAACGCCGCCGGCAGCGCGACGATATCCGCGCCCTTATCCGCGAGCGCCTGGAAGAGATATGAAAAGCGCAGGTCATAACAGATCGCGCAGCCGACGGTGACGCCCTCGCAGTCATAGGTGACGACGGAGTCGCCCGGCTTGAACGCGGCGCTCTCATGATATTTCGCCCCGTCGGGCGCCGTGATGTCGAACATGTGGATCTTGCGGTATCGCGCCACCTCCTTGCCCTCGCGGTTGAAGGCGACGCTGGTGTTGTGCAACCGCTCCTCGCCGGGCGCTTTTTCAAGAATCGATCCGGCGTGGATGAAGACCTTGTGCTCGCGCGCGAGCGCCTGGCACATTTGATAGGCGGGACCGCCAGGCAGCTCCTCGGCGGCGGCCATCTTCTCGGCGCGCGAACCGCCGATGAAATCGAAGACCTCAGGCAGACAAATCCAGTCCGGACGCTCCTGAACAACGGCGCGCTCGATCAAAGCGCGGGCGTTGGCGAGGTTCAAGGCCTTGTCGCCAACGGAATTCATCTGAACCAGAGTAACCTTCATCGACCGTCCGATTGTTTCGCCGTTGCTCCCGCGACTCACAGTCGTATCCAAACGAATAGCGCCGCCCGCTCATTATACGTCGCCGGCGCCGAAGGTATAGGTCGAATCGCGTTCAGCGCGACAACGTCGCCGATCGGTTGAGATCGCGAAAGCCGGCGCGCAACGCTGCGATGCAAAATTCGACCATTTGCGCGCTCGTCGGCGTCGGGCGATCGGCGCATTCCACCATCAGCCGCGGATGGCAGTAGCGAATACAGGCGGCGTGCACCAGCCGCGCCGCGAGCTGCGCATCGCCGTCAGCGAATTCGCCGCTCTCCATGCCGGCGCGAATGACGTCCTCGAGCACGGCGTCGATTCGGTCGATGTGATCCGCGATGATCGGCCAATTCTCATCCAGCGCCGCTTCCACCATGTCGTGGAGCTTGCGGTCGGCGACGTAGCGCTCGGCGTTCATCGCCTCATTGGACAGGATGAGCGCGCGCAGCCGCTGCTCCGCCGAACCAGGCCCATGCGCGATGCTCTGCGCCGACTGTTCGACTTCGTTCATCAGATGGCGGGCGACGGCGGCGTTGATTTCCGATTTGGCGCCAAAGAAGCGATAGACGTTGGCCGGCGACATCCGCAATTCGCGGGCGATGTCGGCGACCGTGGTCTTTTGGAAGCCGATCTCGCGGAAGAGCCGTTCTGCGGTGGCGATGATTCTCGCGCGCTGCTCGGTCTCGCGCGCGTTCTGCGTGCTGGCCTCAACGCTCATTCGGCCGCTCCCCTCGCAAGCCCGTCGGCCAGAGTCCGGGCCCGCGCGCCCTTGGCTTCGGCCAATCCCTCGCCAAGATGACGGCGGAACCATGTCGCGTAAAGCGCCGGCAGGAACAGAACGGTGAGAAAAGTGGCGACAAACAGCCCGCCCATGATGGTCAGCGCCATCGGCCCCCAGAAGGCGGAGCCCGACAAGGGAATCATGGCGAGAATCGCCGCGAGCGCCGTCAGCGCGACGGGACGCACCCGCCGAATCGTCGCGCCGATGATCGCCTCACGGTATTTCTCGCCGCGCTCGAGGTCTTGCCGCACCTGATCGACGAGAATGATCGAATTGCGCATGTCCATGCCCGAAAGCGCGATGAGGCCAAGCAGCGCCACGAAGCCGAATGGCGCGTGAGCGACATTGAGCGCGAGCGACGCGCCGATGACGCCGAGCGGCGCGCTCATCATCACGAGCGCGACGCGCGTGAAGTTCTGCAGCTGGAACATCACGATGGTCAGCATGACGAGGCCGACGAGCGGGAACACCGCAAAGATCGAGGCGTTGCCTTTTTTGGATTCCTCGATCGCGCCGCCCATCTCGATGCGATAGCCCGGCGGAAGACGCTCGCGAATCTGGGCAAGCTGCGGCCAGATGCGCATCGTGGCATCCGGCGCCTGCACGCCGTCCTTGACGCCGGAGCGCACCGTGATGCTCATGTCGCGATTGCGCCGCCAAAAGATCGGCTCTTCGTGGTCGTAGACGATCTTCGCGACCTGCGAGACCGTCACCGCCTTGCCGTCGCGCGCATAGATCACCATGTCGCCGATCCTCGAGAGATCGCCGCGCTCCTGGGGAATGGCGCGCGCGACCACTTCCACCTGATCGATCCCGTCGCGCAACGTCGCGATCGTCACGCCGGAAATCGCCAGACGCAGCCTGTTCGACACATCCTGCGGCGTCAGCCCGAGGAGCCGCGCGCGATCCTGATCGATGACGAGGCGCACGCGCGGCGTCTGCTCGTTCCAGTTGAGATGCGGATCGTCGACGCCCTCGTCGCCGCGCATCACGTCGCGCACCTGATAGGCGATGGCGCGGACGGTCGCCGGATCGGAGCCGACCACGCGAAACTGCACGGGAAACCCCACCGGCGGTCCGTAATAGAAGCGATCGACGCGCGCGCGCGCCTGCGGCAAAGCGCCGTTGGCGATGGCGGTCTCCAGCTTCTTCTTCAAGCGCTCGCGCGCCGCGATGTCCTTGGCGACGATGACGATCTCGGAATAGGCTTCGTTCGGGAGCTGCGGATTGAGGCCGAGCCAGAACCGCGGCGGCCCCTGTCCGACATAGCTCGTGTAGAGGGCGGCGTCCGGATCGTCCTTGAGGAGCGCCTCGGCCTGTTTCGCGGCCTCGAGCGAAGCGCCGATCGACGAACCTTCCGGAAGACGCAGCTGGAGGAAGAGCTCCATGCGCTCCGCATAGGGGAAGAATTGCTTGGGAACGACGAAGAAGCCGAAGACCGCGAGCGCGAAAACGCCGATCACGCCTGCGATCACAACGCCGCGATAGTCGACCGCCCAGGTGACGACGGCGCGGAGCCAGCGATAAAACGGCGTCCGATAGATCTCGTCTGGATCGTGATGCGGATGCAGCTTGGCGAAATCGGGAAGAAGCTTCACGCCGAGATAGGGCGTGAACATCACCGCGACGAACCATGACGCGATCAGCGCAACGAGCAACACCCAGAACATCGAACCCGTATATTCGCCGACGGCGGAGTTAGCGAAGCCGACGGGCAGGAAACCCGCGGCGGTGACAAGCGTTCCGGTGAGCATCGGAAAGGCCGTCGAGTCCCAGGCGAAGGTCGCGGCTTTGATCCGATTGAAGCCCTGCTCCATCTTCACCATCATCATCTCGACGGCGATGATCGCGTCATCGACGAGAAGGCCGAGCGCAATGATCAACGCGCCAAGCGAGATGCGCTGGAGGTCGATGCCGAGCGGCCCCATGAAGATGAAAACGATGGCGAGCACCAAAGGCACGGAGAGCGCGACGACGATGCCGGTCCGAAAGCCGAGCGAGACAAAACTCACGCCGAGCACGATCACCAGAGCCTCGAGGAAGGAGCGGGTGAATTCGCCGATCGCTTCGTCGACGACCTTCGGCTGATCGGCGATCTGATCGATATCGACGCCGACCGGCGTCTTGCCGCGGATCTCCTCGACCGCCGCGCCGACGTTCTCGCCAAATCTGAGGACGTTGGCGCCCTTTCCCATGACGACGCCGACGACGATCGCCGGCCGGCCTTTAAAGCGTGCGAGAAAACTCGGCGGGTCTTCGAAGCCGGCGTAGACATTGGCGATGTCGCCGAGACGGACGACCTTGCCGTTCGCTTCGATCGGAATCGCGGCGATCGCGTCGGCGCCCTTAAGATCGCTCGTCACCTGAACCCGCACGCGGTTCGACGACGTCTCGAAAACGCCGGCGTCATTGATGGCGTTCTGCTTGGCGAGCGAATCGAAGACCGCCTGAGGCTGGATCGCCAGGCTCGCGAGCTTCGCCTCGCTGAATTCGACGAAGATGCGGCGTCCCTGGTCGCCATAGACGTCGACTTTGATCACATCCTGCACCGCGAGCAGCCGTTGGCGCAGCGTCTGGACCACCTTGTCGAGGACGTCATAGTCGGCGCCGTCGCCCGTCACCGCATACATCACGGTATCGACGTCGCCATATTCGTCATTCACTTGCGGGCCGCGCACGCCGGCGGGAAGCGTCGGCGCGATGTCGTCGAGTTTTTTGCGCAACTGATAGAAGAGCTGCGGCACGTCCTTTGGCGGAGTCGTGTCCTTGAAGGTCACCTGCATCGCCAGAAAGCCCGGCTTGGTGTAGCTATCGATCTTGTCGAGGAAGGGCAGCTCCTGAAGCTTCTTCTCCATCAGATCGGCGACCTGGTCGCGTATCTCGGTGGCCGTCGCGCCTGGCCAGGAGGCCGTGACGACGGCGACCTTGATGGTGAATGACGGATCCTCGGCGCGTCCCAGCCGCATGTAGGAATAGACGCCGGTCAGACTGATCGCGATCATCAGAAACAGCATCAGCGTCGGCCGTTGAACGGCCCAGCGCGAAAGGTTTACGCCTGCCATGGCCGGACCCTCAAAGCGATTGCCGCGAGATCGCGCGGACTTTTGTGTTGGGATCGAGCTTGTGGACGCCGAGGACGACGATGTTGTCGCCGTCCTTGACGCCGCCGGCGACAAGCGCGGCGTCGGCCTCCAAGCGCACCAATGTCACCGGAACCAGCTGCAGATTCCCTTCGCCGTCAACCTTCCAAAGCGAGGGTCCAGCGCCCTGATTGTAGATCGCCGAGAGCGGCACGCTGACGACGGGCTGCGCGTCCGGAGCGGAAATGTGCAGCGTGGCGCTCATTCCCAGCGCGATGGCGGCGTCCGGATTAAGGATAGAGAAGCGCGCCGCGAAGGTGCGCGTGACCGGATCGGCGGCGGGGCTCAGTTCGCGCAGCTTGGCGCGATAGACCACGCCGGGCTTCGACCAGAGCGTCAGGGTCGCCTGGCCCTTTCCGGCCGCCGCGGCGAAGGCCTCCGGCAGCGCGACGGCGGCTTCCAATTCGCCGGCATGGGCGATGCGCACGGCCGGCTGCCCCGCCGCCACCACTTGCCCCGGGTCGACCAGCGTTTGCGTGACGACGCCGTCCGCCCCGGCGCGCAGCGTGGCGTAGTCCAGCGCGTTGCGGGCGAGTTCGACCGCGCGTTCGGCCCGGCGGAACCGGCCGCGCGCCTCCTCGCCGCCGGCGCGCGCGCGATCGAGCGCCGCCTGCGCGGTCCAGCCCTTGGCGCGCAGTTCGGCGGCGCGCCTTTCGTCGGCGACGGCCTGAGTTTGCGCCACCCGCGCCGCAGCGAATTCGGCGTCCGACTGCTCTTTCTGTAGTCGCAGATCCTGCTCGTCGAGCGCCGCGATCGGGTCGCCGGCCTTCACCCGCTGACCGACTTCGACAAAGCGCTTGACCACCTTTCCGGCGATGCGAAAACCTTGGTCGGACTCGACCCTGGGGCGAATGGTGGCGACGAATTCGCGCGCCTGCGATTGCGCGGCGTAGCGCGCCGGCGCGACCAGCACCGGCCGCTCGCCCGGATCGCTTTCGTGGGCGGCCCGCTCGCCCTTGCCGTCACAGGCGGCCAGCGCCGCGGTCAGAACTGCGGCGAGCGCATAAAGACTCGAGCGATAGTTGAGCATTGAACCCGTCCCGTGACGCCAGAGCCGCGTTGAGTTCCATCTGACGATTTTCGATAATCGTCAGTCATCAGCAATTGGTCAAGCCGGAAACACAAATTTTGTTGGAGCGAAATCTTGTTCCTGGCGCCGGCTGAGCCGACTTGCCCGCGTCGGAACGCGCCCCGGCGCAGCCGGACGCCTTGTCGCAAGGAAATGATTCTTCTATACGCGGCCTGCTCTTGCGGCCGGGTGAGCGCAACACAATCTTGGGAGAGCTAAGCGCGAAGGATCGCGCGGCGGGCTCATGGCGAGCCGCCGTCCTTCGCCTTTTGAACCGGACCGCTTCGGGGTTCGGCGTTCACCAGCGAAAGGAAACGATATGGGCAAAATTATCGGCATCGACCTCGGCACGACCAATTCCTGCGTGGCCGTCATGGAAGGGTCGAGCCCCAAGGTCATAGAAAACGCCGAAGGCGCCAGGACGACGCCTTCGATCGTCGCCTTCACTGACGACGGCGAGCGCCTCGTCGGCCAGCCCGCCAAACGTCAGGCGGTGACGAACCCCGACAAGACCTTCTTCGCCATCAAGCGGCTGATCGGCCGCACCTACGACGACCCGATGACCAAGAAGGACATGGGTCTCGTCCCCTACAAGATCGTCAAGGCGAATAATGGCGACGCCTGGGTCGAGGCCTCGGGCAAGCAATATTCGCCCTCGCAGATTTCCGCCTTCATTCTGCAAAAGATGAAGGAGACGGCCGAGGCCTTTCTCGGCCAGACGGTCACGCAAGCCGTCATCACCGTTCCCGCCTACTTCAACGACGCTCAGCGCCAGGCCACCAAGGACGCCGGCAAGATCGCCGGCCTTGAGGTGCTGCGCATCATCAACGAGCCCACCGCGGCGGCGCTCGCCTATGGCCTCGACAAGAAGCAGTCCGGCACGATCGCGGTTTATGACCTCGGCGGCGGCACCTTCGACGTGTCGATCCTGGAGATCGGCGACGGCGTCTTCGAGGTGAAGTCGACGAACGGCGACACGTTCCTCGGCGGCGAAGACTTCGACATGCGTCTCGTCGAATATCTCGCGGGCGAGTTCAAGAAAGAGCAGGGCATCGACCTCACGAAGGACAAGCTCGCCCTGCAGCGCCTCAAGGAGGCCGCCGAAAAGGCCAAGATCGAACTCTCGTCGGCGACGCAGACCGAAATCAATCTGCCCTACATCACGGCCGACGCCACCGGGCCCAAGCATCTGACGCTGAAGCTGACGCGCGCGAAATTCGAAGCGCTCGTCGACGATCTCATTCAGCGCACGGTCGAGCCCTGCCGGAAGGCGTTGAAGGACGCCGGACTGTCGGCGGCCGACATCGGCGAAGTGGTGCTTGTGGGCGGCATGACCCGTATGCCCAAAGTGCAGGAGGTCGTGAAGCAGTTCTTCGGCAAGGAGCCGCACAAGGGCGTCAACCCTGACGAAGTCGTCGCCATCGGCGCCGCGGTGCAGGCGGGCGTGCTGCAGGGCGACGTGAAGGACGTGCTGCTGCTCGACGTGACGCCGCTGTCGCTGGGCATCGAGACGCTCGGCGGCGTGTTCACGCGCCTCATCGACCGGAACACGACGATTCCCACCAAGAAGAGCCAGGTGTTCTCGACGGCCGAAGACAATCAGACCGCCGTCACCATCCGGGTCTTCCAGGGCGAACGCGAGATGGCTGCGAACAACAAGCTGCTCGGCCAGTTCGACCTCGTCGGCATTCCGCCGGCGCCGCGCGGCATGCCGCAGGTGGAAGTGACCTTCGACATCGACGCGAACGGCATCGTCAACGTCACGGCGAAAGACAAGGCCACCAACAAGGAACAGCAGATCCGCATCCAGGCCTCTGGCGGCCTCAGCGACGCCGACATCGACAAAATGGTCAAGGACGCCGAGGAGCACGCCGCGGAGGACAAAATCCGCCGCGAACTCGTCGACGCCAAGAACCATGGCGAGGCCGCGATCCACGCCGCCGAGAAATCCGTCGCCGAATTCGGCGATAAGGTTTCGGGCGCGGACAAGAGCGCGATCGAAGCCGCCATCGCCGCGCTGAAGAGCGCCGTCGAGGGCGACGACGCCGACGCGATCAAGGCCAGGACCAACGAATTGAGCCAGGCCTCGATGAAGCTCGGCGAGGCGATGTACAAGGCCCAGCAGGCCGAGGCTTCAAACCCCGGCGCCTCCGAAGCGCCCAAGGACGACGTGATCGACGCGGAGTTCAAGGACGTCGGCGACGACAAGAAGTAAGCCGGGACTGGCCATAGCCGCTTCGATGCGGTAGCGAAACGGGAACCCGGCGCCAATACGCCGGGTTCCTTTGCGTTCATGTGATCGCGGCCAGGCCCGCCGCGCACCATCAGAAATCAAGCATGTCCAAACGCGACTATTACGAAGTTCTGGGCGTCAGCCGCACGGTCACGGAAGTCGAATTGAAGATCGCCTTCCGCAAGGCGGCGATGCAGTGCCACCCCGATCGGCACCCCGGCGACAAGCAGGCGGAAGCGCGTTTCAAGGAATTGAACGAAGCCTATCAGTGTCTGTGCGACCAGCAGAAGCGCGCCGCCTATGATCGCTTCGGCCATGCCGCCTTTGAACAGGGCGGCGGCTTTGGCGCCGGCGAGGGTTTCGGCGCCTCCATGGCCGACATTTTCGAGGATCTGTTTGGCGACGTCATGGGACGGCGCAGCCGTTCGGGCGGCCGCGAGCGCGGCTCGGATCTGCGCTACAATATGGAGATCACCCTCGACGAGGCCTATCGCGGCAAGACCGCCTCGCTGAAAATCCCCACCTCGGCGACCTGCGAGGCCTGCTCGGGAACAGGCGCGAAAAAGGGCTCGAAGCCCAAGACCTGCTCGACCTGTAACGGCATGGGACGGGTGCGCGCCCAGCAGGGCTTTTTCGCCATCGAACGAACCTGCCCAACCTGCCAGGGACGCGGCGAGATCATCGAGAATCCCTGCCCGTCATGCGCGGGCGCGGGACGCAAGACGATCGAACGGTCGCTTTCGGTCAATGTGCCGCCGGGCGTCGAAGACGGCACCCGCATCCGGCTCGCCGGCGAAGGCGAAGCCGGCCTGCGCGGCGGACCGGCCGGCGATCTTTATATTTTTCTTTCCGTAAAGCCGCATCCCTTCTTCCAGCGCGACGGCGCCGACCTCTATTGCCGCGTGCCGATCTCGATGGTGCGCGCGGCGCTTGGCGGCGAGATCAAGGTCCATGCGCTCGACGGCTCCGAGGTGAAGCTCAAAATTCCGGAAGGCGCGCAGTCCGGACGCCAGCTCAAGGCCAAGGGCAAGGGCATGCCGATCTTGCGCGGACGCGATCACGGCGACCTGCATGTGCAGATCAGCGTCGAGACGCCGCAAAAGCTCACCAAGCGGCAAAAGGAGCTCCTCGCCGAATTTGAGGAGGAGTCCTCGGTCGACACGCATCCCGAGGAGACGGGCTTTTTCGCGCGGATGAAGGATTTGTTCGGGGGGTAGGCGGCAGAAGGCGAAAAGACGCCACGTTGTTTTTGACGCGCGGCTCTCCTATCATCCGCCGAACGGCCCTCCGATCGCGGGGGCCGTTTGCGCGTTTCATCGCGCCGATCGGGAGGGGCGTCGTTGTCGCACAGAACGCAGAAAGCCAGTGGGCGCGCGAGGCTCGTGGATAACGCGCGCTTCATCCGTCAGTGGATCGAAAATCCGCGCCTCATCGGCGCCGTTTCGCCGTCCGGACGGGCGCTGGCCAAGACGATGGCCGGCTTCGTCGAACCGGATCGAGAGGGCCATATCGTCGAACTCGGTCCCGGCACCGGGCCGGTGACTCAGGCGCTGCTCGCCCGCGGCATCGCGCCCGAGCGTCTCGTCCTCGTCGAATATGAGAGCCGCTTCTGCCATCTGCTCTCCGAACGCTTCCCCGGCGTCAACATCGTGCAAGGTGACGCCTATGGCCTCAAGGCGACTCTCGACGGCAAGGTTCCGGGGAAGATCGCCACCGTCGTCTCCAGCCTGCCGCTCCTGGTGCGGCCGGAGCGCGATCGGGTCGAGCTGTTGAACCAGGCCTTCGAACTGATGGGCGACGAGGGGCTCTTCATCCAATTCACGTACGGCCTGACCAAATCGCCGATGCCCATGCACGCCAATGGCGTCAATGGCGCCTATGTCGGCAAGGGATCGCCGCCGATCGTGCTCAACATTCCGCCCGCCCGCGTCTGGCGCTATCGCAAAGCGGGTTACGCCGGTTTCGCCGGAAAGCGCAAGGCGTGAAGCCGCAGGACCGACTGATCGTCGCGCTCGACGTCGAAAGCGTAGAGGACGCGCGGGCGATGGTCGCGGCGCTGGGCGAGACGGTCTCCTTCTTCAAGGTCGGCATGGAGCTCGCTTATGCGCCGGGCGGCTTCGATTTCGCGCGGGAACTGAAGGCCGCGGGCAAGCGCGTATTTCTCGATCTGAAGCTTCATGACATCGGCGTCACCGTGGAGCGGGCGACGCGGCAGATCGCCCGGCTCGGCGTCGACTTTCTCACCATCCACGCCTTTCCTCAGACGATGGCGGCTGCGCGCGAAGGCGCCTCGAGCGGCGCGCTCAAGCTCCTCGCCGTGACGGTGATGACCTCCTATGACGACGCGGATCTGAAAGAAGCGGGCTACGCCTGCGGCGTCGCCGATCTCGTCGCGCGCCGCGCCAGCCAAGCCAAGGAGAAGGGCGTCGACGGCCTCATCCTGTCGCCGATGGAGCTTGCGTCCATAAGGCCGCTTGTGGGCGCGGACATGCTGCTGGTGACTCCGGGGGTGCGGCCTTCAGGCGCCGACGTCGGCGATCAAAAGCGCGTCATGACGCCGCGGCAGGCGGTCGCAGCCTCCGCCGACTATATCGTCGTCGGCCGGCCGATCACCCGCGCCGCGGATCCCGCAGCGGCGGCGGCGGCGGTGGCGGGCGAGATGACCGGCGCCTGATCGAGGTCCGCCGCATGCCCTACGCCAGCAGCGCCGACCTGCCCGAAAATCTCCAGCGCATTCTTCCGGCGCACGCGCAGGACATCTATCGCGAGGCCTTCAACCACGCCTTTGAGGCCCATCGCGGCGACCCGCGGCAGGAGGAGGCGGCGCATCGCATCGCCTGGGCCGCGGTGAAGCGAAGCTATGTCAAGACCGACGCGGGCTGGGAAAAGCGATAGGAGGTAAGGCGCGCTGGCTTGCCTAGAGCGTGAGTGATAAAAGACGGGTCTTGTCGAATCCTTACCCCGATTCGCCCATGCTCGCGATTGTCATCTCCGCCCTCGGGCTGTTCGTTTGGCTTTATCTGATCGCGCTTCGCGGCGGGTTCTGGCGGTTGACCGAACACGACCGGAACCTCGGCGGCCACGCCGCGGTCCCGGCGACTCATGTCGTGGCGATCGTTCCGGCTCGAAACGAAGCCGACGTGATCGAAAAAAGCCTGGCGTCGCTGTTCGCGCAACAGTTCCATGGCCGCTTCGACGTCATTCTGGTCGATGACGAGAGCGACGACGGCACCGCCGAGGCGGCCCGCCGCTGCGCGGCCGCCTGTGGCGCTTCGAGCCGCCTGACGATTCTCTCCTCGCGCGGACCCGATGCGGGCTGGACGGGAAAGCTCGCGGCGATGCAACGTGGGTTCGATCACGTGCGGAGCTTGCCGATCGACCCGGATTTCGTGCTGTTTTGCGACGCGGACATCGAATTTTCGCCGCATGTGCTCGCCCGCCTCGCTTCGGGCGCGACGGCGCGCGGCGCCGTTCTGACCTCGCTCATGGTCAAACTTCGTTGCGAAAGCGTCGCGGAGCGCTGGCTCGTCCCCGCCTTCATTTTCTATTTCCAGAAGCTTTACCCGTTCCGCCACATCAATGATCCGGACCACCCGGCGGCGGGCGCCGCGGGAGGGGTCATGCTTGTGCGTCCGGAGGCGCTCGCGACCGCGGGCGGCCTGCGGGCCATTCGCGGCGCGCTGATCGACGATTGCGCGCTGGGCGCGCTGATGAAGGCGCAAGGGCCGATCTGGCTGGGCCTGACGGAAGACGTCCATAGCCTGCGCGCCTATCCGCGCCTTGCCGATATCTCCCGAATGGTCGTGCGCTCGGCCTATGCGCAGCTCAGCTATTCGCCCTGGCGTCTCGCGGGCGCGCTCTTTGGCTTGGCGGCCGCCTATCTTGCGCCGCCCTATCTGGCGCTGTTCGGCGAGTCGCCGGCGCGCGAGACGGCGCTCGTCTCCTGGCTCCTGATGGCGCAGGCCTATATGCCGACGCTGCGCTTTTACGGCCTGTCGCGATGGCGCGCCTTTGCTTTGCCTGGCGTCGCGGCGTGCTATACGTGGTTTACGGTTGAATCGGCTTGGCGGCACCTGAACGGCCGCGGCGGCGAATGGAAAGGCCGCTATCAGGCGCCGCGCGCGCAAAAATCGGCGCAGCGCTTCGAAACGCCCGCCGAGATCGAGGCGAACCGGCAAATCGAGGTATAGGGCGCGCCAGCGCCGTGGAGCGGCAAGACGGCGTCATATGGATATTGCGCAGACGAGTTCGGGAAAGACCCATCGCGACGAGAATTTCCCCGTCGCCTCCTTTCTCATCGCGCCCAGGCACCGCGCGCCGATCCTCGCCTTCTATGATTTCGTTCGCGCCGCCGACGACATCGCCGACCATCCGACGCTTTCCGCGCAAGCGAAGCTCGATCGGCTGGACGCGCTCGACGCCGCCCTGATCGGAGACGCGAAAGAGGATGCGGAGGTGGCGCGCCGCCTGCGCGAAACCTGCCGGGAGCGGCGCCTCGATCCGCAGCATGCGCGCGACCTGATCGCCGCCTTCAAGCGCGACGTGACGCAGCTGCGCTATCGCGACTGGGACGATCTCATCGATTACTGCCGCTATTCGGCCATGCCGGTCGGACGCTTCGTCTGCGATCTCCATGGCGAGAACCCCGGCCGGGTCTGGCCGGCCAATGACGCGCTCTGCGCGGCGCTGCAAATCATCAATCACCTGCAGGATTGCGGCAAGGATTACCGCAACCTCGACCGGGTCTATCTGCCGCAGGATTCGCTCGCGGCGCATGGCGCGTCTGTCGAAATGCTCGCGCAGGAAAGCGCGCCGCCGCCGCTCCTGGCGACGGTCCGCGACCTCGACGAGAAGACCGGGCGTCTGCTCGCGCAGTCGCGTCCCTTCGCCGATCTGATCGACGACGCCCGCCTCGCCATGGAGGTCGGCGCCATCCAGACGCTCGCCGAACATCTCGTCGCGCGCCTCGCGATCGCCGACCCGCTGCGCGACAAGGTTCACGACGGCAAGTTCAGCTTTGCGCTCAAAGGGGCGGCGGGCGCGCTCGGCGCGCTGCTTCGCCGCATTTCGCGTCCCCGTGCGGCGTCGCCGGCCATTCCGAGGACGCGCCAATGACCATCGACGCGCTTGCCGATTCCACGACGCTGCGCACGCGCGCCATCGCGACCAGAAGCTCCTTCTATCTCGCGATGCGCATCCTCGAGCCGCCGCGGCGCGACGCGATGTTCGCCATTTACGCCTTCTGCCGCGCCGTTGACGACATCGCCGACGACGAGGGCGACCGCGCCGCGCGCCGCGCCGCGCTCGACCAATGGCGCGCCGACCTCGATGAGCTTTACGCCGGCCGCATTCGCGCGCGCGTGAGTTTTCTCTCCGAACCCGTCCGCCGTTTCCGACTCGACCGCGCCGATTTCGAATCGGTGATCGAGGGCATGGCCATGGACGTCGAGGAGGATATTTGCGCGCCCGACTGGGAAAAGCTTGAACTCTATTGCGACCGCGTCGCGAGCGCCGTGGGACGGCTGTCGGTGCGCGCCTTCGGCCTCGCCGAGGATGAGCCGGGCGCCGAATGCGATTTGCCGACGGGTCCGAAACTGCTCGCCTACCACCTCGGGCGCGCGTTGCAGCTCACCAACATCTTGCGCGATCTCGACGAGGACGCCGCGCGGGGACGGCTGTATTTGCCGCGAGAGGCGATTGAATCCGCCGGCGTGGCCAGCCTGGCGCCGCACGCCGTGCTGTCGCATCCCTCGCTCGAAGAAGTCTGCGCGCCGGTCCTCAGCCGCGCCCGCGAACATTACGACCAGGCGGATCTGGTCATGGCGGGCTTGCCCAAGCGCGCGGTGAAAGCGCCCTATTTGATGGCCGCCGGCTATCGGTCTATCCTCGACAGTCTCGCCGCGCGCGGCTTTTCGGCGCCGCGCGCGCCGGTGCGGGCGTCGCGTCTCAAGCTCGTCAGCGCCTTCCTGCGACACGCCTTCACGTGAGCGAAACGATTCATGTCGTCGGCGCGGGCCTCGCGGGGCTCGCCTGCGCGCTGCGTCTTGCCGACGCCGGACGGCGCGTCGCGCTCTATGAAGCCGCGCGCATGGCGGGCGGCCGCTGCCGCTCCTATTTCGACGCGTCGCTCGGCCTGACGATCGACAACGGCAATCATCTGCTGCTCTCGGGCAATCGGGCGGCGCGCGATTACGCCAAGCGCATCGGCGCGAGCGACGCGCTCGTTGGCCCCGACGAATGCGCCTTCGACTTTCTCGACGCGCGCACGGCTGAGCGCTGGACGCTGCGCCCCAACGCCTCGCGCATTCCCTGGTGGGTGTTTGTCGCCGAGCGCCGTGTCCCCGGCGCCGGGCCGCTGGACTATCTCGGCGCCGGAAAGCTTCTCTTTGCGAAGGACGGCGCGACCATCGGCGACACGATGCGCTGCCGCGGTCCGCTGTGGGAGAGGCTTTGGCGCCCGGTTCTGCTCTCCGCTTTGAACACCGAGCCTGAAGAGGCGTCCGCGACGCTCGCCGGCGCCGTGCTGCGCGAGACGCTCGCGGCGGGCGGCGACGCCTGCCGCCCCATGGTCGCCAAAGGCGGCCTCGGCGACGCCTTCATCGAGCCGGCGCTGCGCACGCTTCGCGCCAAAGGCGTCGAGCCGCGCTTCGGGGCGCGGCTGCGCGACATCGCTTTCGAGGAGTCGCGCGTCGGCGCGCTGCGTTTCGGCGACGCGGAAGTGACGCTGGAAAAAGGCGACGCCGTGGTCCTCGCGACGCCGCCGTGGATCGCGCAGGAGCTTCTGCCCGGTCTCGTCGCGCCTGACGATTTTCGCGCGATCCTGAATGCGCATTTCAAGATCGCGCCGCCGCCGGGCCAACCGCCGCTTCTCGGCATGATCGGCACGCTCACCGAATGGCTCTTCGCCTTCGACGATCGCCTGTCGGTCACGATCAGCGGCGCCGACCGGCTGATCGATGAGTCGCGCGAAGCGCTCGCGGAAAAAATCTGGGCGGAGGTCTCGGCCGCGACGGGCCTGCCGGCGGCGGCGCCGCCCTGGCAGATCGTCAAGGAGAAGCGCGCCACCTTCGCCGCGACGCCGGCGCAGGAGAAGCGCCGGCCCGATGCGAAGACGCGCTGGGACAATCTGTGGCTTGCCGGCGACTGGACGAATACGGGCCTGCCGGCGACGATCGAGGGCTCGATACGATCAGGGGATAGAGCGGCGGCGCTGGCGACGACGGCCAGTTGAACGAGACCCTTCGTGCATGGTGCGGAAGCGCGTGCGCCACCTCTCCTATTTCGCTCCGGCGACTTCTAGCTTTGTTTCCTCGGCGATCTATCTGGCGAATTGGCGCGCGCGTTTGCTCGTGCGCAGATCGTGGACCGGAGAGTCGTATGTCCAAGGTCAGGACCGAGAACGAATCTAAGGTGGTCGTCATCTATGCATTGGTCGCCGCCACTTGGGGGCTTGCCAGCATGATGGCGCCGTCGCCAGCCGTGGCGCGGCAGGTCGCGCTCATGCATGACGGCGCGGCTCCCGGACATCACCGCGGCGGTTGCTTTGTAACCACCACGCCCACGCATCACACGCGCGGCATTCGGCATTGGCGCTACCCTTGCCCGTACCACCACCGCAGGCATCTCAATCCCTATCACCCGCCGCATCACCGGCTCTATCCTCATCACTGATCGCCGCCAATCCGCTCCGCCGGCGTCATCATTCTTCAGCGTTCCCCGCCAGTCGGCTGTGACGGCGGCTGTAGAGAAAATAAATGGCGAGGCCGATCGCCATCCAGATCGCGAAGCGCTCCCACGCCACCGCCGGCAGGCGCGATAACAGCCAGAGCGAAAAGCCGACGCCGACGAGCGGCGTGAACGGGACGAAAGGCGCCCGGAAGCTGCGCTTCACGTCGGGGCGCGTGCGGCGCAGCACGATGATCGCCGAACAGATGACGACGAAGGCGGAGAGCGTGCCGATATTCACCAGCTCCGCGACTTCCTTGATCGGATAGAGCGCGGCGACGAGCGCGGTCAGCGCGCCGGCGATCAGCGTCGGCCGATAGGGCGTCTGAAAGCGCGGATGCACTTTCGCAAACCAGCCGGGCAGCAGGCCGTCGCGGCTCATCGCGAACCAGATGCGCGCGCAGGCGAGAAGAAAGGCGAGCATCACGCTGATGATGCCGGCGACCGCGGCGAGCGACACGACGAAGGCGACCCAGGGCAGGCCGATCGACGCGAAGGCGCTCGCGACCGGCGCCGGATTGTCGAGCGTGTCGTAGCGCACGACGCCGGTGAGCACGAGCGACATGGCGATATAGAGCGTCAGCGCCACGACGAGCGACAGGAGAACGGCGCGCGGCACGTCGCGCTGCGGCGCGCGCGCTTCTTCGGCGGCGGTCGTCAGCGTATCGTAGCCGAACACGGCGAAGAACACGACCGCCGCGCCCTGCGCCACGCCGGAAAAGCCGAAGGGCATGAGGGGCGTCCAATTCTCGACCCGCACATAGGGAAGGCCGGCGACGATCACCAACAGCGCCGCGGCGATTTTGACCACCACCATCGCGGCGTTGAAGCGCGCGCCAAGCTCCACGCGCAGCGTCAACAGGAAGGCGACGCCAAGCGCGCCGAGCGCGGCGAAAAGATCGACGGCGCGGCCGGCGCCGGTTCCCGGCGCGCCGCTCGCCCATTCGGGGAGCGCGAGGCCGAATTGCGCGATGAGCGCCTGCAGATAGGCCGACCAGCCGATCGCCACCACGGCGACGACCAGCGCATATTCGAGCAGAAGATCCCAGCCGATGATCCAGGCGGCGAGTTCGCCCAGCACCGCATAGGCATAGGTGTAGGCGCTGCCGGCGACGGGAATCATGCCGGCGAATTCGGCGTAGGACAGCGCCGCCGCGGCGCTCGCGACGCCGGCGATCAGAAAGGAGAGGGCGACGCCGGGGCCAGCCTGAGTCGCCGCGACGACGCCGGTCAGCACGAAAATGCCGACGCCAATGAGGCCGCCAAGGCCGATGCCGGTGAGCTGCCAGACGCCGAGCACGCGGCGGAAACCGCCCGGCCGGTCGGCTTCGGCTTGCAGCGATTCGATGGATTTGGCGCGCAGCAGCGAGGAGGAAAGCTTCATCGAAAAGGCCCGTCGGCGGGCGGTCCGCCCCGACGTCCATAGGCGATCCCGGCGGCGCTGTCATGGCCGCCCGGCCATGCGCAGCCGCAAAAAAGAGCGGCCCCAGCAAGGCCGCTCTCTTCACTCTGTCAGGGCGCCGCGACTTATTTCTTCGCGGCCTCGAGATGAGTCAGCGCCTCTTCGGCGTGTTTGGTCGCGATGTCGGCATGCTTCTGCTTGCCGTGGTCGATGGCCATTTCGAGATGCGAGATTCCCTGTTTGGTGTGCTCATTCGGCTTTTGCGCTTCGGCGGCCTTGGCGTGCTTCAAGCCTTCTTCCGCATGAACCGTCAACGCCTCAGCCTTTCCCTGCTTGCCTTCGCTGATCGCCTGTTTGGTGTGGGTGACGGCTTCGGCCAGATGATCTTCCGCATAAGCCAATCGGGGGGCGAAAAAGGCCGCGATGGACAGAGCCAGGGCCACAGCAAAAATCCTGCGATTCATGGGGGGATCTCCTCGATGCTTCGCCGCATGAGGTAAATAGGTCGCCTTCGCTCCAGGATCGAGGTCCTCTCCGGCGTTCTCGACGTCGCGGCGCCGTCACTGCCGGTCGGCGGCGTAAAGCTCGCAGCTCTCGCCGAACTCCGCGAGGCCGCCTTCAAGAAACGAGGCGAGCAGCGGCACGCCGAGCAGATAGGTCGATGTCGCGCCTTCGTGCCGGGCTCGCGCTTGCGCGAGAGCTTCGCCCCATTCGCTGGCGGCGAAGTCGCCCCGTCCCACCCACATCAGCGCGACGAGTTCGATCTGCTCGTCGACGTCCATGGCCTCGATAAAGGAGGAAACCTCGTCGCGAATGGTCGGGAACGCGTCCTCCGTCAACACGCTGACGAAACCGTCGTCCGTGGCGTTCGACGCGTCCGCGTCGATCCCCTCATCTTCGCTTTCAAGCTCGCGCGCCTTGACGACGACGAAACAGACTTTGTCCGTATTGATGGTCGGCATGTCTTCCTCTCCGCCGTTTTGAAACCCGCTTGACCTTCGCCCTTGTTTTGAAAGGTCGCCCTTTGCATATATTCCCCAGAGGCGAGATGTTTACCCGAGTCGACGCCGTATTTTGGAGCCGGAAATGCGTGTCGGCGCGCCCAAAGAAACCAAAGACAATGAATATCGTGTGGGCCTGACGCCGTCGTCGGTCGCCGAGCTCGTCCATGCGGGGCATGACGTCTTCATCGAGCGCGGCGCCGGCGAGGGCGCGGATCTCTCTGACTCGGACTATGCGGCCGCGGGCGCGACGCTCGTCGATGGTCCTGATGCGCTCTTTGCCGCCGCGCAACTGATCGTCAAGGTGAAGGAGCCGCAGCGGCGCGAGATCGCTTATTTGCGGCCTGACCATGTCCTCTTCACCTATTTCCATCTCGCCGCGGACGCTGAGCTCACGCGCGCGCTGATGGCGAGCGGCGCCCATTGCATCGCCTATGAGACGGTCACGGCGCCCGGCGGCGGATTGCCGCTGCTTGCGCCGATGTCGGAAATCGCCGGCCGGCTCGCCCCGCAGATCGGCGCGCATTTTCTCGAAAAGCAGGCGGGCGGCCGCGGCGTGTTGCTTGCGGGCGCGCCGGGCGTGCCGCCCGCCGACGTTCTGATTCTCGGCGCGGGCAGCGTCGGCGCGCAGGCGACGGCGATTGCGCTCGGCATGGGCGCGAGCGTGCTTGTCGCCGACCGCAACCCCGACGCGCTGCGGCGTCTCGAAACGCGCTTCGGTTTCGCGGTCCGCACGATTTATTCCACCCGCGCCGCGATCGCCGAATCGGTGAAGCGCGCCGATCTCGTCATCTGCGCGGCGCTCGCGCCGGGCGCCAGGGCGCCGATCCTGATCACGCGGGACATGCTGCCGACGATGAAGCGCGGCGCCGTGATCGTCGACGTCGCGATCGACCAGGGCGGCTGCTGCGAGACGTCACGGCCGACGAGCCATTCCGACCCGACCTATGTCGTTGACGGCGTAGTGCATTATTGCGTCACCAACATGCCCGGAGTCACGCCGCGCACGTCGACCTTCGCGCTCAACAACGCCACATTGCCTTTCGTGCTGGCGCTCGCCAACAAGGGCTGGCGCCGCGCCATCGAGGACGATCCGCATCTTCACGCGGGGCTGGAAATTTCGGCGGGACGCGTTCTTTCGCCGCCCGTCGCCGCCGCGCATGGTCTAGCCTTGTCGCCGCAGCTCGCGGCGCTGGACAGCGCCGGAGCCGCATAGAGCCGCTTTTGCGCGAAATGACCGAGCGGTCGCTTGCGACCTTTTCGCCGAATTCGTCCGGTATGGCTCTCCGCGCCGAGACAAGGATCGATATTGCATTGTAATAATGCAAGCTTATCTCGCCCACAGGCTTCTTCCCGCGGCCAGGCGGCAGAGCTTTTCTCATCAGCGCGCAGTTGTTAGACCAAAGCGACGCGGCCGCTGCGCGCCTTCTTTTGAAAACAGACAGGTTTAGGGCATGAGCGCAAATGAGGACCAGGATCCCGCCGCCAGACGGAAACGAGGCGCGACGGCGGAGAAGGTTTCGGCGCTTGGCAAGTCCGAACCGCCGGTGAAGCCGGCCGACAAGGCCAAGAACAAGGCCAAGAAAAAGACCGTGGCGAAAAAGCCTTCGGCGCCGAGCGCGTCGACGCGAACGGCCGCGCCAGCGGCGCCCAATGGCGCCGCGGCTCCCGCGCCGCTCGCCAATCAGGAGATATTCGCCCGGTTCGATATCGAAGCGATCGCCGACAACATGGCGCAGCTCGTGGACGAGGGCCGCAAAGCGCTGGCCGCGGCGATCGGCGGCGCCAACCCCGACGAAACGCGCAGCGAGCTCGCCGCGAGCGTCGCCGACGCCACCAAGACTCTCGGCGCCGTCGCCGAATATTGGCTGTCGAAGCCCGAGCGCGCCGCCGTCGCTCAGGCCGATCTTTACAGCGGGTTGAGCGAGATTTGGCGGCAGACGCTTCGCCGCTACGGCGGCGAGAACGTCGCGCCGATTGTCCCCTCGGATCTCTCCGACAAGCGTTTCTCGGCGCCTGAGTGGAACGAGAATCCGTTCTTCGACTGGCTGCGGCAATCCTATCTGCTTGCGTCGCGCTGGGCGGGCGACATGGTCGAGAGCGCCGAGGGTCTCGATCCGCAGACAAAGGCCAGGGCCGTCTTTTATACGCGGCTGATTTCGAGCGCGATCTCGCCATCCAATTTCGTGCCGACCAATCCCGAGCTGTTGCGCGCCACGATGGACGCCAAGGGCGAGAATCTGGTCCGCGGCCTGAAAATGCTCGCGGAAGACATTTCCGCGGGCGGCGGCGTGCTGAAAATTCGCCAGAGCGCGGATCGGAAATTCGAACTCGGCGTCGATCTGGCGAATACGCCCGGCAAGGTGATCTGGCGCAATGACGTGATGGAGCTCATTCAATATGAGCCGACGACGTCGGACGTTTATGTGCGGCCGCTGCTCATCACGCCGCCTTGGATCAACAAATTCTATGTGCTCGATCTCAACCCCGAGAAAAGCTTCGTGCGCTGGGCGGTCGAGCAGGGCTTCACGGTCTTCATCATCTCCTGGGTCAATCCCGACGAGACCAAGGCCGAGAAGGGCTTTGAAGCCTATATGCACGAGGGCGTGCTGACCGCGCTCGACGTGATCGAGCGGGCGACGGGCGAACGCAAGGTCACGGCGGCGGGCTATTGCGTCGGCGGCACGCTGCTCGCGCTGACGCTCGCCTATATGGCGGCGACCGGCGACGATCGCATCGACAGCGTCACCTTCTTTGCGACGCAGGTCGATTTTTCGGACGCCGGCGATCTGCAGATCTTCGTCGACGAGGCGCGTCTTGCGGCGCTCGACGAAAGCATGGCGCGCACCGGCTATCTCGAAGGCTACAAAATGGCCAACGCCTTCAACATGCTGCGGCCGAACGAACTCATCTGGAATTACGTCGTCAACAATTACATGAAGGGGGTCGAGCCCGCCGCTTTCGATCTCTTATATTGGAATTCCGATTCGACGCGCATTCCGCGGGCCAATCACTCCTTCTACCTGCGCAGCTGCTATCTCGAAAATCGCCTGGCCCGCGGCGAAATGATCATCGACGGCGTCCGGTTGAATCTGCGTCAGGTCAAAATCCCGGTCTTTGAGATCGCGACCAAGGAGGATCATATCGCGCCGGCGCCGTCCGTGTTTCGTGGCGCGAGGTTTTTCGGCGGCGACGTCACCTTCGTGCTCGGCGGCTCGGGCCATATCGCCGGGATCATCAACCCGCCCTCCAAAAACAAGTATCAATATTGGACGGGCGGCTCCCCGAAGGGCGTTTTCGAGGACTGGATCAAGAAGGCGAAGGAGACCAAGGGCTCCTGGTGGCCGCATTGGCTGGCCTGGGTGACGGCGCAGGCGCCGAGGAAAGTCCCCGCCCGCCAGCCCGGCGGCGGCAAGCTCAAGATCATCTGCGACGCGCCCGGTGAATATGTGCGGGTAAAGGGATAGGCGGTAGCTTGGATCGGGCGGGGTCGCGGCGCGGAACGTGACGCCGCGACCCGGTCCTCAGTGCGCGCGTATCACCGCGCCCGCGAGCTCCGCGGCCATGCGCTCCACGTCCAGCGGATCATAGTCCACTTGCTCAGGCTCCGCCTGCGCCGCCGCGCCGGCCTGGAGTTCCCCGCCGTCCGCGTCATAGGCGAACTGCTTGCCCGCAGGCGTGAAGGTCACGACGATGCGCGATCCATCGCGCTCGATGCGAAAGTCATCTGGATGAGGGGTTTTCATGGCTGCTCCATTCCGAACGAAATAGGTAGCGGCCGCCGGCCGGGGGCAACCCTATCCGGGTCGCGCCTTACCCCGGCAGAACTCCAATTCGCTCCAAGAACCAGTAGACGCCCGCGACGGCGATCAGCGCCGAGACGACGTAGACGAGCTTTTCGCTGCGCTTGCCGCCGGTCTGCTTGTCGATCAGGAACAGGATCGGCATGACCGCGAAGACGATGGCGATCTGCCCGAGTTCGACGCCGATGTTGAACGCGGCGAGCGCAGGCACGACGCCTCCTTGCGGCACGCCCATTTCGGTCAGCGCCGAGGCGAAGCCGAAACCATGGATGAAGCCGAAGAGGAAAGTGTTGCGCCAGCGGTTGTCGACGTCGCGCGAGAAATAATTCTCCACCGCGACGAAAACGATCGAGGCGGCGATCAGCGCTTCGACCAAGGTCGAGGGAAGCGTAAAGATGTTGAGCGCCGCGAGCGACAAGGTGATCGAATGCGAAATGGTGAAAGCGGTGACGATCTTGACGACCGGCCAGACGCGCGTCGCCCACAAAATGAGGGCGAACAGGAAGCACAAATGATCATAGCCGGTGACGATGTGTTCGACGCCGGCCTTGAGAAACTTCCACATCAGCTCGCCGGTCGTTTCCAAAGGCTTTGACAGATCGAGCGGGGGATCGGTCGGGTAGAGCATGGTCTGGCCGGCGTTTTCGCTCCCCTCGAGCGTGACCAGATGCTTCCCCTTTGCGCCTTGCGTGGCGAGGAGCTTCGTCGCGTCATAGAAGAGCCCGCCAGTCGTTCCGCCGCAGTCGAAGCGGATCATGACGAGCGCGCTGTCCTGGTTGGTGGGGTCTTCGCCCGACTTTTCGACATTGGCGATGCAGGCCCGGCCTGTCGCATCGCGCATCGCGACGCGTTTTTCGACAAATTTGCCGATTTCCGTTTCGAGCGCGCCGGGCGCCGAGAGGTCGACGCTGGCGCGTTCGCTCATCGTGTCCTGAAACATGCGCTCGAGATCGGTGGCGAGAAAGCCGACCTCGACGGCATAGGTTCGATTGTCCTTGGGAAGGATTTTGCCCGTTGAAATATCGGGCGTATGCGCCATGGCCGGAGCCGCGACGCCGACGCAAAACATCACGGCGGCGATTATCCTGAAAACCCGGGTCATGCGCGCTCCCTGTGTTCGTGGCCGCGCAACATGCCAAACGCCGCTGCGCTGGACAAGACAGCGCAAGCGGAAGCATAGAGCGCTTACGGCGCAGACGCTTCAGGAGCGCGTTCCCGACCGTAATCGTGCTATGGCTTCGCCGTGGCCCCCAGCCTCCATGGATCGAGCCGCTGCGACATGCTTTATCGCGACCTTCATAAGGCCCGCTCGACGGCCTTGGCGTCTTCAGAGGGCAATCTGACGGTCCTCGCGACATTGGCCCTGCTGGTCGGCGCCGTCGCTGGTCTCGTCTGCGCGCTTTTCCGGCTTGCGCTGCAGCGGGCCGACGTTTTTCGCGCGGCCGTTATCGATTGGGCGCATGGCCACTCAATCGCGGGCTTTATTCTGCTCGTTGGCGGCTGCGCGTCGGCGGCCGTCGTCGCCGCCTGGCTGGTGCGGCGGTATTCGCCGCACGCGTCCGGGAGCGGGATTCCGCATGTCGAGGCTGTCCTGCGCGGTGACGCGGCGCCGTCGCCCTTTGTCCTGCTGCCGGTGAAATTCGTCGGCGGATGGCTGGCGATCGGCTCGGGCCTTGCGCTCGGCCGGGAAGGACCGAGCGTGCAGATGGGCGCGGTGCTCGGCCATCTCTTCGGCGGCGCCTTCCGCCGAGACTGGCCGGATTGCCGCGTTCTGCTGGCGGCGGGCGCGGGCGCAGGCCTCGCGACCGCCTTCAACGCGCCGATGGCCGGCGCGGTTTTCGTCCTCGAAGAGCTCGTCCAAAAATTCGAGCACAGGATAGCGATCGCCGCGCTGGCGGCGTCCTCGACCGCGATCGCCGTCGCGCATCTTGTTCTGGGCGACGCGCCGGATTTCCAACTGCCGCCGCTGGCCTATCCGGCGCCGGCGATCGGCCCGCTGTTCTTCGTCCTCGGCGTCGTCTGCGGCGCCGTCGCCATCGCCTATAATAAGGCGGTGCTCGCGACGCTGGCCGCGGTCGACCTCGTGCGCGGCCTGCCGGCGGAGACCTGCGCCGCCGCCATCGGCGCCGCCGCGGGCGTTCTCGCCTGGTTCGGACCGGAATGCGTCGGCGGGGGAGATCGTCTCACCCAGAACGCGCTGCTTGGGGCGCCCGGCCTTTTCGTCCTGCCGTTCCTCTTTCAACTGAGGTTCTGGTTCGGCGCCTTGTCCTATTCGGCGGGAACGCCGGGCGGTCTTTTCGCGCCGCTGCTGGCGCTGGGCGCGCAATTGGGACTCCTCTTTGGCGCCGGTTGCGGATTGGCGTTCCCGGACCTTCCCATTCAGCCGGAGGCTTTCGCGGCGGTTGGAATGGCCGCCTTCTTTACGGGCGTGGTGCGGGCGCCGCTGACCGGGCTCGTGCTGGCGACGGAAATGACCGGCAGCGCGCTCCTGCTGCTGCCGATGCTGGCGGCCTGTTTCACCGCCATGCTCATCCCGACGCTGATGAGCGACGCGCCGCTTTACGACGCCCTGCGCGCGCGGCTGCGCGTCCTTCGCTGATCGACGCATCGGGAGAATTTCACTGATCGAATCGGCTACAATGCAGCGCCTTCGCTGGGACGGCGGACGGAAGGGTGAAATCCGCACGGCGACGACCACTCAAGGAGTGGGCGCCGTCCGCCTTATTGACAACCTGCGGCAGCCAACCAAGGCGCTAAAGCGCCTTCATTCGTACCATTAGACGGGCCGGAAGCCCCCCAAGTGTATACATTGTTGGCGAGGCTAGTAGCGGCGGGCATATTGTCGGAAGCCGGAACGCCAGAGGAAATTCCGATGTACTTACGATTATATGAATCGTAAACATAGGTATAAGGCCAGCTGTATTCCGTAGGCTGGAAGGGATTTGGTCGGGACGCCGTAGCCACGAAGGTGCTGGAGAGGGAGCCCGTCGTTGGTCGGGGACCAAAATTAACTTTAGCCCAACCGAAAAAACATTGAAAAACGCCCTCAACCGCCACACCCCAAGGCTTACTAATAGCAAATCGAGGAGGCGCGTTACCTGTGGCTTTCAGGCCAACGAAACCGTTAGCGGCGTCATAGAGGTAAGCGAACCCCTGCAAGATGCGAACGGTCGTGTTCAAAAAAGGCGCGCCAGTGTGGTCGACCGACACGGCATAGGGCGAAACTGGATTTCCTTTTTGAGCGCCATTATTGGGGCCGACAGTATAGTTTAACGAAGCAACCGGCTGAGTTTGATCCGGAAACGAAACCTGCACCGTCGTTCCGCTTACAGCGCAGGTCGGCGGGTTCGTGTTGCACTCAGCTTTGTGGGGCGTCGTTGGCCCCATTCCAGTCATCACGGTCACCCCGATGGGCGGCGTCAAAAAACCAGTGTTCACCCCGGTATCGAACAAGATGCCGCCGCGTCCCGATACGCCATTCACCGTGATCGTCCCCCGCGCATGTTGCCAATCGGTCAGCACATTTGGAGATGCAGGGGCGGATTGCCATTGCGCAAGAGTCGGCGCCAACAGCGGCTCCAGTTTAATAAAAGCAAAACCTTTGGTATTGTTTGACGTTAAACCGATATGCGCGCCTTGCGTGGATAAAATATAGCCTGGCGAAGGCAGTGAGCTGCTCTCCGATATTTTCGTGACATTTAAAAAAGCGTTCTTGTCCGGCGTTCCCTGAGGCACACCCGACCCCCCGGCGAAACCGACGCCGAAATAATGTACATCGACTCCGTTGTGATCAACTATATGGCAATCTCTGGCGCCCTCTATGCAAGATACGTTGGTGACAGCCATGACAGGCACTGTCGAGACTGCGACCGCGGCTTTGTCGTTATATAAATGCACAGTAGTTCTATACCAGTCTCCGGTGAAGTAATAGCCGCTGCTGGTAAGCGTTTCGGATCCTGGACCGATAAAACTTGGATCCGCTCTCCCTTTTGCCGGTGGAGTGAAATAATTTCTGCCTACGATAATGCCTATCGAACCGGTGTCCATGGTGACAGTGAAGGAAGAGTTGTAGTTATTGCTGAACCCGACCCGGATTTGAGGGCTGGCATAGGACTTACTGACATCGGCTGCGTTGACGAACGGGATAAAAACGCTCGCGCCTTTAGGATAAAGCGGACCTGAGCCCGCTTTCGCCGTCGAAGAACAAACCGAGCTTATCAACAAAATAGCGGCGACGCGCGCCCAACTGGGCATCGCGACCCAAAGTTCGCGCGATCGAGCGACAATTTGGTTTGAATTTGATCTCCCCATGACCCCCTCCCGCGTAAGGGTTCAGCGCAGATGAGCCGGCATTCCCCGGATGGGCTCCCGTCCGCAGGCAAATTTGCCGCCCTTTGGCGCTATTGACAAGGTCTAGCCCGCGCCGTTGAGGGCCCAGGGATCAGCATATTCTTTAGAGCAAATGGTGGGGGAAGTAGATGTTGACTTCCGTCGACAGGACAATGCCTTACGTGAAGGTGCGCCCAAAAATGGCTCTTTGATTTTTAATGCGCTTCTTACTCGCTGGGCGCACCTTTGCGGTTCGCGCGGTGGGGATATTGGAATCTGCGCGATTGTAGCAGGGGCGCCGCATGTCTGACCAGAGATGGATGGATCGAAATCCACCATGAGCGACAATACCAGGATGTGGCGATATCGAAAGGCGCAAGCACATCGCCGGGCGACGAGCGCTCACTCCTTACGCCACCACTTGCTCAAAAACCTTCCCCACTCCGCTAAAATCTGCGGGATGACGAGGATGATCTTCAGCGCGAGGAAGACGCTTGCCAGCGTCGGGGCGACGAACACCACGAATTCATTGGCGTCTTTCAGGTGATTTTGCAGCAGCAGCGGCGCGCTGGCGACACCGGAGGCCGCCAAGGCGATCCTGTCGGACGTCGACTGGAACATGCCGCCGAGGATGCTTGATAGGCTGTGGCAGGTCGGTGTCGGCATGGTCAGATCATTCCTCGGTTGCAGCGCCGCCGAACAGGCTGGACAGCGGATTGCGGATTGCAGGCTCGGCCGCGACTGGGTCGGGTTCGATCGGCTCTTTGGGCGGCTCGGGGAGCGCCTTCCCGGCGAGCCCGGCGTCGCGCCTGTGCAGCCATTTGACGAGCGCGCTGTGGCGCGGCCCACAGTCGGCGTTCGCTTTGCGATCATGCCCCCACAGGCTCGCCGTTTCGCCCTCGTCAAGCGCTCGATGCGGCAGGCGCGCATTTCCAACGCAGGGCTGCGTCAGCTTTTTTGGTGGTTGAGCTTTTGGCGTCGACAGCACGACGACCGGCGCGTGATCAGCGTATTTTGTCGAGTTGCAGGACGAAAGGAAGGCTGAGGCCAGGGCGATGGCTACTGCGAGCCGCATCGTCGATCTCCTTGGTTTGTTTTGCGCGATTTGCCTCTTCGGCCGAGAGTCGCTGCGCCGCTTCGCGCGCCCATGTAAAGGCTCCGTCGACGACATCCTCTCGGCGTTGTTCTTCCTTGTCCTCCGCCGCCTTGCGGGCGGCTTCGGCCTGCGCCCAGGCCGCGCGATCAATCTTTGCGCGGCGGCTGTAGCCGGCGTCGTAAATCGCGACGAGCAGCGCGATGAAGGCGAGCCCCGCAGCGACTTGCCGCTTGAACACCGGCATCAGGAACAGCGCCGCGACGGCGCCGATCGCGAACAGCAGCGCGATCGTGCCGTAGCGATGATCGCCAGCGAAGTCGAAGATCGGCGCGACGCGCTGATAGGCCGCGGTGAATGTTTGCGCGGCGAAATAGCCCAGCAGTCTCATTGCGCGAACCCCACTACTTTCGCCGCAAGAAAGGCGGTCAGAAGCACACAGACGACGACCGCCGGCCAGATCCGGGGTCGGCGGTTCGGATCAACGCCAGTCATGGCTCACGCCGTCTTCCGATCGTCAGAGGAGCGCGCGTCGACGTAATTCAGTTCCTCGACCGCTTCCTCGAAGTCGGCGCCTGGATAGTCGCCCGCGTCGAGCGCTGCGTCCTCGAAGGATTCCTCGATCGGCGCGGCAAGCAGATCATTGGTGTCGTCGACCTTGGCGCGGATGATTTTCGAGACGCCGTAAAGCGTGTATCCGATCGCCGCCAGCGCGCCGAGCGTGATGGCGAGCTCCAGTCCGAACAGCACGCCGGGATGGGCGTGCAACCATGCAAGAACGCCCGTCGCCGACTGACTCGCCGCGCCAGCCGCCTGATGGACGTTCTGGACATTGGCGGCGATGTTGGAGGCGGTGTCCGCCGCGTCCGACGCCTTGGAGAGATAGTCGGCGCCGCCGGACAGCGCCTCGAGCCCTACGGCGGCCGTCGCGCCAGTCTTAGCCATCGCCGCGCCGTCCATCGTGCGGGAGCCGGCCGCGCGCAGGTCAGCGGCGGTCAGCGCCCCGCCAGATTGCTCCGCCTTCTGCGCATAGGTCGCGCGCACGAATTGCTGGCGCTCGGACTCGCGACGGCCGCGAATCTCCGGCGGCTTGACCCATTTCATGAAAGCATCGGCCGCGCCGCGGTAGTTGCGCTTGTTGAGCAGCTTGACGACTGTTGAACCTTTGAACCCGCCGATGCCGATATTGAAGCAAAACGATACCAGAGCGTCGAACTGCCCTTGCGTAAGCGGCACGCGCACGGCTCCATTGACGGCATTCTCATACTGCCCCAGGTCGCGCGAAAGAAGCCTGTCGACCTCGGCGCGCGAGATTTCCATGCCGGCGACAGGATGCGGCGGCCCGGCGGCGGCGGTGTGGCCAACGCCGATCGTCCAGACGCCGACCGAGTCGCGGTAAGCCTTCGTGCGCACACCCTCGCGCTGCATCAATTTGGCGCGGCCGTCCGCGCTCATCCTAAGAGCGGTCATGGTCTTTCCTTATGGTCTGGTGTTTGGTAGAAAATGCGCGGGAGCGGCGGCGTGGAAGACGCTCAAGACACGCAGTAGAAGCGCCCTACGCGGATAAGCTGATGTAAGCGCCGTGGCTTTGCCATGCACTTTAGCCCGCTCGCCGGAGCAGCGCCCGGCCCGCTCCTAGCTCACTTCCCGCGCGTCTGCCGCACGTCCTTGTCGAACATATCGACGTAGCGGCGCAGGATTTGGAGCGCGTCGGCGCGCGTCATCGGCATGCGCCAGCGCTTCGCCTCGGCGAGAATGTCCGAAAGCCCGCGCCCATCCTTGTGGCGCGAGACGACGAAACAGGACCCCAGACCAGCTTCGTGTCAGGATCGGCGGGGAGCATCACGCGCGGTTGAAGCAGATCCAGCGCTCGACGATGCAGAAAATCACCGCCAGCGCAACGACGCAGGAAAGCTCGATCATCTTCGCGCTCCTTCAGAAGGCTATGCGGTAGACCGCCTTGGCGATCTGCAGCGCGTGGCTGGCGACAAAGATCAGCATGACGGCGAGCAAGAGCAGCTTGCCGTTCCGCTCGATGTCGGGCGGGAACATCATCGCTCTTGACTCCAGTGCCGGCCGGACCGCCCCGAGCTTCCGTCGCGATTGATGAAGCAGCGCCAGCGCAGGAAGCCGACCGCTTTCGCGCCAACCCAAAGGCCGCCGATCAGCGCGAGAATGTTCACGGCTGTCGTCATCACATGCGCCTCATTCCGTTGAGAAAGCAGGCGGCGAGTATGGTGATCGACACCCAGAACGCCGCCCGGAACAGCCGCTCGCGCATCAGAACGCCCAGTGCAGGATCGTCGCCGCGATCAGCATCGCGACGACCGTGCAAAGAGCGACGCTGATGATGCGCATTTCCGGCTCATGAAGCGATGGGTCAGCCGACGACTTCTTCGGCCGGCGGCGCAACGGGCGCAGGAACTGGAAACACGGCGCCGCGAAAGGCGTCAAACCAGTCGCGCTCCTGCGCGACGGCGGCAGCCGCATCCGTCGTTTGAAACGCGGCGAGCTGTTCGTTGAGCGACGAAATTTCGCTGTTCTTTTCGATCGCGGTTTCCTGCATCGCCACCATCGTTTGCCGCATCTCGGCGATCAGATCGAGCGCAGCCTGTTCGGCTTCGGTCATGGGTTCATTCCTTTTGCGGGAGATCGCCGGGATTGACCGCTCCGGCGGCGGGTTTCTTCGGTCGGCGTGTGATGCGTCGCGTCAACGCGCCAGATGGCCTAAAGCCATCCATTTGCGGCCCTATGGCAACGGCGCGATTTCGTCCAAGACGTTCGTCGTGAAGAACGGGTTGTGGAACGCGTGCTGGTTCCAGTTGTCCCACACCAAGGCGTAATAACCGCCGCCGATCGACGCCGCCTGTATCGCGAGTTGCGCGTCCCATGGCGGACGCGTCTCGTAGAGCGTTCGCTTGAACACGTCACCGTCGTTTTCGTGGAGGATGTGCTTGTGGCGACGCGGCGACGGGCACCCGGCCATCAAATACATATCCATGTTGGTGGCGGTGAGACCAGGGCGCCGCCCTTCCCAGTCTCTCTCGTAGTAGTAGTAGTCAGGCATTGTGCCGACGAACTGATACGATCCTTTGAACCGCACGTCAGTCGCAGCGCAGAGCATTGTCATCCAGCCGCCGCCACTGATTCCAGTGACATAGAAAGCAGCGGTTGGGAACATCGCCTCCAGCGTGTTGATCACGATGGAGACGGGGCCGGCCCAATCCGACATTGGAGGATGCGCAGACTCATGATCTGCGGGACCGCCGCTGGTCAGATCGTTTGGTCCGCCGGGAAGCATGAAGGTGACGACACGCACGCCACGGGTCAGTGCCGATTGCAGCGGCACAGAGGAAAGAGCGTTGTTGGTCAGCGTGGCGCTGTGTCCGGCGCATACGAACAGGATGGCGTCATCGCGCGGCGATGTCGGCGTCCATAGGCGTGGACGGGCGGCATAGCCGGGGATCGTCAGCTTATGACAGGTCGCAAGGCTGGTCAGGCCAGACACCGGCGGCGTTTCCAAGTCCATTGTCGCAACATCGGTCGGGATCACGCCACCTACGGTGGCGAACACCTCACTGATGAGCGTCGCGCGTGCGGCTTCCAGTTCCGTCGTATCGGAGATCGTCGGATAGACAGGCACCGTTCCGTAGGTTTTCTGCTCCACATATTCTCTCAGGGGCGTAGAATCGGCTGTAACCTCGTTTTTGATGATCAGCTGATAGAGATTCATATTTCCGTGCGCATAAGGAGCCGGAGGCGCTCCTGACCCGTAGCGGGCGCCAATAATCAAATCTCCGCCCATCGCCGTGAAAGTATGCGTAATGGTGCTGTCGACGGCGCCGACGCTCACCAAAGAATTGTCGCATGACAGACTCGCCGTAGAGTTGTTCGGCTTTTTGAACTCGTAGACATGCGGGGCCGGCATGACGCCGCGCGTCTCCACCAACATGGATTGACCCCGGCAGGCGATGAGATGTTCGGCGTTGTTGATGAAAAACGCCATGCCGGCGTCAGATAAAATGTCGACTCCTGGCGTCCCTACTGGCACAGGCGCGAAAGTCACGATGCCCGACTGGCCTGACGCCCAGCTTGCAACCTCCACGCCGATATACATTTCGATGGTTGCGAGATCGAGCGCAGGCAGGGGCAGGCGAAGCTCGTCCCCCTGTCCCGCCGTAAGACTTCCATCGAATTCCAACCAATAAAATGTGCCATCCGTCCGCAATGTCGGCCTGCGGTCGTCAGCGGGAGCTGTCGCCCATCCGCCGATCACACCTTTGTTGCGCCATGAGCCGACCGGCCCATCGACGGACGCAGGAGTCGTCGCGGACGCTCCGGTGCGCTCAACGAACATCGTTGAAAGGTCGGACGGATCAAACCAGATTTTCGAAGTGTGCGCGCCAGAAGGCGCGGCGCTCACAACGCCGTAAAGCGTCCATGCGTCGGTTCCCGTCTTGCGCAGCTTGGCCCATGAGAAATCGCTGACAAGATCGGCCGCCACTGGTTTCGTAAGAGCGACGCCGGCGTCCGGCACGACGCGCGCGATGCTTCCGCCCACGCGCAGAATTTCATAAGACTCTCCTATGGAGATTGGATCAGCAGCGTTCGTCGGGATGCGCAGATGCGCAATCGAGTTGTCGACGGGCCCCGGAATGTTGACATGCAAGAGGCGATTGCCGTCGCTCGTCGTCAACGCCCGACTCGCCGTGATCGTGATCGGCGTTTTGCGCAGATAAGCGGCTGTCGGAATTTTCGCCCCAGGGACCGGATCGGCGACGCCGCTGTTGTTCACGTAGCGCTGGATGAATTCGCCGTCGACGACGCCGAATTGCTGACCATTCGTCGTGGCGGAGATGCCCGCCCCCGTGCTGGTGTAGATATTCGCATTGACGAGCGCCGTATCGCGCGCCGACTCGGCTGCCAGCCGGGCGGCGATCGCGCCCGCCTCGGCGTCATCGGCGTTTGCTTCGGAGGCCGCGGCATTATTTTCGCTGACAAGAGCGGCCGCCGCCGAGGCGGCCGCGGCGGCCGCGGCCGCGTCGGACGCCTGTTTCGTCCACGTCCCGGCGAGATAGTGGTAGATCGCCGCCTCGTCCTCGACATAGACGGTCGCGCCGGTTGGGTCGGTGAACGTCCAGCCGAGCGCGCTATATTGGGCGATGTCTTCTTCGTGCGTCGCCCAGGCGCCCGTCGCAGTCGCGGCGACGATGTAGCGCGCGCCGATCGCCGGTGAGACAGGCGGCGCCGTCAGATCCTTGTCGACGATGGAAATGACGCCGGAGGTGAGCCCGTTGATCGTTTCGATCTGCGCAGCGATGCTTTCCTTCGAAGCTTGCACTGGGCCTTCCAGGCCCGTGCCGGGATCGTAATTGCCAATAAACCGATCAAGAAAGGCCACCTGCGGGAAATTTGGCGATGTGCCCATGTGTCGTCCTCAGATGCGAGTCGTCGCGCCGCGCGGATGCGCAGCGGCGTGAATGGTCCAAGAGTTTGTTGAGGGTGGCCGCCTAGGCGACGCGGACTTTCAATGAGCCCTGTGAGAAATCAGGTTCCGATCAATCCGTGCGTTCGGAGATCGGTGATTAGCGCGGCTAATTCTTGCGAAACTTTCTTGACCGCATCGTCGGTCGCCTGCGCCTCCGCCTGCACATAGCCCACGCTGACGGTTTGTCCGGCATAGGACGTCCATGCCGTTCGGTCCAACGTCCCTGACGGCGCGCCCCATCCCGTGATCCGGGGGCCGACGACCTGATTTCCTGAAATGGAATAACTCGTATCGGCCTTCAGAACGGCTTCCGAAAGCTTCGCCGCCGGAAATCCCCCGGCCGTCGACCCGTCATGCACGACGACGCGCTTGTTCGTCGTGTCGACGGTGAGCTCGCCGATCGCGCCGGTGAATGAAGCGTGCTGCGCCGCCGTGCCGCGGCGCCTCTGGACCTGCGTCGTCATGCCATCACGCCCCAATCATTGGTTTGATCCTCGTCCGAAGCGATCGAGCCGAAATCGACCAGGACATCGGCGGCGTCTTCGATCGAGCCGAAATCCGATGTCGTGTTGATGGAGACGACATGCAGCGCCGTCGCCGTATAGGCGCTGTAAAGCGGCGATCCGCCGACGCCGACCGCGCGGGCGCGAATTTCGACGCTGTCGTAAAGCGCATAGCCGGAAATTTCCAAGCCCCCGGAGCCGGCGGGAATGGTCTCGGTCGTCCAAGACCCCGCGCCGACCAGACGATGCTGAATTTCGAACGCCGTCGTTTCGCCGCCGCCCGCGCCCGTCTCGACAGGCACGAACACCAGCGTCGCCTCGACCACATAGGAAATGATCACCCCGAGAACGGGAACCGGCGGCGCGACGATCGTCGGGTCGTAAATATCTCCGACGCGCGGCGTCCATATTGGAATTTCTTCGTCTTCGATCAGATCGAACATGGCGCCGGCATAGGGCACGACATGGATTTTGCACGTCAGGCCTTCGGCCGGCTCCTTGCCGATCGGGATGACGTCTTCCGCAAAATGCATCGACGGCCCGAATTGGAAGAGATCGCCTTCGGCCGGCGCTTCGCCGGTCCCGGTCAAAAACAGCGCTGAGGTTCGTCCCGGAACCGTCGTCACGGTGCGGTCAATGACGCGATCGGTGTCTTCGTCCTCGGTTTCGGCGAGCTTGCGCAGCCGCAGCACATAGGATTGGCCCTCGATCATCTCGACCGCGATATCGAGCTGCACGATCGACCCCGAAACATGCAGCACGGTTCCCGACGCCTGTTCGCTGGTCAGCATGTCGAACGACGCCGACAGGCGGTCGCCGATCTGGAAGGTGATGTGCTCGACGTCCATGTCGAAAGAGATGGTTTCGGGCCGCAGAAGCGCTTCATATTCGCGCTTGCGACCGTGCCAATAGGCCAGACGCGCATCGACGACGCCGGCGGGTTCGATCTGTTCGGTTCGGATCACGTCGCCGGCAAATTCCGGCCAGGGCACGATGCGATTGGCTTCCTTAAAATCATTTTCTTCGTCGTAAAATTTGACGACGACGCCGTCGAGCGCGTCGATGAACCGTTTCTGCATCGACACGTTCCACGCGTTGGCCGAACTGACCATGCCGACGACCTTATCCTTGCGCCAGTCGGTGACGACGCCCCATTTCGCCCCGTCGAAAAAGGGAATCGAGAACATTGCGGCGCAGACGTCCTGAAGCACCTCCCATGTCGTCGTCGGATAATCGATGAAGCGAAAATAGCTGATGTCGTTCTCAAGACAGAAGGGATGCGTCTCGTTTTCGAGCTGCGCCAGATTGATCTTCGCATCCGCGAGCGGGCGCGGATTGGCGGCGCTTTGCAGCACATGGCGATAGAGCGACGCCGGGCTGTCGATCGCCCGTTCGACCCATGTTTCGGTTTCCGCATCATAGTCCAAGCCGATCGTCGCGACCTCGCAATTCAAGTCGCGCAGCGCGCCGTTGAGCTGATCCGTCGCGCGCAGCCTGAAGGCGATGCCCGCCACCGGAACCGGCATGTTGATCGGATATTCCGGGCGCCAGCAGCGCATCGCCGTCCACACGCATTCGGTCTGCCACTGCTGGTTTTGGTTCCAGGCGTTGAGGTCGTCGACGTCGCCAAGAAGACGCTCAAGCTGAAATTCGTAAACATCGCGAGTCGGCAGATCGATCGACCGCGTGAAGGTGATTTCGCGCCTGGAATAGCCGCCGACGTCCCATCCAACTTCCGTCCAAGGCGTCGTTCCGGCTTTGCGGTAGCGAATGACATGCGGAACGGTGACGGGGAACGGGTTCGTGCTTGTCGTCGACCCGAACGTCGTCGTCACCATCACGAAAAGGCCGCCGTTGGCGGTGACGTCCAGTTCGACTCTCGTGCAGTCCCGCGCCGTAAATCGCCACGGCGGGCCATGCGTGGCGGTGTCGGCGCGGCGCAGACCCATCGGCTCGCGCCGTTCCTCGGCGAGATTTTCGGTGACGATGGTGAACGGTTCGTCATCCGGCAGGCCTTGCCGGACCTCATATTGGATGTCGCGGAACCGCTCGATCGGCGTGTCGCCGATTCTGATGTTCGAGATTTCGACCGGGCCCTGGCAGCCGACAATCCCGGCGACATAGTTCTGGCCGTTGGCGGCATAGAAATAGGGGCGGACGATATAGGGCAGCGCGACGCGCCCGCGCCCGAGAGGGTTTGGAAAGACGCCGTTTGGATTGATGGCGTTGGAGAAGCCCGACGTCGCATAGGTCGGGCTGGACGGCAGGCCGAGGGTTTGCGATTCGCGTTTCAGCGGCACAAGCGCATTGACAAGCGCCAGGCCGCCGATCGTGACGCCGGCGGTGATGATGCCGGAGCCGACCGTCGTCGCGGCCGCGCCAAGCCCGAAGGCGGGCGCCAAAGACACGGCCCAATATTGCTGCGCGGCGATGGCGAGGGCGGCGACGCCAATCGCCAGCACGGACCGCAGCACGCCGCCCCGGCCCGGCGCCATGGCGATAAGCAAGGTCGCGTTGGGCTTAGGCCGATAGAGCCGCCAGAACTTGCGATCGAGCGCCGCGGAGTCGAGATCGTAATAGACCGCGAGATAGGGCCAGATCGATTCATTCGCGCCAGGCAGCGCATGCGCGACGATTTCGGCGATGGTCGCCCCGGCCGGGGCGCGGAACTCGCGGCGCGCCGAGCGGAAATAATCCGCGACGATGATGCGCGCGCCGTCTTCCGGATCGAGCAGCTCGCCGTGCAGCGGCGGCGCCGGCGCGTTTAACGGTCGACGTGCCGGTAAGCCGCAATCAGTCGTCGCGCCCATTGTCCCTCGGAATGCGGGGCGAGCCCTGACGTCTCGCCCTCGGTGACATGCAGCATGTCGCGCCAATCGACGACGACGCCGACATGAGAGGCGGCGCCGGCGATGGTGAAAGAGACCACGTCGAAAGGTTTGATCTTCTCGCCGGCGAGACGCCGCCACGGCCCCTGCGCCGCCTGTTCGGAAAGCATGCCGGCGATGCGCAGCCGTTCAAGCCGCGTCGCGTAGCCGTCGAGCGGGTCGAGCTCTATGCCGAGCTGATCGGCATAGACGAGGCGGACCAGCCCCCAGCAATCGAGCCCGTCGCGCGTGCGCCCGCCATGCGCGAACGGCAGGCCGATGTAGGCGGTGGACCAATGCGACATGCGCTATGCCATGTCCTGGCGGCCCGCGACGTCGACGCACGGCGTCCACGCGTCGGTCCATGGCCCTTCCATCCAGCCAAACGGAACGCCGTTGACATATACGAGATGGACGTTTTTCCAGCCGATCCTGGCATCGTCGCCGGATCCGCCGGGTCGACCGTAAAACTCGACTGCAATCGTCACGATGGGCTCGTGATTATGCGCGCCGAGACGGCGTATATGCGCCTCCAGACCCGCGATGGTCTTGAAGGCGAAAGTCGTTTCGAGCGCTTCGTCGAGACTTCCGCGATGCTCTCTGAACCTGCGCATTCCTGCTTTCTCGGTCACGCGCCTTCTCCGCCTTCCTGCGCGGGGCCTTGCACGGGATAGGCCGGCGGAGTCGCGCCGTCCCATTCCATCAGCACGGAATCGAAACCGTCCGGCAGACCGAGATCGAGCTTGAACGTCCAGCCGAGCGCTTCGAAGGCCGCGCGCTCATCGCGCCGAACATATTCGCAAATGCGATGGCTCATGGACACGCTCAGTAGTGGATAGACGGCAGGCGCGGGTAGCTCATGATGAGCCCGTAGGGCTCATTGAACAGCTGGTCGTAGCGCAGATCGAAGGTGACGCTTTGAAAGTCCGAGGTGAATTCGCGCAGCGTGAAGCCTTCCCACCGCTGAAACTCGACGTCCGGCGCATCGGCGAACACCGTCGCGATATCGACAATCGCCGGCGGCGCGACGAAGGAGCGCAACAGCGCGATGACGCCGGTTCCGTTGGCGATCGTCATCGACCCGATCGGCAGCGATCTTTGCCGGACATCGGGGAGCTTCAGCGACATCGCGATATATTGATAGGCGGCGCCGTTCGAGATCGTCCCGAACATCTCGGGATCTTCCGAAAGAAGATCGGCGTTGCCGGTAGCGACGCGAATCGGCGCGTCGAGATCGGCATGGGCGATCGTGATCAGATGAACGTGTTTCTTGTCGCTTTCCTGCGCGTAGAGCGTGGCGCGCGTGTCTCGATCCGGCCGCGTCACAGCGACACCTCCAGGACGTTCAACGTGAAGTTCACCGTAAAGTCGAGACCGAAAGGAACGATTTCATATCCTTCCTCGGATATTCTTGCGCGCCAGTTGGCGACGACGGTGATCGGCACGCCGTCGTCATCGGTCCACACCGTTCCGTCGCTGAGCAGAATCTGGCGTCCGTCTCTGCGTTGGTCCGGGATCGAAAACTGGCGGACGCCCTCGCCGATCTCTTCCTTATAGAAGCGTTCGAAGCGAAATACTTGATCTTCCCGCATCAGGAACACGCAATTGACGTTCCTGATCGCGCGCTTGAGCCCGAGCCGGACACGCTCGCCCCCATTGTCCATCCTGTTGAAGATGCGGTTTTGCGGCCCTTGATCCCGAAACGGATCGCGCAGGACGCGTTGCGGCAGATCAGACGGCCAGTCTGGTATCGCCATTTACCACTTCCGCGCGATGCCGGCGCCGCCATTGGCCGCGCGCAGAGCTTCCATGACACGAGGATCTCCGATGGAGCGCGCGACCATCTCCGGGAACGAAATATCGATGCGCTTGCCGCCTTTTTGGTCCGTCGATTCGCGCACGCGGGCGCCGGCTGGGGCGTTTTGGATGTTCACATAGACGGGTGCGGACTCTCTCCCGCGACTGTCATTGCCCGACCCACGCGCGGCAGTAAGCGCCGCCGCGACGCTGCGCTGCTGCGCGGCGTTGAGAATGACCTCGCCGGCATGCGCGATCACCGGAACGGCGCCGCCAGCGGCGAAATGCGGCGCGCCGATAAACGCCGACATCGGCGCAGCGACGTGCTTCCCGCCTGGCGCGCCGACGACGCCGCCAATGTCGAGCGAGGGGAATAGTGGCGCGCTGAAATATCCCGTGCCCTTGCCGCCACCGCCAAACAGGCTTCCGACAAGCCCGCCAAGAATGCCGCCGCTTGCCGAGCCGGTTTTACCGAAGATACTTTCGATCGATCGGTCGATAGCGAGTTGCGCGAGGCGATCGGCGATGCGCTGCAGGGAATTTTCGAGTTCCTTGCCGGCATCCGCGCCGCGGAGCAGCGCCGAAGCGACGCCACCGAGACCTTCGCTCGCGCCGCTACGGACCGTGTCCATGAGTCCGACGATGAGACGCTGCTTGTCGGCGAAGGCTTCCGTCTCGGCGGCGAGGCGTCCGTAATTCTCAGCCGTCGCGCCAATCGAGGCACGAAGCTGATCAGTCAGCGGCACGCCTTGCGCCTGCATCTGATTGAGCAGTTCCTGCTCTTTCGACGCCTTGGCGACTTCCGCCGTCGCCCGACCGAGCGCGGATTCCTGCGATTGCAGCGCGGCGCGCTGGCGCTCGATCTCGCGGTTCGCGTCCTGAAGCGGTTTGACCATCGCTTCGAAGCGGGCCGCCTCGCGCTGATCATTGAACGCGCCGGCAGCGCGCGCCGAGAGGCCAGTGTTATCGTTGGCCCCGATCCCTTCGAATCGGCCGATCCCGGCGCGCGCCGCGCCGTGAAACGGCGTCCAGCCCATGCGCTTCGCCGCCTCGAGCGCATAGGTGATCGCGGCGCGCTCATTGGCCGGGTTGCTCGGGTCGAGGCCCGTCTGGCGAAAGAAGTCGTCGCCGAGCCCGCTGACCGCATTGCCGCCCTTGGCGATGCCGCCGCGGTGCAGCTGGAAAGCGCTGAAAGATGAGCCGCTATCTCCGGTGAAGTCCTTCAGACCCTCGCTGCGCGCGACCCGCAGCGCGACATTCGGATCAATGCCGATCCGCGCCGCTTCCGACCGGATGAAATCCGACAGGCCGCGCGGATCATCCGGAGAGCCGCTACGGGAAATGCCGATGATGCGTCTGCCGCCTTCATGGGAGATGAGGCTTGCTGCACTATTCAGCGCCGCGGCGAGGTTTTTGGCCGCGCTCCCGGCCGTATTGAACTCCGCCGCCATCGGCGTGGCCGCGCTCGGAAGGTTTTCCCGTCGGAAATCCCGTTCGGCGATGTCGATTTCCGCCATGCGGCGATCGAACGGCATCATTTTTGACAGACGAAGGCTGTCTGCCGATGTCCTGGCGAGGTCGTCGACCTTGCGCGCCGACTCCGCCATGAGTTTGGCGCGCTCGCTTTCGGCGGCAATCGATGCTTTCACAGCGTCATGGGTTTCCCGCATGACCTGCGTGCGGGCGCGCTCGGTCGCTACAGCCTCGCGCTCAGCGAATGTGCGCGCTTGGATTTCACGCACCGCGAAGGCCGAATCCTCGCGCAATCGGCCAAGTTCCTGCCCTCGCGCCGCAGCGATATCCTGTTGGGCGCGCTTTTCGTTTTCCGCAGCCTGGCGCAGTGGATCGAAGACTTGCTTGAAAGTCTTCGGCCCCTCGATTTCCTGCCCGAGCTTGTCGAGACGGTCTGACATACGCTTACCGATGCCGTCCAACAGACGTCCCCACGCCGTCGTCGGATCTTGCATCTGTGAAATTCGGTCGCCGAGCACGGCAAGCAGCTTCGCCGACGCGCCGGCGCGATCGCCAACAGCCGAAAGCTGCTTGATGTGCTCGCGCTCGGCGAAGGAGACGATGCCGTATTTCCTGGCAAGATCGTCAGCGCCCTTAACCGGCTCAGCAAGCGCGGCGGCGAGCTCCTTGCCGGCGTCATCAAGATCGACGCCAAGACCACGCGACAGGCCACGCGCGGCGCTGATCGCGCCCTGCAGGCTTCCGCCCGGGACGCCGGCACTAAGAAACTGACCGGCGAGGCCGCGCGCCGAGGCATTGGAAATCCCGGCACCCGCCGCGCCAGCCTCGGCGATGCGATTGACCTGCGAAACCGTCATGCCGCTTTGGCGGCCGAGCCCGTTAAGCGAGAACGTCAGGGCGTCGGTCTGTTCCTTCCAGCGAAACATCGCCAGCGCTGCCGTTCCCGCCGCAGCGGCGATCGCGGTCACAGGATTCAGCACTAGACGCAGCGCCACCCCGCCGACGTCCTTCAGCGCCGCGCTGGCGCCCGCCGAACTGGACGTGAAGATGTCGAAAAACTGCGCGCCCTGCGTTGAGGCGATCTGCAGCGGCGAGGCGCCGCCAAGGCCCATCGTCACGACGTCCTGGACCTGGCGTCCGAAATTCGTCCATTCGTGACGCGCAAGGCCGACCGCCTTGACATTGTCGTTCGTCGCCTGCGTCGTTTGCGACATGCGCGCCGCGACGGAATTGGTTTGTCTGCTCCACTCCGACAGGCGCGCCGTGAAATCGCTGGTCGCGCCGGCGTGGCGCTGCGTCGCCGCGATCGCCGCCTCATGGCGGGCGCCGAGAAGGTTGAGCACCTTCGCCGCACGCTCGGCGGAAACAGACCCTTCGTTCAGCGCGCGCTGCACCTTCGCCTGCTCCACGGAGAGGCGGGCGTTCGCCTTGGCGACAGGATCGACCGAGCGCTCGAGCGCATCGAAGGATTTCGCCGCCGACAGCACGCTGCGCGCGGCGTTGTCATTGCTTTTCGAGACGCCGTCCTGCGCCTTGGCGAAGGACTCAAGCTCGCGCCGCGCCGCGTCGACGCCTTCCGTGCGTGCGCGCGTCGTCAACGTTCGGATGACTTCCATCGTCACGGCCATAAATCAATCGTCCTTATGTTCGACAATCCAGGCAAGATAGTCGTCGTCCATCTGGCGCAGCAGCGTTTGGAACCGCTCAAATTCATCAACGTCGGAAATGCCGTAGCGGGCCGCGTAGCGATCGATCGCGAGGAACGGGATGTAGCCCATCCCGCCCATCGCGCCGAAGGGCCGATCATTCGTCAGCGCCCAGAACGCCCGCCAGACGATGAGAAGATGTTGGGCCGGGTCGACGCGATCGGCCAGCGCCTTCGGCTCTATTCCCTGCTCTTGCGCGGCATCGGCGAGCCAGTCCGCCGACCCGCCCCATTCGAGCGTCCAGCGCAGAGCGGCGGTGAGTTTTTTGCGTCTTGCTCCGCGCTGGCGTAGCGGTCGCGCCCGACGTTCTGGGCCGCCCAGATCACGGCAGACCGGAAGTCGCCATACTCCGGGTCGGCGAGATATCGCATGGCCGTCGCGACGTCGAAAACCAAGGGCGTCGCGTCGTCGTTCAAAATGCCGCGCCAGCCGAACAAAATCGTCTCGCCGAGCAGCTGCGCGATTTCATTGGCGTCGAGGTCCTTTTCTCGATCGGCTGGCGCGCGCATCTCGATCAGCCGGGCTTTCAGCGCCTCATAATCGGGGTTGCCGATCCCGCGCACCTTGAGGGCGACGCCATCGAACTCAGGCTGTTTGATATCGATCCAGCGCCCGGATTTCTCGGCGGCGACGTTTCTTTTGATGTCCGAAAGCTTCACGGCGCAGGCTCCGATTTGACATTGGCGGCGCGGGCGGGGTGATCGACGATTTCCCTGGCGAGGCCCTTTTTGATGATGAGGTCGGCGAAGGCGTCTTGCAGTGAGACCTTCGCGCCGGCCACATAGACCGTTTCCGAGGCGACCGTGTCGTCGGGATAGCCTCGGAAGGTGGTGAGGATTTCGACCTGTTTCATTACGCAACGGCCCTCGTGATTGAGATCGACTTCGGCGCCGAGTCAGCGACCGCGCGGAACGGGATCGACACCATGACGTCATCGTTCTTCCCGCCGAGCCTTTTGGCCCCGTCGAGAAACTGAATGACGGGAAGCGAGATTGTGTATTTCTTGGCCGTCACCGAACCAATCGTCAGCGCCAGCGCGCCCGTGCCATGGTCGAGCACCGCCTGATAGAGCGCGTTGGACGTGAAATAGGCTTCCAGCGTGCCCGTGACGTCCAACTGGCCGGAGCCGAAGCTGTTCGTATAGAGCGAGCCCAGAACTTCATGCCGGCGCAGATTGTTGGCGATATTGAGCGAGAGGCTGCGCACGATCGGGACCGGCGACAGGCTGGCGACAGCGAGCGACGCGACGCTGTTCGCCGTTTCGATGACGTTCGTGTTCGGCGCCGTATAGGTGGCCCCGGAGATGATCGCCGTATCGAGCGCTTCCTGCTTGCCTTGCAGGGTGACCGAGCCCGTGACGCCGCGGCGCGCGGTGAAGTTCAGCGAGAGCGAGTCGACCTCGACGCCGGTGAAGCGGTGATAGGCGAAGCTACCGCCGCCAACATCGATCGTCTCTTCGAAGGTAAGGCTTTTCTCAACGGAGCCATTGACGAGAACGTTCGTCGACCATGCGCCGCCGAGCGCCGCTTCCAGGATGTCGTCATAGGAGCCATAGGTCAGCTCGAAATCATATGACCCTTCGACGTCCTGGGCGAGCTGATATTCGGCGCGCACATTGCGGTCGATATGGATTTCCTCGGAAACAGCCGTGGCCTTTCGCGTGCGAAGATTGCCGCCAGTGCGACGAATTTCAAGGAACGTCGGCGTGTCTGGCGTCGTGGCGAATGCAGATTCAGCAATATACGCCACGCGCGTGCGGCTGGTCGGCGCAATCGACATAGGAGGGCTTCCTTCTCATTGCGGACGTCTCACGACGGGCCGCGGGACGAGGCGCTTCACAGCGCTCCAACGCCTTGCCCAAGGGCGCGTATGGGCGGACGGCCATAGGCCGAATTACGCAAAAAGGTCGTAGCGATAGGGGACCGCAAAACTGAGCTCGAAGCGCGTCGCACTTTCCGTATCGTCATTGACGGCGAAAGGCGGGGCCTCCCACGTCACGACACCGTCAAATGCCTTGCCGCGAAACAAATCGCGTAGCTCGTTGATCCAAGCAGCCCATTGCAGGAGCCCTGTGCCGAACGGCACGGAAAGCACGAAACGGATCGCGCCTTCCTCCCGATAGGTGTTGGACTCAGGCGCGCCGACGCTGATTTGCGTCTCGTCCGCGACGGGGTAGGTGACCGTAAGATACGGACCGCCATCAAGCGGCTGAGCGCCCTCGGTATTCGCTTCGCTGACGATCGGCGCGCGGCTCCAGCCGGCGCGCAATCGCGCCTCCACGGCGCTCATAACGGCGAGAGAGGCCATATACCCTCAGCGGAATTGGATGATGATCGCTGGCTGGCGCGTGTTCTTGGCGAATTGCTGGCGCTGCTTGCGACCCGCCTTCGCCGCATTGCCGCTCGCCCATTTGTCCAACGGCGTGCCGCCACCGATCGGCGAGCGATACGAGAACCGGATTTTCGCCTGATTGCCATAGCGCTGGGCGGCCATTGCCGCGAGGGCTTCGAACACGCCGTCCGGCGCCTGCTTTGAGCTTCCGCTTTCGATCTTGCGCGCATAGGGGACAGCCGACAGAATCACGATTTCCTGCGCATCCGGCGGAATATTTTCCGGACCGTCAACTTCGACCCCATCGGCATAGACGAGCATCCATTTTATGAAGGCGCCGGAAAGAAATGGTGACCGAGCGATCAGCTTTGCCCAAATCCATTCAACGACGTCGGACCCGAGATCGAAGTTCGCGACGATCACGCCATTTGGCGAGACGCTCTCGAGCGCGGCGCCACGGCGCTGATCGACGATGGTTTCATATGAAACGGCGCGCCCAAGCGCGCGTTCGTTCTGCGCATCGGCAGTGGCGATTTCTTGACGGGCGAAAGCGGCAAACGCCTTGCTCTGCTCTTCCGGCGACATGCCGCCGAGGTCGAACAGCACGTCGCGATCGAAAGGCGCGTATTTGGTCGAGATCATTGGCGCTAGGAGACGGCCGCCATTGGCTTCGTTTCCACATTGAGCCATTGCGCGGCCCAATGAGCCAAATATCCGTCTTGCTCCGCGCGTTCCTTCGAGCGCTCCAAAAATTCAGCCGCGACGGTGCGTCCGACGCCAGGATGGAGCAGTGGGAAGTTCTTCGGATCCTGCCAGTCGACGCCTTCCGGCGGTTCATAGATCAACGGCAAGACGCCGGCATTACATACGCCGTCGCGGATCGCGCGCGCGCGCATCAATTCTCGCGCGAACGGCCCGGTCGGAAATTCTCTGGACTGCGTCGCGTTGAGAATGAGAAAGGAATCCTCATACCCATCCAGAGCGCTGCGAAGATCGCTTAGGGCGTCAGCCCATCGTTCATGCCGGAACAATTGCGCACCATCGATAAGAGCGCCGCTCAGATATTCACATGCAAGCGTTTCAGAGCTCAGAGACTTCACGACAACCCTAGCGCCAGTCGTCAGGTGGTGAATTTCGCGTGGGTGCCGAACGGATAACAGCGCTGATAGCTTATCGTCGAGAGAGATCGTCTCTTTCATCATACAGAAAGCGATCTCCGCAACAGCCTGCGTCACGCCAAAAAGCCCAAACACGGCGTTCGGCCGGCTATTCAAAACGAGAGCCGTCAGCATCAGCGCGGCGCAATTCGTGCTCGCGCCGGATTTCTTTGGCGTCATCACGAACGCCTCACGGACAACGCGGCTCGCGCCCTTCATAAGGAACATCGAATAGATGAAATCCTTAAACCATAGCGCGCCGACTTCGCCAAAGGTCGGGTCGCCAGCAACATCCGGAATTCTGAGATCGCGCCATATCTCCAAAGCGCGGTCGGCAGACTTGGTTGATAGCCTGTCAATCGGGAAATCTGGCAACAGCGACTGGCCAGCCATGATGCGCTCGCGCCAGTCTGGGCGGGCGAAGGAGATCGGTGGATGATCCAAGGCAGGTATCCCCTATTGATCTTAAATCGTTGCGTTGCGTAGCTTAGCGCCGCGATGCGGGGAGGCGCGTTACGTCGCGAAGCGACGCGTCTCAGAACTATATAGCGTGGAGCGCCGCGCTGTGTTGCGGTGCGACACGATACGTCGCGACAAAGCGGTTTCCCGCCGCCCAATCGACAACAATCGACTCGGCGTTGGGAAAATGGAACGTTGCGTTACATTACGAAGCGCTGCGCTGCGACGCGGAGTCGTGCAACGCCGGGCGGCGCGACGCGTCGCGCTGCGACACGATACGCTGAAAAACCTACTGCGGCCTGTCACTCGACGATTTCATCTTATTGAAGAGATCAATCGTCTTCGAGAGCGAGATTTGGCTGTCGGATGTGTTCGACGCCTCTTCCACGGCATTGCGGAACACACGACTCGCCGCCTGATCGATAGCGCCAAGGATAGCGCTGCCAATCCAAAACGCCATGCGCTGCTCGTCTGTAAGCCCCTGGATGTTTACTGAGCTTTGGCGCTTACGCGCTCTCTTAGCGATCCGGCGGGTTTTGATGATGGGTTCTTCCGTCGATAGCTTCGCGAGCTGAGCGTCATCAGCGCGCTTCACGCCATTGCCCGTCTCGGTCACGAAAAAAATGCCTTCGCGCTCGAGAATGCGCCGCGCAGACGCCAGGATGTATCGATCCTTGCCTTCTATCTCGCGTCCAGTGGTTTTGGACAACTCGACATAAGCGATGAGTCCTGAGTTCTGATGTTTGCGCAGATATTCGACGCACGTCTCAACATCTGCGGATGTCTCAAAGCGAGATTTTGCCATGTGCTTTCCGATGATAGGAGAGAATAACGTTGCGAAACGGTGCGCAGCGGTGCGATATGGCGCAAAGCGACACAATGACGGGAAATACAACGCGATATGAAGCGATGCGACACGCGGTGAAGCGGCACGCTAGTTGGTGACTTTCGCCACCGGGAAGCAGGCCGTAGCCTGCTTGTCGCTGGCGAAGAGACGTTGCGTTGCGTTGCGGCGCATTACAGGGCGGCGCGCGGCGCCGAGAAGCATCGCGTTGCGTCATGGTGCGTCGCGAGACGTCAGATTTCTCGGATGCCGACAACCTCGAACCGGCCATAATAGCCGTTGTTCCGAGGCCGAAAGCGCCCGATCCCAATAAACTGTCCAGCCCCTTCGAGAACATCCTGAAACACCGTCCGGCTCTTGTCCTTGAGTGACGACTGTAAAACGGTTTCGTCGACGATGATGAATTCTGCATCCGCCTCCCACTCGGGAATGATCGGATAATATTTCATGACCCGCTTGGGGCCGCCGCGCCTTCCGTCGGAAGGAAGGAACAGCGCCTCCATTTGGACCTCGTCTTTGCTTAGGCCGATCGTCGGCGACTTAGCGACCATCACGCCAGCCTCAAAGTTCTTCGTATAGGTCGCTTTTCCCTTTCCGGGAACCGATATGCTCATGAATTTTGCCGCCTCTGAGAGGCAATTCTTCAGAGAATTCGCCGGGATGATCACATTCCCGGAATTATCCGTATGCAGATGGTTACGCCATGTGCGCCGATAATTGTCGTCCGCTGACTCGCCTTGCTCCAGCTCTCGCACGTAGTGGCGCGATTGAGAATACGGTGACACCCCCCGCAGCGTTGCGATGATCGTTTTCACAGCCCAACCTCCGATCGAATTTGGAGGTTGTTATATTCATCATTTTATGCACAATTGCAAGCTCTAATGATAAGTTTTTTATCATTAGCCATGGCAACCATATCAACCATGCCGACGCGGGCGTCACGAATGCCAAAAACTGTCCTTGCCAAGCCCGTGCCGCCTATGGATTTTGCGGCCATGCTTACAGGGGCGCAAATCAGGGCGGCGCGGGCTCTACTCAAATGGTCCGGCCGCGACCTGGCGGAACGCAGCGGCGTTTCCTACCCAGCCCTTCAGCGGGCCGAGGCGGTCGACGACATGCCCAACATGCAAACCAAGAACCTTGCCGCCATCAAGTCGGCCCTTGAGACCGCCGGCGTTGTCTTTCTTGATGCTGGCGACACGCGCGAAGGCGGCCCAGGCGTCAGACTGAAACGTTGATCAGCCGAAATTCTTCGATTGACCGGCCCTTCAAATCGACGCAGCAGATCGCGCCGAGCGCGCCGAGCCCCTCCCCATCGATTCTCACGACTGCATATTGCGCTTTGCTCGGATTGCCGAAACCGCGATCTAAGAGCGACTGCGCCGCCATGACGCGCGCAATTTCATCCCGGCCGTTCAGGGCGATGTTCTGCAATGCGCGCACCACGTCGATAGCCCGCGGACGCGCCAAATCGCGTGGAACGCTCTTAAGATCGAACCAGAGCCGTTCGACGGCGCGGCGCTCATCAAAAAATGACCGAACGGCGGCAAAAGCGACGACAGGCGCTAGAGCCACAGCAACCACTGCTTTGCGCATAAAGGAACGACGGTTCATAGAATCCTCCAACCCAGCCTAACCCAAAACCCTCATTTCAATCCTGACCAATTCGTCGACGTCATAGATCGGCGACGCAACTTCCACGGTCCGCGCGCGCCCTTGAATGATGGCGTGATCGCCTTTCTTCGGCAGATGCGGATCTGGGTTGAATGGCGGCTCCAGAGGCTGTTGGCCGCCAGGCCACTGCGCCGCAAATAGAGCCGTTGGCGAGAGGATCACGAAGCTGTCCACGGCCTGAATGCCGCTGCCGGCCGCGAGTTCTTGCGGCGTATAGCCGCGAACGAACGCCAATAAGTCCACTTCTGTGAAAATCTGCGTGTTCGTTCCGGCGTAGCGCCGGAGTTTAATGCGCTCGCCTTTCCGCTTCAGATCGCGATTGAGCCGGGCTAGATGGATATTCACGTGGCGGCCGCGCGCGCCGAAAGCACAGTCCCGCCGGCATAGGTTCCGACGGACGTCATCAGGAGCCGCAGCCTATCGCCAAAAACGATGCTCGACGCGATCGTGTCGTCGGGGAGCGTTCCGCTGCCCGGCGTCCAGAATCCTGTGTCGGCGGTCCGGCGTAGGCTGAAATCGCGGTTCTTGGAAGCGGTTGTCGCGGTAAAGCAGGCGAGATCGCGCCAGCGCGTGCCTTGTGAAAGCGATGTCTGCAACCACGCCTTCAAACTCGTTCCGCCGCTGCCATAGGCGAAATTGAACTCGACCGACAGTTCTTCCATGCCCTCAAGATCAACGATCGGCGAGAGCGCCAACGCCGCCACGGCGGTTGTGAGGGCATAATCGGCGATCGTGTAGAGTCCCGGCCTGATCATGTCCTACACCGTCGGCTGATAGCTGTATGAGCTGATTTTTGCGCGCGCATCCGGGGAGATCAGCGGCGAATCCGTCTCCTCTGAGGAGCTCGGAAAATACTCAGTTTCTCCAAGTCCCTGCGTGCGATCTCTTTTTATGGCGGGGTCGCGATCGGACAACGACCATCTCGCGACAAGCTCCAATTTCGCCGCGTCCTTCAACGCGCTTGGGACCGTCTCGAACCCAGCGGTATAGGTCATGACGATAATCCCGCTCGGCCAGCATGCGTAATAGCCTGACGACGACAGGCGGCGCGCCAGCCCCGCCGCCTTGTCGACTTCAAACTCTGCAGGATCAAGAGCGATCCCGTTGACCGTGATGTTGGAAATCGTGTCGACGAAGCGCCGCGTCATGATCAGCTGCTCCTGGTCGCGGCACAGTCGCATTGTATCGATGATGGTTTCGCGGCGAAGCGTCGCCGGGATCACGCCGTCGACAGGAACCCGGCAAGCATTCGCGATCGCGTCGGAAATCTCCAGCCCGATCGAGAGAAGCTTCGCGTCGCTTTCTGTCCCGTCGAGATCGAGAGCGGCGCGAAGCTCTTCGAGCGTCAGTAGATTGCGATCCGACGCTGGCGCAGAGATGGCGAACATCGGCGATTACGCCCGGTTCATCCATGCGCGAATATAGTCGACCTGCAGCGTGCCGACCGACGTCGCGGCGCTCTTGCTGATGCGCGCGACCGGCTGCAGCGCCAAGCCGGCGACCTGACTCATATTGAAGGTCGTGCCTTCAGCGACGCGATTGCCGTTGATGTAGAATTTCACATCGGCAATGTCTGTGCAGTCGATCTTGCCAATGACCCAATCCGCCGTGGTGACGGTGACGCCAGTGGCGACTTTCGACGTTTCATGGCTCGTGTCGTCGCTCTCGACCGTGATCTGCCCATTGCCGTCGGCGCGGAACCAAATCGACTCCGCGACCGTGTCGACGGCGGCGTTGTGATCGCCCTGCAGTCCGATCACCGCAATCACGCTCGCCGCTGAAGGGAGGACAGAAAGACGGAACCGCGCCTCAAGAATGAGGCCCTGGGCGAGCGCCAGTGTGCGCTGGTCATTCCAAGAAATGCCGGCGAGCTGAACTTCGTTTGTTGCGTCGAGCGCGAGGCCGACGGCGCCGTTGGCCAAATCGGCCACGACGGCTTCCGTCGCGGCTCCAGTGTCGAGCGCCGTCCATTTCGTGGTGTCGAGCGCCGGCCCGAGAAAATCATCTTCGAAGAACACCGGCGCAAGCGGAAGAACCGTTTCCCGCGTCGTGCGATCGAAGAACGTCAGGATGCCGGCGGCGAATCGTGAACGAGTGGCCATAATGAAGAATCCTTGTTCCGACCCTTACGGGCCGCTGTGAAAGCGAAACAGGGGGGCCAGGGCGCCGCAGATCAGGCGATCGCGGTATCCGGAACGTGACGCGCATAGCGGGGCTTCAGCAGTTCGATCAAAACGCCGCCAAGCACGGGGGAATCCACGACTTCGACAGCTTTCAACCGCAACCATGGCTTCGCCGCAGGCATGCGCTGCGACTCCGCCTCGAGCACATAGAGCTGGCTTGAGCCGGCAGTTGTCGCAAATCCGGCCGCAGTGGCGTTCACGACGTCAGCGGGAACATCGTCAGCGCCAGCGTAGACCTGGTAGCTGAACGGGATCGCGACGGGATTGTTGCCAGCCGCATCGTCGCATGCTTCGAGCGTGAGCGTCGACGTGCCGGTGGTCCCGACGCCCTTATGGACGATGAACCGAGCGGCGGCATACGCTTTCATATTGACGACGTCGGAATAGACCGTGCCGGCGAAGGCGTCGGCGACAGCGTCGAGTCCCTTGACGATATGGCGCGCGCCGAATGTAAGATTCGACATATGCAAATCCTTCCTGGAGGAAAGTTGGGAAGGACGTCCGGACTCAGCGTCCGGGCGTCAGATGATCGTGTCGTTGGACGGTGGATTAAGCGCGGGGCGCCAGCGTGATGAAGGTCGACTGCTTGTCGGTGCCTTTGAACGGCGTGATCGGCTTGTCGTCGACCGGCTGTCCATCACAGCGGTAGATAAACCGGAACGCCTGCTCATCGGTCACGAAGGCGACATGAATGGACGTGGCGTATTGGATATCGCCCTTGTCGATCATGACGTAGTTCGTCGGATCGGCGAGAACGATGTCGCCCTCGGCGCCGAGCGTCGAGCAGTATTCCATCGGAATCACCGGGCGGCCCATCAGCGTGCCATAAGGCGATTGCGACAGCCCGCCGGGCGGCAGGTAGACCGGAATGCCGCCGGTGCCAATGACCATGTTCAGGCCCATCAACTGCGGCAGCGTGTCCTGGTTGATCCACCACTCCGCGCTGGCCATCGAACGCGCCGGCAAGCGCGCCCACATCTTGGTGATATTGTCGAATTCGATCGTCTTCGCGGCCTGGCCCGCCTCTTTGGCGACCGTCACCTTGCAGCCGGCATTCATGAAGCCGAGCGGATTGGACACGCCGCCGCCTTCGAAGATCGCATCGTCGATCATGAAAGAGAATTCGGTGGGGAACGCCTCAGAGATAATCGACGACAGCGCCGTCGCGTCCGCGAGAGCTTCGCTTGTCGCATACAGCATGCCGGCGAGCTTCTTGAGCTGAAGGTTCATCTGGCGGAACTTCGGACGCGTCGGGGTGAGGGAGTCGCCCTCGCCAATCCAATAGGTCTGCATGCCACCCCAGCGCGCGCCGGTCGCGCGAGAATCGTCCTTGAGCGCATTGATCTTGACGCCGTTGGACCGCGCCGAGATCGGGATGCGACGAACTTTGCTCGCAAGATTGGCCTGCGCAAAGGTCCGCATCAGCAGACCATCGGCGATGTCCTTCTCGACAAGGAACCCGCCGTCTTCGGCGATAGCCTCATTCGCACCCTGCGAAGCTTCAATAAGCAGCGGATCGACCTGGCCGGTGATTTTGGCGCGGCGCGTCGCCATCAACAGATCGCCAAAGGCTGCCGACTGCGCGCTCGTAAGGATGGCTCCCGGGCGCTTCTCATTCGCCCCCGGCATGTTGCGATATTTCGCCATAAAACCGCGCGCCGGAATTGCGTTCGGATCGCCAGACTCGAGCGTGCCGACCGCGCCGTCGCCCTTCAGGCGCTGGACGCGTTCGGCGTTGGCAATCTCACGATCGAGCGCTTCGACCTCCGCCGCGGCAGCGTCAAAGTCCGCCTGACGCGTGTCGGAATCGTCGGCCGCGAGGCTCGCTTCCATCTTCTCATATGCCTTCGCGCGGTTCTGGCGAAGGGTCACGATATCGGCCATTGGAGTCTCCTTTCGGCCAGTAAAAAGCGCGAATGCGCCAGCTCAGGCCCTTTTGAGGGCTGATAGTTTTCGATTGTTGGCGACCATGCGGCGCAGCCCGGAGAGGGTGGCGTCATAGCTCTGGACCTTGTCCGCCATGCCCGCCCTCACCGCCGCGGCGCCGATCATCACGCCGCCTTGACCGAACTCAGATTTGACCTTGTCTACCGAGACGCCGCGGCCGCGCGCGATATCGGCGATGAACTGCGCCTCGATCGCGTCGAGCATCGACACGACTTCACCACGCCCGTCTTCGGAAAGCGGGTCCGGCCGCTTCTTCGGCGCATTGCTGGAGACGATTTCGATCCATAGCTCGCCGTCGGCGTCTGGAGCGACTTGCGCGGGGATCGCCGCGACGACGCCGATCGAGCCGACCATTGCGGTTCGCTCCATCGCGATGTCGCTCGCAGCGCTCGCGATCCAATAGGCCGCAGACGCGGCGGCGCCGGCGACGAAGGCCGTGGTGTATTTCTTCTTCTTTCCGGCCGACACGATGTCCGCGAAAGCGTTGACGCCAGAGACGGCGCCGCCGGGGCTGTCGAGCATCAGCAGGATAGCGCCGACATCTGGACTCTCCAGCGCCTTGCGATAATCGTCGGTCAGCGTGCTGATCGATGTCGCGCCGGAGAATTCCGTCATCATATTGGCGCGCGGAAAGATCGGGCCGGTGATTGGCAGAATAGCGACGCCGTCGATCAGAAAGGCGCGACTCGCACCGGGGAGCTTTTGCGCACCAGGGCCAGCCATGACCTCATAATCGCGCTTGATATAGGCGGGCGGGCCGTCCTGCTTGCCGGCGTCAATCGAATGGCGCGAAACGATCGCCGCGATTTTATGGAGCTCGGAAGGAACGATCGCCCAGGGTTCACCGGTGAGGGCGCTGGCGACGCGCGGATAGCGGCGCACGCCGGGCGCGGGCGATGGCGCGGGCGCCGACCGGTTGTCCGAAGTAGCCGCTGTCGCAGCAAGCGTCACCGCGCCGCCGTCCGGCAGCCCGCCTCCATTCTCGTCCATGGTGTGACCTCAGTTCAGATCGTTGGGGAGATGTGTGCGGCCATTGACTTGCGCCGGCGGCGACGCATAGCGGACGTCACCTTCCATCCATGCGTTCTGGTCGTCGCGCTGGTCCGGCTTGTCGTTTGCCGGTATCATGTTGAGCGGCACGAGATATTCGTCGCCCTGAGATCCGATGCGATTTTCATTCTCGCGGTCACGCACATCATTGACCGACAGCCAGCCCCACTGACGACCCATGGCATAAGCGCGATAGCGGCTAAGAAGATCGCCGCGCATCAGGCCTTCGAGATTGTGCTCGACCTTGTAAATCTCGCGCTCCGGCGGCGTCAGGCACGCGATCGTAATTGCCGACTCGATCGACTTGGCGAGCGACGAGAGCGGACCAGTCACATAGTCGATGCTTTGTTGCTCGATATTACTGAACGTCGCTTTGTCGAGAATGCCGATCTTGTGCGGCGGCGTGCGAAACATCGTGCAGGCCATCTCGCCGCCGAGCTTGCGGGTTTCGACCAGCTGCGTTTTCGCCGGATCAAAGGACGTCTCGCGCATCTTGATCCCCAGCTCGAGGATCGCGACCTTCCATTTGTTGTCGAGCCCGCCATAGACGCGTTCAATGCCGGCGCGGATGCGCTTCGCGACTTCGTCATTGGGCAGCTTCTTGTCATATTCGAGAATCATCGACGGTTGCGCGCCGTTCGCGAAGAATGCCGCGGCGAAGCGCTCCGCCGCGATCATCAGCGCCACCGTCTCCTTGTTCTGCTCAATCGGCGAAACGCCGATGACGCCGCCGTTTTCGGCGCATTGATCGGAGTCGCGGTATCCGACGTGGATAACGTCTTGCCAGGTCAATCCGCGCTCGACGACGCCCTTCAATGTGATGTCGAAGAAGGGTTCGCCGTCATCCGCCCATCGCACCGAGCAACGGCCGGTTTGGACCGGCGTGATTTTCTCGGTCATACCGATGCTGTCGCGCCAGACGCGCGAATAGGCGTTGCCTCTGGTCATGACAACATGCGCCATCGCCTTGCGCCACTTATAGGGCGAGAGCCACGGCGCCGGACCATATTTCAGGAGCGAATAGAGCCGGTGCTCGGTCGCAGGCGCATAGCCATCGTCGGACCGCCGCTTGAGCTCCAGCGGAACTTTCGCGATATCCTCGGATTGCACCTGAACGCAGCCGGAGATTCCGGGCACCGTCAACGCGTTCTCGACAGTCACGCGCAGACCGGTCGCGGACGCGATACCGCGCTCCATTCCCTTGAGCCAGTCGTCGACATAGCGGTCGTCCGAGGCCTCGGCGCCCCCAAACCAGCCTTGCCAAAATTTCACGCCCACACCGCCAGGTCATAATCATCGGGAATGGCGCTCGATGATTCTGGGTTCAGCGTCATCAGCGAAACAGCGTTGAACATCGCCATCGCCACGTCGATCTTGCCGAGACCAGCTTCGTCACGCGCGACGCGAATCGCCGTCGAGGTCGGGACGATTTTGAGATTGGCGACGCAGTAATTCAGCAAGGGCTGATCTCCGTGACGAAAGCTGCCGTCAGCGAGTTTGCGCTCGACGGTCTTGATCGGCCCCATCAAGCCAATGCCCTGGCGAACCGCGTCCAGCGTCCCGGCGTCCTGGGTGACGCCGATGCCGGCCAGTGCGTCGACGATGGCGCCGATGCCGGCCGCGTCGACGCCGACCTCAGCCAAAAGTCCCGCGTCGCGGATCCGCGCAACGAGATCGACGACGAATTGAATGTCGTGCGGTAGCGCTTCAGGATCGTCGACCGCCGCCGGGACGTCAGCGAAAATATCGGCCAGGTCGGAGTCTTCGTCGATTTCCCGCTCGTCAATATGGCCGAAGCGAAACACAGTCAGGTCGCCGGCCCTCTTGAACGACAGATATTCCGCGGCATTGGCCTTACGCCGCCAGACGCCGATCGTCGAAATCAACCCGTGCGTCCAGGCAAGCCAGCGGTTCGTGCCTTTCTCGCGGCCGACGACGGCGACGCCGAGGATGTCGTCTAACCCGCCGCCGTCGATGCCGACCGTGACGATTTCGCAGCGCGCCAGGATATCGTCGAGCGTCAGCCCCGGCGCCCCGCCGCGGGCCCAGATCAACGCACCGGTCCAGCCATCGGCGCGCAGCGCCATGGTGATTTGGACGTTGAGATGCTTGGCGAAGAACCCGTTCAGGCGCGCGCGGCCGGCGCGTTCGGCTTCCGCAAGTTTCTGGGCGAGATAGGACTCGCTGACCGAAACACCGAGATTGGGATTGGTGACATGCCAGTTTTCAGGTCGGCGGAACGCGTCATTTTTTAAGAGATCGGATGGAAATTCGTAGAGAACGGGAAGACTATTCGGCACGACAATCTTGCCGTCGCGGATCGCGCGAAACTCCTCGAGCTTTTCAGCGAACACGCCGCTCGGCGGGCCATCGGCCATGGTCGACAGATAGATCACGAAGCCTTCCGGCCGCGACGCCAGGCCGCCTTCGATTTCCATCAACAAATTGGCGGCGCGCGCCATCTGGCCAAACACATGCAGTTCTTCGACCAGCAGGCCAATCGTCTTTTTGCCGGTGACGACTTCGGTATCGGCCGCGATGACCTTGATGAAGGCGCCGGTGGTCAGATGTTCGATGACGCGGCCTGGGCGCGGTTTCATGATCGCCGAGAGCATGGGATGCGAATTCACCATGTCGCGTGCCGGCGTATAGGCGTTGTCGGCGACTTCCTTAGATGGCGCGAGAATGTAAAATTCGCCCGACTCGCGAAAATTACGCGCCAGCGCGGTCAGCATGATGCCGGCGGACTTTGTGCTTTTTCCGTTTTTTTTCGATATCAGCTCGAAGAATTTATTGATCAGCTGCTCGCCGGTCTCGGGATCGTATGATCCAAAAATCGCGCTCACGAAATCGGTGATGAACGGGCGCGCGCATTGGCCGAATGTCGGCTTACCGACCGCGTCGACGATCGGCAGCGATTTGAAAAGGTCGAGCGCGACCCGCGCTTCTTCCGGAAAGAGCGGCGGGAACGGGATAAGCGAGCGGCCCTGGACAATGCGTTCTTGCCAGTCCGGGCACGCCGTCGACCATCGGATCATTGCGCTCTAGCGACAGGATTTCGCGGCGGCTGGCGCGGCGAGAAGATGCCGGAGGCGGTGGCCTCGACGGCGGCGCGACGAATTTCCTCTTTCTTGCCGAGCCGGTCGGGCTTTTGATCTTCGATCATACGCGCTTTGCCGACTGTGCCGAGGCCCCTGTCAAGAAGGGCTTTAGCGGCGCTAGCGACGGCAGTTTCGCTTGCGCCGTTGGTGGCAATTGTGTGCAGCGTCTTGATCGCCAGATTGGCGTAGCGGCGCGCCTCCAGTCTGACCTCCTCGGTGACCGAGATCGTATCGTTGCTGGTCGGCCGCATCATGAAAGGCAGCATCGGCGCCGCGTCGCCGCCGATCTCTACCGCAGGCTTTCCATAACCGCGATCGAGGATTTCTTTCGCCGCGGAGATCCGGGCCGGCTCGCTGCTGCCATTGAATAGGATTTTTACGAACGCCTCGATCGCGTCCTTGGCATGCGTTTGCGCCACGCTGTCGATTTCGACCGGCGGCTCTGAAGCAAGCGCCTGAACCCGATTCAATTGGCTAATCGCAGCCGGCTTCACATAACCCTTGGGCTTCCTGCCGGCTCCGGGTCGCTTGCCGCCGCGCTTTGATTTTGGGCTGTTTCCGCTGGCGTCGTTACTCATCTTTGAATTCCGCCAATCAAACGCACCTAATCAAACCTTTTGCTCTCCAAAAAAATTTTGCGCGCATGAAAACCTATGTGGTGAAGACCCCTTCGGGTGCTAGAGATTTGACCCCCCCTCCATCAGAGGAGCCTCAACCGGTCGGCGCGCGCCTGCGCGGTCTTGCGCGGATGACAGCAGCCCAGCACACCATCCGCATGTGGCTGGCCATTACCGCCTTCGCGCACGCACATCAACTTGACGTTGCCTGGATCAAGATCATCGCCGCCATCGAGCCGCTCGATGGTGTGATCGACGACCAGCTTCACTGGCGTTCCGTCCGCCTCGCGCGTCTTGCCGCAGGATTCGCAGCGCCGCCCACGCGCCTTGATGATCCCAGCCCCAAAATCCTTCCAGGCTTTCGAGAGATAAAACTCATCCGCCCGCTTGCGGACGACGAGTTTGCCAGCGCGACTCGGCGCAAGCTTATGTCGCCTTGATCTCAACATGTCTGGAAAGCTTCGCACTTCGCGCCCGGCGCTTGCGCGGGGCTGCGGCGTTCACGTATCGCGCTTCGGATGCGGAGCATGGCGCCCGCGCGATACGTCTCGACCTATTTGCGTGGCGGCCGAGAGCCTATGGTTCGGCGTCTGTCCCGCTTCCCCTTCGGAGACCTCCGGCTCATCGCCGGCGCCTAGCGCCCGGTTCTGCGGTAGCGCGTCTCAAACTCGACTCGACGACGCGCCGCCGAATGTTTTTAGGGTTACGCCCGACTCGGCGAAAGAGTCAACTCGCGACTAAAGATCGTTTGACCGGGTTGACGCCGACGCCTTTGCCAGGCTTGGCGTCGCCTTGTGGACAACGCCGTTTCACGCATGCGCGACCTTGCGCTTATGCGCCTCGGCGACCCGCCCGACGCCCTTCTCAACCAGTTCGAGATGCGCCAGCGGCACGACCAGCGGTCCGCACGCCTTGTCCCGCGGTTCAAACCGCGCCGCTAGGCCTGAAATCCCCTTCACCACGCCGATCACGCCTGTCGCCGGCCCGATCGCGATACGCACCTTATCGGTCGGCGAGAACTCGCGATCGATTTCCTTGGCCTCGCCTTCAAATCCTTTGCGGTAGAATTCGATCAGCGCATCCGGAATGCTCGCCGGCTCTTCCGTCCCAGCAAGGCAGACGAAGCGCTTCACCTCCGGCAAATCATGGATGGCCGAACGCACCGACGCAGACATGACGTGGTGCAGAAACACATAGCGCCCGAAGCGCGGGATCTTGCGCTCGGTCTTTTGCGGCTTCAACACGCCGCCGACCATAACCCGTCGCGTGATGATCACCCTATCGACCGGCCGAAAGCATTCATAGCCCATCGCGGCGAGCTCGCCGTAAACCCTGAAATCCTTCCCCTCGACCGCCTCGACGATATACCACTGCGCCTCGGTGCGGCGACGCTCCCGCCAATTCTTGCCCGCCTCAGCCAACGGCAGGGGTTCTTTTTTTTCCACTGAGTTTGCCCCTTCGCCCGCCATGCGCGCTTGCTCCCCAATGTCCGCCTAACGCAAACGCCACACGCCACACCCTCCCGCATCCCAACGCCTCACCCTGCCTCGCGCCTCGGCTCGGTCTGCGGCGCGTCGCCATGTGTCGCAGATGGCGGCCATTCGCTGGGCTTCACGACGGCGTCGTAAAACGGCCCGACGTGGCCGAACTTGAGACGAACGCCGTCGTGGCGCGCCCACGCCGCCGCCTGTGGCGTTCCTTGTCGGATGATCACACCGCCGTATTTCTCGCGCTCTTCGCGTCTGCGCCGGGCAACGGCCTCAGCGACCCTCGCCTCTCGCTCAGCAAATTCTTCCCAGCCGCGATTTTTCAACCAATTGCCAGCGTAAAGGGTCGGCTTGCCTTTCTTCGCCTTGTCGTCAAGGTAATAGCGCACATGGCGGAGCGCGGCGGCCCGATCGGCCTGGCCCAGATGGACGAACACGCATTTCGCGACGTCTTCGGCCTCATCGGCGCGCCATCTCCAGCGCTCGCGGAATTTATCCCAATCATGCTCGACAAGCGATCGCGCCGCTTGTGGTGAATCCACAGGAGCTTCTAAATTTGGCTCTGGAAAATCCTCTCTCTCTCGCTCGCGGCATTCAACCGAATCTTCAGAGAGAGAGCTTTGGTTCTCAGAGTCAGTAATTGGTTTATTATATATTAATTGGTTGGCGCCCTGAAAACCGACAGTCGGTTTTCGCCGAGCGTCGGTGTTTTCCGACTGTCGGTTTTCACCGAGCGTCGGTGTTTTCAGGCTCTCGGTGGATGTTGTTGATTCTTCACCGAGAGACGGGTTTTCAGGCTCTCGGTGAGCGTCGGCGGCGACACGCGCCGCGCAGGCTTCGTCCGTCTCCGCCAGCTCCATCACGTTCCACACTGTGCCGCGCAAATGGCCCGTTTCAGGGTCGCGGATCGTCTCCAGCCGCGCATACCCGGCGTCGCGGATTTCGTGCATGATCCGCCGGATGCGATCTCGCCCGACGCCATGCAGGCGCCCGAGCTGCGCAAGCGAAACATTCCAGTCGTCCGGACGCGACAAGAGATGCGCCAAAAGGCCCATAGCCTCGAGCGAGAGCGCGCCGCCGGCAAGAATGGCGTTGTCGACGATCGTGTATGACCGTCGTCGCGCCGCGCGGTGAATGCGCACCATCGCCTCCGCCATTTTCTTGGCCTCCACTGTTAAGGAAAAAGATGATGCTGCTATTTCTGCGGGTTCATCTGACGGCGCGAGGGGAGATAGTCGGCGAACTCCCGCCGCGCGCGATCTGGGTCTGCCGCGAGCGCGCGGGAGTCCTCGTCAGACGGCAAGATCAGGAATCCGAAGTCAGGTTCGATCTCGACGACCAAGCCTTGCTGCTTCAGCCGCGAGAGAATGAACCGCAGCTCATAAGCCGAGCGAATCTCAGCTTGCTCGGCGAGTTTTCCCAGATCCGGAAAACAGGCGGCCTCGGGCCAGCCGCTCGCCGCCGCGAGTAAGATCAAGACGAGTTTTGCCTCTGGGTGGCCGACTTTCTGCTCATGCGCCCATTGCAATGCCTGCATACTCATTTTAGTTCTCCTCTCAGTTTCACGAGCGCTTCGTCATGGCAGCAGCGCCCTCTTCGGGTCGTAATCCATGACGTAATCGGGAATGCGGTAAATCGTGGCGATGACGCCGTCGCGCCAAAAGATCACGCAGCGCTGCTGCGGAATCCATGTGGCCGATAAATGACTCGCGTCGTCGGGCAGAAGGCCGCGTTTCTTCAAAATTCCAGCTGCATATTGACAGGCGCGGCGAATGAGCAAGCCATCCTTGCCGCTGTCGTCAAAGCGCGGATCCCCAACCATGGGATGGCCGATCATAGCTTCGCGAATGATCCGCGCCGGCGCCACACTCATAGTGCCGACCTCCCCACGCGCGCATTGAACGCCCGGCGGATCGCGTAAGTCGGCGCGGCGTGAATCGCCGTCATCGCCGCGCGCGCTGTGAGATTTTGCGTGAGCGGCAAATCGACGCCGACGAGCGGCAGCACATAGGCTGTCGCCAGCGCCGAGACGACAAAGCGCGCCAGCGTGTGCGCAAGGGTTTCTCGAAGGGAGTCGGTGCGCGATTGGGTCACTGCCGGGCCGCCATCTCGCTGAGAAATCTCTTATGCTGGCGATTGACGCCGTCTCCAATCCTCTGAAATGCGAACAGCGCCTCGCGCCCCTCCGCATCGTTGAGATTCTCTTTTCGCCGCAGAAAACGGTGCACGATTTCAGCGTTCGCGCGCCATGCGGCTTCAGCAGCGTCGTGATAAGATGAGGCCTTTCTCCCGTCCGGCGGCCGTCCGTCTGAGCGAATGTATTTGTCAGCTGTTTTCTTCGCCCAATCGCTCACTGCCGCGCCTCCATGCCGCAGCCCTTCAGCGCGCGCAGCAGCAGATCGTAACAGCCGCGCCGCGTGCGGTGATGGCCCTCCGCCAGCGCGACGATCAGCTCTTCGTCTTCGCCGGCCATGACGCGATTCATCGCCGCGCCGTCAGACGTCACGCTGCCTTTGCGCCAGGCGGCTTTCAGCGCGCCCTTGAACGGCGGACATTTCGTCATCACGACCGCATAATCCGCCGTCCCGTTCGGATGCCGCTTGATCAGCGCGAGCTCCATCAAGCCGATCGTGCGTTTCTTGGCCTCAGAGCCGCCGGGCAAGATTTCGAAGGTTATGCGGAGCATCAGCGCATGCTCCGCAGCATGTCGAGGATGGCGCTCTTCTTCTCTTCCGCCGTCTCGCGCGCGATATTCGCGTCTTGTTGCGAATCTCCGCTATCGCCAAGGATTCCGAGCGCCTGCGCCTCTTTCACGCCAAGCAGCGAGATCATCTCGGGGTCAGTGCCGAGATCTGATTTCAGGTAATAGACCATCACCTGATGCTGCTGGCCCATGCGATGCGCGCGGTCTTCGGCCTGCGCATGCACCGCCGGTGACCAGTCGAATTCGACAAAAACGACATTCTGCGTGCGATGCTGCAGCCCATCGATGCCGGTCGCGGCTCGGAGCGCGAGGATGCAGACATTCGTCTCGCCGTCCATATAGAGTCGGCGGTTGTAGTCTTTCTCCGCCATGGACTCGCGCCCGGTGATCGAGACGGGGCCGAATTTTGCCAGCGTCGCAAGCAGCGCGTCATGCACGAGGTGATGATGCGCGAAAACAAGCGTTGGTTGATCAGCCTCAAGCAGCGACGTGATGAACGCCGCCGCCGCGGGAGCTTTCGCGCGGCCCGTCGCTTGCCTGGCGCAGCGAAGCGCTTCCGCTTCCTTGCGGCCGCGCTCGAATGCGTCTTCGAACTCAGCTTCCTTGGCGAGGCGGACCGCCTCTTTGATCATCTCGGCAAAAGACGCGTTGTCGCCGTCGATGGCTTCGATCACCCGCATTTTCGACGGAAGCTGCGCTTGCACATCCTTTTTGCGCCGGCGCAGCAGCAGCCCGCGGGCGGAGAGATAGGCGCCGAAGGCTTCCGGCTCTTTGACGACACGCGGGTCGCGGTGATCGCACCAACGCATCTGGAAGTCGACGCGCGTGCCGAGGCAGCCCGGATTGACGCCATCCATGACGTTCAGCATCTCAATGCCGTGATTGTAGATCGGCGTTCCCGACAGGCCCCACGCGCAGCGCGACGCCTTGACCAGCGCTTCCAAAGCCGCCCGCTTGCGCGTGCCCTTGGCGCGAAATTCTTGCACTTCGTCAAAGATCGCGACCTTGACGCCCCGTTCGATCAGAAATTCCGTCCAGGCATGCAGCACGAGATAGTGAACGACGTAAATGTCGGCCGCTGGAATTGACGCGTCGACCTTCATCCCGCGTAGATCGGCGAATGTCAGCGCGCCAGCGTCTTGTAAAAATCCCGATCGCGCCTTCTCCGCGCGAAGAAACTCTGGAATCTTGCCGATCCAGTGCGACTGCACATGCGGCTGCGCCACGACGACGACCGGCCATTCGTCTAGCGCTTCCGCCGCCGCCAGCGCCTGCACCGTCTTGCCAAGGCCCATGTCGTCAGCGAGAATGCCGCGCGCATTGGAGAGCAGAAACTGCACGCCTTCCATTTGGAACGGCTTCAACTCTCCCTTGAATCGCCCCCGACTCGCCGCGGCCGCGCTCGGGGCGAGTGCGCGGAAGCGATAGGATCTGATCGCCTCGGCATATTGCGCTTCCCATGCCGCGCGGGCCCCATCATCTATGGCGACCGGATAGCGCTGCATGATCGCGAGCAGATCGTCGAAATTCGCTGACCAGGCGAAGAACAGAATTGTGTCGCGCCGCGCCGAAGCATGCGCGCCGCTGAACATTTTCTCGGCCATCAAGATGACGGCGGATGATCCGCTCAAGCGCCATTTTGCCGGGATATCCTCTTTCTCGCCCGAATGCGCCGCGACATATTCGAGCGTCGCAATAGCGCCGCTCGCGTCGGGCCGGCGCAGATAGGGCGGCAACTCGCCATAGTCTGGCAGATCGACGGGCGGTGATGGAGGACAGAGAAGCATCTGCATGCTCATGCGTCGCCGACCTCCAAACCTGTGCTTTGTCCCGCCTCATTCCCCCACGCGTCCCATCCGTCCCGCGGCGGGCCGCGCCGGTTCAATTCGATCTTCGGCAGATTGGGGAAATAGGCTTCGATCATCTCGGCGAATTTTTCCGGCTTTGCGGAGTGCGCGCCGACCGGCGCTTCGATCAGCGACGGCCATTGGCCACCCATCGCCGGCGCCGGAACATTGCCGCGCGTCCCGATCAGCAAAAGCTCATGCTGATTGCGAAACCAATAGCCCGTGCCGATCTTGTCCTTCGCCCAGATGCAGTGTGACTTGTAGGCGAAGCCCCAGGCAGCTATGACGCGCAGCGCGTCCGGGAGCATGGGCGCCGTCGCCCAGAGAAACAGCACGCAATCATCCGCCGCGATCGCTACGACGCCCCGCGCGCAAATGTCTTGCGTCTCGCTTGTCGGATAATGGTTGTCGGCGGCGCGATCCATGCCGGTCTCGCGCGAATAGGTCTCGAAGCGCCATTCCGGGTCGGCGTAAATCACGCCATATTTCTTGTTGGGGAGCGCGCGCTGCTTGTCGGCGAGCTCCTCCTCCCTCTTTTGCCGCGCAACCTTTTTGACCGCGTGTTCCGGCGCGGCGGCAGCCATAACTTTCTCGCGATCTGCCGCCGGCATATCGGCGATTTTCGCTGCGATCGAGACAGCCACCTTCCCTCGGTCTACCGCCGCAGCGAGATTGTCATCACCGCTTTCGATCACCTTGCGCGCGCTGCGCACGCTCCGCTCGCTGACATTTGTCAGTTGAGCGGCCAGCGGTTGCGAAACTTCCGGCAAATTTGCCGAAGGTCTCAAATCCGTCCGCGCGCCTTGACGCATATTCGCCAGCCGCGCCGCAACCATGGCGCGTTGCGATTCATCAAGCTGTCGGCGGCGCAAATTGAGTGAAATGACATATGCGACGGGATCGTCGCCGTCGAACAGCTCGAAGACCGGATCGACATCAGCTTCCAGGCAGGCGCGATAGCGATTGCGCCCATCCAAGATCATGCCGTCATAGAGCTTGATTTTCTCCCGCAACCCGTTCGCGCGAATATCTTCGGTGAGCGCGGCGAAATCCTCGCCTTCGATCATTGGGAAGATATTCGCGAGTGGGTGGCTGGGGATCAGTAGCATCACACGCGCGCCTCTTTCGGAGCGCCCATGCGTGCGACGAGAGCATGATAGCGCGCCCGAACATCTGGCGGATAGTCGCGCTCATCTGGGATTAGCTCTTCATTGCGCCTTTCGGCGAACGCCCAGGCCTCCGGCGCGAGTTCGTGCTTCCACGCCCATTGCCGGATGGCCGTTTCGACGCAGGATTCCAGGTCGGAAAGCTGCGCCTCGCTCGGCGCAGGCCGAAACACCGAGCCGTCGCCGTCAGGATCGACGCGTTCGTCATTGATCGCCGTGAGGAGCTCCATGAGCGACCAAGATTTAATGCGCAGATCAATCTCCTCGCGGCGCGCCTGGTAAATATAGAACGCGCCGTCGAAACTCTTCCTGCCGACGTGGATCGCGCCTTCGCGTGTGATGCAGTATGTCGCCAGCCATCGTTCGCGATCCTGGGTCGCAAACCACTCGAATCCGTCATCCATCTCACTGGCCTCCGGTTTCTTTACGCTGGCGCTTGCCGGCTTCGAGGATCGGGAGGCCGGCTTCAGTGGGGACATAGATGACGTCATGCCCGGCAGCATCGGAGCGCTCGAGCATTTCGATATATTTCCAGCGCAGGTAACCTTCTGGGCCGCCTAGACTGTCGGCGACGATTTTGTTCGCGCTCGCTACGCCCTCTGCGCGCACAACATCCGTTTGGGCTTCGAGTTTCGCGGCGTCCAATTTGGCTTGGGCGGAGGTAACAGCGATGCGTTTAGAGAACTCAGCTTTGGCGAGTTCCGCCTCGCCGGCGAGGCGTTGTTGATAGACGCCATATTGAGGGCATCCGGCGAGCCCCGCGCAGATGATGAAAATTATAAAGAAAGCTAGGAATGTTCCGATGATTCTCTCATTCATTTTGATTACCTCGCCGTTGATGATGTTTCACGTGAAGCGAAGCTGAGCTGTTCATTCGGAAACAGCACGCCGAACCAATGCAGGAACGCAGCGCGCGCCATGCGCGACGGGTAGCAAAGGATGATCGCGCCGAGCGGCGCCATATCGTCGACGTCCCAGGGCGCGGGCGGCGGCGCCATCACCGCGGCGCGCTCATCGAGCAGGATGCGCAGATCGGCGCGTTTCACCGCGTCCGGCTCAACGAGCGGCAGGCCGAAGCGCGCGCAGATCACGCGCATGATCCGCGCCTCGATCGTGCGATATTCGGAAACCGCGCTTTTGATCGGGCGGATCAATTCGCCGCAGAATTCGGCGGCGTCATGCATCAGCGCCCAGCGCGCCAGATCGATCTCGCCGCGCGCGTAAAAATAGCGCGCAAGACAAACGCTATGCTCGGCGATCGAATAATGCTCGACGTCGTCGCGCAGCTGCCCGGCGTAGCGGCATAGGCGCGACAGGCCGGCGGCGATGTCGTAAATGCAGATGTCTTCGACGCGCGGATCGAGCGGATAAAAGACGCGGCCCGAGGCGGTCTGCGCCCAATGCCCGCACAGCCATTCGCCGCTCGCGCTGAGCGGACCAGGCGGCTTGCGCGCCATGTCGACGCGGCCGACAAGCGCGTTTCGATTCCGCGCGAGATCCATCTCTTGCCGGCGCATATGTTCGCCAAATTCGCCAAGGCCGGCCATCACGCCCACCTGCCGTTGCTGCGTCCATAGTCGGGACTCGCCAGCGCCTCGAGCAGCTCGCGCCGGCCCTTGGGCGGATCGCCGCACAGGATCGGCGCGACGTCGCGGGGCCGCGGCGCGGGCCGGAGTCGCGCGACGCGCGGCCCGCGCGCCGCTGGGCTTGGCGTTTGGCTTGGCGTTTGGCCTGGCGTTTGGCCTGGCGTTTGGCCTGGCGTAGGCGCTGGCGCGACGCTTGGCGCGACGATTAGCGGCGAGATCGGCGGCGAGATCGGCGCGGCGCGCGCGGCGCGCGCCGCCTCGGCGACCCGCTCGACCGCATCGTCGCGCCACCATGTCGCCTGTCGCGCCACGCAGACCCGCTCGATCGCGCCGCGCCCGTCGGCGTAATAGCCGAACTGCCGCCCGACGCTGGTCAGCGTCGCCTCGGGACAGGCCGCGGCGAGCCCGGCCACGGCGACGATGCTGGCCCGCCGCGCCGCGTGCCGGCGCGACCCGCGCCGCACCTCGCGCGGCGTCGCCCCGAATATCTTGGCCGCCGCCGCGATCGCTGCGTCGACCATCTCCTGCGGCGCCACGGCCGGATTGGCGCGGCGCGTCACGCCGGCCTCCCTTCGCGCCCGGTCCATTCGCGCTCGACGCGCAGGCCGCGCGCGTCGCACCATTCCTTGCGCCGCTTGCGGCGCTGCGCTGGCGTCTCATAGGCGATGCGCGCGCAATGGGCGCAATAGGTTTCGCCGGGCCGCGCCGGCGCGCCGCAAAAGCCGAAGCCTTCCGCGCCCGGGTCGCCAAGCGGGTAGCGGCAGTCGCCCGGGCGCATATCGAGCAGCGCCAGCCGCTGCGGCGCCCAGGCCTCTTGCGCTTCGCCGCAGACGACCGCAGGCGCGCGTTTCTTCTGGCGCGCGGCCCGGCGCGCCGACGCTTGAGGCGCTGATTTTGCGCAGCGCGGTCCAGGTTCGCTGATAAATTGCAGGCCTAGCCTCTGCGCTTTGGCGATGCACATGTTGCGTGAATAGGGAATTTTGAACATCTCGGTGAGGCGCACGCCGGCTTCGCGGCCTGACAATTTATCCGCGACAGCGGCGCGCAACGCGGCTTCAGCCGCCGCCGTCCAGCGCGGCGGATTTTTGGCGAGGCCCGCCCCTGCGTCGACAGCGCCCGCGCGCCAGCCGCGGCGCAGCGCGACGCCGACGACCTGATCGCGACTGAACGGCCGCTCGAACCGCTGCGTCAGCCGCGCGGCCGCCGCCGTGCCTTTCAGCCCATCGACGACAATGGCGACGCGCAGCGCTTCAAGCACCGCGTCGGTCCAGATCTCATCGGGCTTCGCCAGCAGCCCACGGCCACGCAGCTTTGCCAGCGCCACGCCGACATAAAAATATTCAAAGCCGGTCTGCGCCGCGATCTGCTTTTGCGTCGCGCCTTGCCGGGCGCGGCGCAACACCTCCGCAAATTTACTGCCCGCGCGCGGCTCATGCGTCACGATGCGGCTCCCTTGTTTCGTCGACAGCCAAGGCGTCCAGCACGGCGCCGATCACCCCGGCCGGCGCGCCATTGCTGGCGCGGGTCACGGCCTGGCGGATCGTTTCCGACGGCACGCCGAATTGCAGGGCGAGCGACAGGCAAAGCGCCGCGTCGCGCGCGTCGTCGGCGGAATCGGTCGAGGCCTTTTCCGCGTCGATGAAAATTTCGGCGAGCCCGCCGTCGTCGAAGCGCCCGACCGTCAGACGATATTCGCGGTCGCGGAACATCATCGCGCGGGTCTCGCCGGCGCGGCGGTTGGGCAGGCGGCGACGCCCGGTCATGGCGCGGCCCAGCGGCGTGTCGCCGAGCATGCCGAGCGCGTCCATGTAAAGATTGAGGATCGCCTCGAATTCTTCGCGCTTATGCTTGTCTTGCCGGCGCATCGCCACGATGGCGCGCATGGCTTTCGGATCGAATCCGGTCGATTTGGCTCCGCGTAAACGCTCTTGATGTCGTCGCCGATCGCGCGCTTTTCCTCTTCGAGCTTCTCGATCCGCTCGATGAAGGCGCGCAACTGTCCGCCGTCTACCCTGTCGCTCATGCCGCAGCCCTCACCGGGATACGCCAATGGTCGAGCGCGACGCGAATGTCATCGACGCAGCGGGCCACGCAATAAGGCGTGTCATGCGCCGCGCACCACGCCTTGAATTCCTCCTCAAGTTCGGAAAGGTCGTCGCCCTCGGTGCGCGTGAAGATCAGATAGATTTTGCCCGCGCCGACAATCGCCAGGCGCGGCGCGCCGGCGCGTAGCAGGGCGGGCGAGGCGCGCTCCCGCCAAAATCCGGACAGGCTCTCGCCCTTCGGCAGCGCCAGCGCGCAATGGCCTTTCTGCAGCCGGATGTCGAGATAGCCGACGATCGCGCGCTCCAATTCATTTTCCGTCATGGCGCAGCGCCCGCCTCGCGTCTTCGAGCGCAGCCCGCGCGCGGTCAATGTCAGGTTCAACAGTGCGATCAGCCTTAAGGCGAGCCAGCGCCAGTTCGTGCTCAATATCCGCAATCTTTCTTTCCAGCCGCTGCACGACATAGGCGTTGATCCGATCGGTAATGCGTTCGACATGGACGAGCGAGCCGTTGCCCAGGCGCTCCAACGCGCCGGGCTTGACGCCGACCTCGCGCGCCACGACGCGACGCGCGTCCGGCTTTTTCAGCCCGCGCTCCGCCATGGTTTCGCGGATGATCTTTTCGGCGGTCGCCGCGATGCTCATGCGTTTGTCCTCAAATCTCTGACGATTCGTCATGCGTCGACATGCTCCTATCGGGACATGGACGAAGACGAGATAGACGCTCACTCGGACAGTTGGACGCGGATCGGCCAGCCCGCCGCGCGCGTCATCGAACGAATTCTGAATGACAGCCCCAGTCAAACGCGGGGCGGCGAAAGGTTTTGCGTCCGCCTCCCCAAACTCCTTTACGAAACTCGACGCAACGCGACGCGGAGACGCCAATCAGACGCAACGCGATGCGACGCACACAGGAACGACAGGCCGGTCCGCCGCCTTCGAAACCTCACCTGATGAGGAGCCGCGAAGCGGCGTCTCGAAGGAGCCCGTCGAAACAAAATTCCGTGCAGTCTCTCCCGCTGTCACCAGTAACGAACGGTCGAGATGCACACCCGCCTCCAAACCGCCGTCGTCCATGGAATCCTCTTTGGCCTCCGGTCAGACCTGATGATGCCGTCCATGGCTCGGCGCGTTCCTAGTTCCGCTTCGAAACACGATGCTCGGTTTATTTGCGGGCCAACTGGCCAGTCGGAAGAGCAGATACAAATTCAGTTCCCCAAAAGAGCCGGACGCCGAAGCGCCCGGCAGTTGAGGGAGGAAACGCCCAAGGAGGGCTCAACGGAGCGTTGCGACTCTCACCGCAACGCGAGCCGCACATTCCTTGCGGCGCAGGACGACGCGGCGGGATCCGAAATCGCCGCGAAGCTCACGATCAGCCTGGCCCGAAGATGAGGCGCACAGCCTCATCGATCGCGACCTTGCCGAAATACAGAAACAGACCGAGCGCGAGGCCGGCGCAGCCGATGAGGATCAGCGAGGCGCGCGTGCTCAGGCGAATGTCGTCGGGATCGGTCATGACGCCTTCCACCAGATGAACACGCCGATCCAGAATGCGAACATCACAGCGCCCCAGACGAAGACGCCCCATTGCGGGTCGCGATCGTCTTGAAACCGCGCCGCGGAACGCTTGCGCGCCCCGCGGCTTTCGCCATCATGGGAAGGCTTGGACAACCTATGAGGACGAACCATGGATATCGAAGAACTGGAAGCGCGCGTCGAAGACCTTGCCATGAGAGTTTCGACGATGCGGGATGATCTTCTTTTCACTGGCGAAGCGCATTTCGATGCGATCGTCGCAATCGCGACGGCGCTCATCGAGCACGAGTACTCCTTCGCCGAGAGGTTTCGCGAGGCGCTCATTGCGCGCGCATTCCAGGACGCATGGACGCCTGACGCTCAAAAGAAAGAAGCCAGTCGGCTATTAGCCGCTCTCGGTCTGGAACAGGCCCGTCGCTAGGGCGATGGCGGAGGATTTGATGCTCAGCAAAGACCTCCGCCCTTATTCTCAGTCTTTCCACTGCGCGCTCCGGCGACGCCAGCCAGGCGGCGCGCCGAGCGGCGCGCTCGGGAGAGTTTTTCCAAGCGCGCTCGCCGCGGCGGTAGACCGCCATGCAGAAGCGATCGAGGAGATGCGAGAAAGCGTGTTTGATCCGAAACATCAGGCATTCCCCTCTTCGCGAATGGTGACGCGCGGCGAGCGCCCGTCGTGCACAGTTGAGAGTGCTTCAATCAAGATTCCTGCGTCGGCGGCCTGCAGACCAATCGCTTCGATCTTGGTTTTGTCGTCGCGCGAGCGGAAGGTGATCGCGATCTCGCCGTCGTCGCCGGCGGCGACCGTCAAGACTTCGGCGCGATGCAGGACGTGGATCGTCACGGCGCGGCCTCTGTGAAAGGGGAGGCGGATGCTGTTTGTTTGACGAAAGGAGTCGGCCGCGAAATATCCGCAGGCCAAACAGCGCCGTCAGGCCAGTTGTCGGAGAACCATTTGATCGCGTTGTCGTAGGTTTTGATCGTGAAGCTGGATCCCGACGAGAGCCGGTCCATGAACCGCGCATCGCCAACCGCTCTTGCCCACGTCGTCGAGGCCTTCAGTTTCGAGACAGCTGCGAAGGCGTCGAAAACAGCCCTGAGATTGGCGACAAGTTCCTTTTCCATGACTGGAATATGGTTGTAAAAATCCAACCATGTCAAGTGTAAAAATACAACCAGAAACCCATAACGGCGTGTTGTATAAATCCAATATGGCTAAGTCTTTGAAGGAAATTGTTTCAGACCGCTTGGTTGAGCTTGGTAGAAACAAGTTCGAGGCCGAGAGGATTGGGGGCCTGAAGAAGGGCTTCGTAAACGATATTTTGATCGACCGGAAGACGAGTATTCAAGGCGGTAATTATGCGAAGCTTGCTAAGGCGCTGGACTGGACGCCGGAGCAGCTCACCGAATCGCAGTTCGGCGAAACGAGGGGACTCAATCGCCCGCACCAAGAGCCGTCGGAACCGATTGTTGAAAACAAGACACGCGGCATCCCGGAATACGACTTGCGCGGTGGCGCATCTTACGGAGGGGGTTATGCGCTGCCTGGGGATCATTCGGCAGGACAAGCGCAAGAGCGTGTGAAGGACCAATGGTTTTTTCCTTCCTCGTGGCTGAAGGGAGAAATGCGGCTCAGCTCACAGTTCACGGACATCATCTCCATTGATGGCCCTTCGATGTTGCCGGACCTCTCGCCTGGAGATCGGGTTCTCATTGATCGCTCGAACCAAGACCCAAAACAAGACGCCATCTTCGCGATCAGGGATGGTGACAGCGTGATCGTTAAGCACGTCCAGTTGATGCGCAACAGCGATCCGCCACGGATCATTTGCCGATCGTCCAACCCGAAATATGAGCCTTTCGAACTCATTCTGGATGGCGAAAATGTCGCGATTATCGGTCGCGTAGCGGGGAGAATTTCAAGGCTCTGAGAGGGCCGGCATGGAGGTTGATCATGCACGCGGATCATACCAAGTATTTCAAATTCACTCGACGGTCTCGGCTAGAGAAGTCTTTAAATTCGCTCATCGGAATCGTCGAAGGCATCACCATCGACGGCGAGATAAACAGTGACGAGGTCGCCTTTCTAGAAACATGGCTGCTTGAACATCGCGCCGTCACGGATACTCACCCGTTTAATGAGCTGGCGCCTGTGGTCAGAAACGCAATTGCTGACGGTGTCATCTCAGACGAAGAGAAGCAGGACATCCTATGGCTTTGTGAAAAGTTGCGCTCGTCAGATTTCACCGGGGGGACGGCGGCGGACATGCAAAGGCTGCACGCAGTCTTGGGTGGGATCATGGCCGATGGCAAAATTACAGAGCAGGAACTGAGGGGCCTGTCCGACTGGCTCGAGGAGCGCGATCATCTTAGGACGCTATGGCCATATGATGAGGTTTCGAGCCTCGTCACAGGGGTTTTGGCGGGAGAAGGCATTGATGCGGCGACGCATCAAACGCTTCGGGGTTTCTTCGCTGAATTTATCGCCGTTCTGGACGACAGGACAATCAAACAGCCGCTTCTTTTGGAAGGCGCGCGCATCGTCGGCGTGTGCGCTGTGCAGCCGGAGATTTCGTTTGGCGGGTCGACATTCTGTTTCACTGGCGCGTCGGAAAAATACACGAGGGCGGAATTTTTCGATCTCGTCATCGAACGAGGGGGTAGGCCATTGCACGGCGTCTCGCCAAACCTGCAATATCTGATAGTTGGAGCCGAGGGAAACCCTTGCTGGATGTATGCCTGCTATGGGCGCAAGGTGGAGAAGGCGGTCGAATTACGCAAAGCTGGCGCGCGACTTCTTATCGTCCATGAGCACGATTTCCATGACGCAGTTGCCGACGCGGGCTAACCGCCCGTAGGGCTTACGCAAGACCTGATTAAAGCGCACGGGGGTTACAAAGATGTTGAAATTCATAATGCCGCTTGCAGCTGTGATCGCCGTAGCGACGCTCGCGGGCTGCAATTCGCACAGGATCGTCGATCGGGACGATTTTCTCGCCGAAGCGACGCGGCGTTACAAGGGGGAAGACCGCGAGCGGATCATTCGCGCCGCGGAAACGGTGATGAAGCATTCAGACCCCGAGGACGTTGAGATACGCCACACCGCCCACGGGTTCACCGCGCTGCGCAAATATTTCATCTATGCCGTTCTTGCGGCCGCGACGGGCCGGGAAAAATGGGAGTTCACCGTCGAGGAAGCGCCCGGGGAAATGGTCGCGAGCGTGTCGATTTCCGAAGCTGGACAGGGGAGTGGCGGATCGACGTTCGAAGGCCAGATGGACAATGTTCCGCTTTATCGGCTGTTTTGGAAGCGCGTCGACTATGTGCTCGGCCGCCGGCCAGACTGGGGATACTGCGCCTATGCGATTGCCGAAGCGCGCGCCGCCGGCCAGAACCCGGTCGGCGCATTAGGCGGATTGTGCGGGCCGACCAGCTCCGGCGCCGACGCGCCGCCGCCGGAACAATTCGCCCCGGCGCTGAGCAAGCCCCTGACCCGCGCTCCCGCCATGGCGGGACAATAAAAGCGGGTAATTCCTACGCGGCGTCGCGCACTTCGATGCTGATGGTCTTGCCGAGCACGGCAAAGGCGCGCTCGATCGCGTCGAGCCGCGAGGCATGGCCGAGATCAAGCAATCGGTCGATCTGCGGCAGGGCGACGCCGAGCCGCTTGGCGAGCGCGGCCTTTCCGAGTCCGGCGGCGCGCATCGCCGAATAGAGTTCGATCTTCGCTGCGGAAAGGGCGGGCAGCGTGACGTAGTGACGCCCTTTCGCCTTTGGCGCCGGAATGTCTTCACGGGCGGCCATATAGCCCATGAGGGCGGTTTCGATCGCATCAGACGCGCGGGCGAGCGCATCGTCCCGATCCTCACCAAAGGTAAGGGCTTCCAGGATGTCGGGGACGCAAACGGAAATCCCGTCTCCGTCTTTGGTGAGCGTGACGGCGTAACGCATGATTATTTTTCCTCTATGCCGAGCTGCTTGAGGATCGAAAGCCAGAGCCCCTTGGGAATGTCTTTCGATCCGCCATGCTGCGGTAGGACCGAGCGCTTGCCGTTAAGCGTGACGTGAAGGTGTCCGCCTTTGCCGGGATAGAACGTCGCTCCCTTTTGGGCGAGATAGCGCTTGGCCTGCCTACTGTTCATGGACGCAACATATATGTTGTGCTTGATCAAGTCAACAGAAATGTTATGTTTGGCGCTGCTGTGGCGGGCGGTGACCCGGAAACCCAACGGGAGAAAAAGATGGCTGCGTTAAGGGCGGTCGCCGTCGCCTGGTTTCGGCGCGAGGACTATGAGCGCATTAAAGAGATTTGCGACGATGCAATGATCCCCGCCTTCGACCAGTGGGAAGCCAAGATGCGTCAGAAAATCGACGACCTTCGGCGGCAGGGGTCCCGCGTCCTGATCGAACGAATCATAATAGACCCTGATCAGCTCCTCGCTTTCGCGCGACGGCGCGGCTTCGCTAAAATCGACTCCAAGGTAAGAAGCGAGTTCGCCGCCTTCACCCTCGAAAACAAGCATGCTCGCGGCCATTAACTCCCCCTTTGGATCTAAAGCCTCAGAGACCATTATGAGCGATAAGAAGGACCCGCCTCCGCCGCCGCCGGAACAACCGAGCGATACCGGCAAGAAAGATATCGGTGGCGGGCTAATCACCCGATAGACCAGAGCGTCAGCCCTACCGACGCGCCGAACGCCAGCGCGCCACACGCGCCGATGATGACGGCCTTCAGCAGCAGTGCGGCTTTCGCGCTGTTCGACGCTTGGCTTTGCGCGATTAGGTGAACTGTTCTGTGCGCGCCATAGGCGAGCATATGGCCAACAGTTTGGTCGTCGCCGTCGATGACGCCTGACCGCAACCACACTTCAGGGGCCCAGCCCATATACCCATACTCCATCCCGCGCATGCTCCACGCTGAAACGAAAGCGGCGGCGACGAAAAACGTCCCGGAGCAAAAGAACGCCCATGCCGTTTCGCGCAAGAGCGGGTCTCGTAGGATCGCCGCCCCCACGCCGAAAACCGCAAGCGAGATTGTGACGAAGGCGGTGAATATCGTCGTCGCCTTATGGTCGAAGTGCGCCTTCGTCTCAAGCGCATCGGCGAGCCTGCGTTGACCCAGATCGAACGCCTCCCGCGCCACCCGCTCGTTAATCGCGAGCTTTTCCATATCCCCGGGCGTAAGCATTCCTTCAGCCATCCCCGCCTCCGTTTCCAACCGACCGTAGCCCGCAACTAGACCGCGCGCAATAATAAGTTGAAGATTTCCAACTTTCCTATTGACGAGTTGGAAAATTACAACCTATCATCCCTCCATAGGCGCTTCGCCTGTGGAGACCAGACCATGTCCTTCCTTCATTCATTGCTCACCGAACAGCAGTTCGCGACCCTGCTTTTTTCGCTGCCGTTTCTCGCGCTCTGCGTCGGCGGCTTGATCGCCCAATATGTCGCGATCCGCTCGGAGCTCGCCCGGCTGCGCCGCGTCCGCGTCCCCGCGCGCCGCGCGCGCTGATCGCCGTCCGCGCCGGGAGGTCGCCGTCATGAACCTGCTTGACATCGCCATGTTCGCTTCGGCGCTCGCGCCTTTCGTCGCCGACCGGCTTGCGGCGCTGCGTCTGCGGGTCGCCCCGCGCCGCATTCGGAGGAAGTAATGGCGCGCAAGTCGAAAAAAACCAAAATCACCGCGGTCGCGCCGACTGCGCCCGTCGTCGTCAAGACGGTGAAGGGCTTCGACCGCGATCTGAAGTGTCGCGGTTTTCAGTTCGAGGTCGGTAAAACCTATTCCGTCGAAGGACCGATCGTCGTCTGCCAGAACGGCTGGCATGCCTGCGAAAACCCGCTCGACGTGTTTCGTTACTATCCCGTCGGCGTCTCGCGCTTTCATGAAGTCGAGCAGAGCGGCGATCTCGCGCGTCACGACGAAGATACGAAGATCGCCAGCGCCACGATCACGATCGGCGTCGAGCTTTCGATCGGCGAGATCGTCTCACGCGCGGTGAGATGGATTTTCGACAAGGCGACGGTCGAGAAGGAATCGACAGCCACCAGCGGCTACAGGGCGAACGCAGCCACCAGCGGCTACGGGGCGAACGCAGCCACCAGCGGCGACGGGGCGAACGCAGCCACCAGCGGCTACGGGGCGAACGCAGCCACCAGCGGCGACGGGGCGAACGCAGCCACCAGCGGCGACAGGGCGAACGCAGCCACCAGCGGCGACAGGGCGAACGCAGCCACCAGCGGCTACGGGTCGAACGCAGCCACCAGCGGCGACGGGGCGAACGCAGCCACCAGCGGCGACGGGGCGAACGCAGCCACCAGCGGCTACGGGTCGAACGCAGCCACCAGCGGCAAGAATTCTGTTGCTGCCGCACTCGGGCGTAGATCGAAAGCGAAAGCCGGAGAAGGCGGCGCGATCTGCCTCGTCTGTCGCGATGAGGACGGCGACATCCTCGCCATTCGCGCGAGCAAGGTCGGCGAGAACGGCATCAAGGCGGGCATTTGGTATTCGCTCAACGCCTCCGGCGAGTTCGTCGAGGAGGCGGAGTGATGGCCCGCAAGAACTTCAAACGCTCGATCATCGTCGCCCGCTACAAGCATTGCGGCGGCAGATGCGAGGGCGTTCTTGAGAACGGGACGCGCTGCTACGCCGTCGTCAAGCCGGGCGCCTATGAATGCGACCATGACGATCCGGACGGATTGACGGGCGAGCCGACATTCGAGAACGCCCGCATTCTCTGCATCCCCTGCCACGCCGAGAAGACGAAAGACGACGTCGCCGCGATCGCCAAGGCGAAGCGCCGAGAGGCAAATCACGTCGGCGCGTTCATTCCGCCGAAGCGGAAGATCGCGGTCAGGCCATTTCCGAAGCGTCCGAGGAAGCTGCGCATCGAACTCGCGCCACTGCAAAGACGCGGAGTTTACGAAGCGAGGATTGCGCGATGAGCAAGGAAAGACTCGGCGATGCGCCGATTGAGGACAGCTACCGCGAAAAGATGCAGGCGATCGCGCGGACGCTCGACGAATTCCTCAACGGCGAGGCGAAGGGATCTGACCGCAAGACGGGTTTCGTTTTGCTCGTCTTCCCTTTCGGCGCGCAAGACGGGCGCTGCAACTACATCTCGAACGGCGCGGATCGTCGCGACATCGTGACGATGATGAAGGAGCAGATCGCTCGCTTCGAAGGCCAGCCGGAAATGAAAGGGCGCGCGTGATGGCCGCGCCGCGCTTTCACCTCGCGCTCATCGTCGTTATGGCGCTCGCCTACGCGGCGGACTCGCTCTGGGTCAAGCCGCGCCGACGACATCTCGATTTTCTCTCCTCGCGCGATTGCGCCTTTCAGGGAAGGTGTTGGATCAGATGAAAAACATCGACGCAATTCTTGTCGCCTTCCTGCCGGTCGCGATCGCGGCCTTTGGCCTCTACTCCGCCTTTCACGGGGCGAACCCGTGAGCGCGCGCGAACCATCCGTGGCGCGCGACTTCAATCGCGCCGTCATCGAAGCCTTCGGCTTGGTCCGTTCTTTCTGGCTCTGCGACGCCGGGCCGCGCGCGGTGATGATCGCCTGCAGAGAGGCGAAGCCGCGCAGCGAAGCCGAGCGCGCGTCGCTCGCAGAGCTTCACCGCCGCGCCAATCGACTTGCGGAATTAGAGACGCCGGGCATGCCGGCGCGCAGATAGAAGACAACGACGATGATCAAGACATTTCACGATCAGGGCGACTTCGCCGCCCAAGCCGCCGCCAAGCAATGGCTGCACGAGAACGGCTACAGCGTCGGATCATCCTGCGTCGGTTGCCCATGCGGAATCATGCGCGGCGACGTGCGTATCGCCAAATACCGGAATTTGACGCCGCGCGAGCGCGCCATGCTCGACGGCCAGATGACCGGCGACATGCGCAACGGTCCTGTGACGATCGAAATCTTTCATGTCTGAGAGCCTCGTAGGAGATCGAAATGCGCGTGAATGTTTACGCAGAAGAAATGACGGACCGGATCGAGATCATTTCGAAGGAGATCGACGGCCACTCATTCACCGGGCTGCGTTTCTATCTGGAGCTACCCGTCTCTTACAAGCCGATGATTGATGGCGGCGTTCGTCCCGTATCGGTGAAGGAAGACGGCGAGGCATTCGAACTCAAAGGTCCGTTCATTCACAGGCCAGGCGATGACGACAGCAGCGCCGTGACCTTTTGGGGCAAGCGAGATCTTCGCGACGTGCTGCGCAAGGCACTCACAGAGCTCGACGCCCACTACGAAAAGGGCAGAGCGTGATGCGGCGCGTCGTCAACATCTACTGCTGCGGCCGACTTGCCTATACGGGCCCGCTCGACCGCGCCGCTGAACGCTTCGACACGACCGAGCGGGCGCTGGCGCTGACGATCGACAATCGCCTGCTGCTCGCCAACCCCGACGCGCCGCGTTTTTACCAGACGCCGGACGGCAAATGGCCGCGCGAGACGCGCTACACCGCGAAATGGAGGGATTGCGCATGACGCGCAGCGCGACGTCGGAGCAGCGCGCAGGCCGCGCCGCTCTACAGAAATGCCTTGCCGATCTTCTCAACGGCGTATCGCCGATGGACGCCATGAAACGCGACGAGATAGAATTCGGACGCAGACCTTTGGATCTCGACGAGCGGCCTTGGTTCGCTTCTAACGTTTGGCATGATGGCGTTGTCGCTATTGACGACGCGGCGCGAGAGGTTCGGATCGTCGCCATTGCTGCGAAGGCGCCAGGAGCCGGGGCGCTGCGAAAACTGGTTGCTGGAATCGAGTCAGAAGGGATGACGCCGGTTATCGTCGAGGCGATGACAGACGGAATGCTGACAATCCTTAGTAAATGGAATTGGAAGCGCTCGATTGTTCCGGTTGGCGGCGCTTTTGAAGAACAGTGGAGGCCGCCGAGATGAGCTCTGTCACACAAACGGCGCGCATCTCTCCCGCCGCCCATGCGACGCTGACCCGTCCGCTAATCCATGCTGACGGGCGCTTTAATCGCGGCGCGATCACCCGCAAGGCGCGCAGCGAATTTCGCGCCGGACGTGCGCGGACATGGTCCGCCGCGATGTTCGCCGCATGGAAACTCGCCCATCGCCAGCTCGATGCGGCGCGAGACTATGACGCCGCGCGCCGCGCTTTCATCAGCGCGCCGAACCTACGCCGTTCCGCGCGCAGACCCTCTTGGATTGGAGAATTGTCAGTATGAGCGAAGATCAACCGAAGCCGCAAAAACCAGCCTTCCGCTGCATTGTCGACGCAGGCCTGCTGCTACGCGCCCATCTCTGCGTCGGCCAAGAAGAGACGCGCTATCATCTCACCGGCGTTAATATCGAACCCATCGCCGAGGGCGGCGCCGTGCTTGTCGCGACCGACGGCTATAAGCTCGTGGCGATCCGCGATAAAAACGCCTTCGTGGAAAATGGTTCCGGGATCGTGCATCTCAACAAGCGCTTCATCGCCGACGTTTCGCACGCCATCCGAACGCTCAACCATAATTACAAGATCGTCGTCACATCCGACCGGGCCGGCCTCATCACGACGCCTGCGCCAGAGATGATGGAAGACCGCGCAGAAGCGTGTTTCGCGGCGCTCGCCGAACTGAACGAGAAAATCCAACTCGTGCAGTTCAAGGACAAGCCCGTCATCGACGGAACATATCCAAGCTGGCGCGGGCTTCTTGCCGCGAAGCCTGACGAGGCGCTCCCGATTGATGCGATCTGTCACCATCACTTGCGGCGACTGTCCCGGGCGTTGTGCGGCGATGCGCAAGCCAGGGCGATCAGGATCGTCTCGAGCGGAAAACATGCGCCGCATCTCGTGCGCGCCGCGCAGCACGATTTAGACGCTTTCGGGTTGATCATGCCCATGCGCGCCGACATCGACGCCGACTATCCGGATTGGATAAATCCGCCGGCGCCTGCCGCCAAGGCGCCGGGCGCGAACGCCGCCGTGCGGGCGCGCTGGACGACATTTCTCGGTCTGCCGATCAGGCTCGATCCGTCACAACCCGCCGCATGAGGAACGACGAGACTATGACCATCGAACCCACCGCACAGATCGTCGCCGTTTCGCTCGACCGCATCATTCGTCTTTCGCCGCTCAACCCGCGCCAGGACATGGAGAGCGACGTCACCGATCTCGCCGCGATGATCGCCGCCCGCGGCCAGCAATCGCCGATCAAGTTGCGCCCTTGCCCCGAGGATCCGCACAGCTACGAAGTGCTCGACGGCGGTCGGCGCTGGCGTGCCCTACGCGCGCTCGCCGCGGCAGGTGATGAGCGCGACGCGCTGGCGACGCGCGTCGAAGGCGACGAGATCGAAGCGCGCGAGGTCGCGCTGATGCTGAGCGTCTCGCCGAAGCCGCTGCATCCTGTCGAGGAATATGAAAGCTTCGCCCGTCTCGAGGAATCGGGCGCAAGCGTTGAGCAGATCGCCACGCATTTCGGCCAGGACGCGCGCCACGTCCGGCAGCGCCTGGCGCTGGGCCGATTGAGCCCGCGCGTGCGCGGCCTGTGGCGTCTGGGCGAGATCGATCGCGAGCAGGCCATCGCCTTCACCGCCGGACCGATCGAGGCGCAGGAGGCGCTGCTCGACACGCTTGCCGGCCAGCCGAACTATGAATGGGGCGCGGTCGGCATCCGCCGCAAGCTGCGCGGCGAGACGCTGTCGAACAGCGGCCCCGAGGGCAAGTTCCTGCTCGCCGACAAGACGCGCGTCGAAGCCTATGTCGCCGCCGGCGGGCGCATCGAGGAGAACCTCTTCGAAGACGAGATCGTCATCCGCGACCCGGCGATCGCGCATCGGATCGTCAATGACGCGCTGCGCGCCGAAGCCGCGCGCGTCCAGTCCGAAGAGGGTTGGGGCGCGGCGCTGATCGAGGGTGAGAACGATTACGACGGCGATGAGCCGGAGCCCGACTTTTCCGTCGCCGAGGAAGCGCGGCTTGAGGAAATCAACAAAGAGACGCACGGCGCCGATCCCATGCGTGCGCGTGAGATGCACGACGAACAGGAGATGATTTATCGCGACGCGCTGCTGCGCATGATCGAACGCGAAGAGCGTGCGCAATATGCCATCGTGGCCGATCTCGATCATTATGGCCGGGTCCGTTTCACGCGCGGCCTGCCGATCCCCGAACCGGAGACGGAAGCCGGCGAAGGCGGTGACGAAATCGAAGGCGATTCCCTCCCCTCTGACGGGGAGGGTGGCGAGCCGAGCGAGCCGGGTGGGGTGAGCGCCAAGGCCGAAGCGGCGATCCCCGACCCGCTCGCCGAGCCCGGCAGAGCGCTGCGCGGCGTCATCGACGCGGCGGTGACGCAGGCGCTGCGCGACGTGACGCGTCGGCGCGGCGACATCGCGCTGATGCTCGCCGTCGCGGCGCTCGGCTGTCAGTATGGCGCCGAGGTCGTCAAGCTGAACACGCGAGCCTTCGGCGCGCCGGAGGAGCCGGTCGACAGCCTTCTGGCCGAAATCGCTGGCGCGCGTTTCGACGCGGCCCTCAAGATCTGCGCGGGCGCGCCGACCTGCGATCTTTCCGTCGCGCTGTTTCGTCTCATCGCCGCCGCGATCGACACGCGCGAGGCGCGGTTCGAGACGATCGGCGCGATCTGCGCCGCGGTGCGGGCGCGCGGCGGCGATCTCAAAGGCGCGTTCGACGTCGCGCTCGACCGGCGCGATTTCTTCGAGACCGCGCCGAAATCCGTCACGCTCGGCTGCGTCACGGGGCTGATCGGCGCGGGCGAAGCCGGTCGCGTCAAGACGATGAAGAAGGGCGCGCTCGGCGACTATGTCGCGCGCCTGTCCAATGACAAAGGCCATCTGCCCGCGCCCTTCGCCGATTGGGCCGCGGCGCGGGAACTGCCCGACGCCGGCGTCGACGCGATCCACGTCGGTGGCGAGACGACGCTCGCGGCGGCCATGTCCGCGGCGATCGCGGACGACGAAGCGCACCCGCCGGCGCCAGCGAAGAAGGCGCGCGCCGCGCGCAAGGGAAAGGCCGACGCGCCATGAACATCATGCTGGATCTCGAAACCCTATCCTCGCGGCCAGACGCCTGCATTGTCGCGATCGGCGCGGCGACGTTTTCAGACGACGGTTCCAATCAGGATAATGCATTTCTTCCGCGCCGAAAATTCTACGTCGCCGTTGATCCGCAAAGCTCGCAGGACGAAGGCGGATGCATCACCGCGCGCACGGTGCAATGGTGGGCGAAGCAATCGGATGCTGCGCGGGCGGCGCTTAATGATGAATTTGCGGTTGGCATCGGCGAAGCCTTGCGGCGTTTCGCAACCCATTGCTCGCTTTTCAGCGAACCAAAGGTCTGGGGCAATGGCGCAAGCTTCGATAATGTCGTGCTGCGCCAAGCCTACGAACGGCTCGGCATGGAAGCGCCCTGGACCTTCCGCAACGAGCGCTGCTACCGCACCTTAAAGAACCTACGTCCCGACATTGCGTTCGAGCCGTTCGGAACCGCGCACAACGCGCTCGACGACGCGATCGCCCAGGCGCGCCACGCCGAGCGCATCCTTGCAGCGCTTCGAGGAGCGCAGCCATGAGCGCGTCGTCATTCGCCAAACTGACGCTCGACGAGCGACGCGCCGCCTTACAGGCCGCCTCTCTGGCGCTCAACGCCGCGGTAGGCATTCTGCGCCCGCATGTCGCGCTGTTCGAGGCGTTCAAGCAAGAGCGCGCCGACATGGAGAGCTTCGGCCCCGTCCTCGCGCCGGGCCTCTATCTTGACCGCGAGAAGCGCGCGGTCAGCGACCTCATGGCGCCGCTCTATGAGGCCGGGCAGCGCCTCGTCGAAACCTTCGACACACAGATCGAAGCCGTGGTCGAACAGGCGAGTCAGCGCGCCGAAACCATGGATCTCAAAAGATGACACAGGCCTATCCACTGCAATGGCCTAAAGGCTGGCCGCATACGCCGATCGAGCGCCGGCGCCACAACACGCATTTTCAAACGACGTTCGATAAGGCGCGCCGCGATCTTCTGCACGAACTGGAGCTTCTTGGCGCGGGCGGGATCGTGATCTCCTCCTGGTTGCCGCTCAACCGCGACGGATCGCCGCGCTCTGATCAGGCCCGGCGCAATATCGAAGACCCCGGCGTCGCCGTTTATTTCACGCGTAAGGAAAAGCAGATGGTCATGGCGCGCGACGCCTTCCTGACGGTGCATGACAATCTCCGCTCGATCGGACTCGCGATCGCCGCTCTGCGCGCGCTTGAGCGCCACGGCGGCGGGGCCCTGCTTGAGCGCGCGTTCCACGGGTTCGCAGCGCTTCCGCCGCCGGTGCGCGAAAAGCCATGGTGGGAAGTTCTCAGCATCCCGCGCGAGAGCGAAGAATTCATGATCGAGGCCGCCTACAAGCATCGCGCCAAGGCCGCGCATCCCGATAGCGGCGGCTCTGACGAGGCGATGGCCGAACTCAATCGCGCGCGGGCCGAGGCGCTGAAAGAGCGATCCGGCTCATGACCAAGATCGAATGGGCGTCGCTCGGCCTGCCCAAGGGCGTCACCTGGAACCCGATCCGCGCGCGCAATGTCATGACCGGCAAGCGCGGCTGGCATTGCGAGAAGGTCTCGCCGGCCTGCGAACATTGCTACGCCGAAGCGCTCAACGTCAAGGCCGGCGACACCGGCGGCACCGGCCTGCCTTATAAGCCTGGCCATCGCCAGAGGGGCGACGTCGAGATCTTTCTAGACGAAAAGACGCTGCTGCAGCCGCTGTCATGGCGCGCGCCGCGCGGGGTGTTCGTTTGCAGCATGAGCGATATTTTCGGCGACTGGGTCAAAGACGAATGGCTTGATCGCATCTTCGCCGTCATGGCGCTCTGCCCGAAGCATCGTTTCGCGTTGCTGACGAAGCGGCCGAAGCGAATGCGTAGCTATCTGCAAAGTTCAGTCGAGTGCTTTCACGCAAGCGGCCAATGGCGCGAAGACATGGAGGCGCTGGCGGGGGAGCTGACAGGCAGTCCATGTGCAGCTGGTTTGTTTGAGGATTGCGACTGGCCTCTCCCCAATGTCTGGCTCGGCGTCACCGCCGAAGACCAGCCCCGCGCCGACGAGCGCATCCCAGACCTTCTCGCGACGCCGGCGGCGATGCGCTTCGTTTCGATCGAGCCGATGCTGGGCGCAATCGACATGTCGCCTTATATTCGCGCCACGCGGCGCAGCGAGCGCGATTGGGCAGATTTCGACTGGCCCTCATGGGTTCCGGAAATCGTCCAGAAACAAGTTATGGATTTCTGGCGAAAGGATTGGAACAGGGGCCCGAGCGCATGGCTGCGCTCATCAATCGAGAACGGCCATCCACCACTCGGAACGATCGGCAAATACCACGTTGTCCGCAACGGAGAGCCACTCGTCGAAGGCCGCTTCGTCCATGCTTGGAATAACATCGGTCGCGTGATTGACGAGGCAGGGAATGTGCATTGCGTCTCAGCTGGCCAGTGGCAGACCCCCAATCCATACATCGATTGGGTCATCTGCGGCGGCGAGAGCGGCCCCGCCGCGCGGCCGATGCACCCCGCCTGGGCGCGATCGCTGCGCGATCAATGCTCCGCCGCCGAAGTCCCGTTTTTCTTTAAACAATGGGGCCGTTGGGAGATCGCCGAAGAGCTTGGCGACCGCGAAGAGGGAACGAATTTCTGGCGATTCCCCGACGGCGATGAATTCCGCATCGTTTCTGACGGACACGACATCGTTCTGTGCGCCGCAGAAGAAGGACGAGAGCCGTGCAAGATCTGGCGCGACTATTGGGCTGACGGCCACGGACATCTCGCAAAGACCGGGAAGGCCGGCCGGTTGCTCGACGGCAAGGAATACAGCGAATTCCCGGAGGCGAGATGAAACTCACGCTTGAACCGACAGATGAAATGAGGACCTTCGAAGGCGCACCATGTCGCGTCTGGAAAGGATCGACGGAGGCTGGCGTCGAGATTTTGGCTTTCGTCCGCTGCGTCCAGCCGCAGACGCATGACGAGGCAAAGCTCGCCGTCTTCGACAAAGAACTAAAAGCCTTGCCGCCGGTCCGCAGAGAACTTGTTTCCTTCGATTACAGAATGGTCGCGGACTGATGATCCACATTCGCATCGACAACGAAGAGATGAACAGCAAGCGTCGCTTCGCCTGCGGAATCGGGCCGGAGTTGCCCGAAGGTGATGTCTATTACTTCGAGGGCGAAGCAGGCGCGATGTTCGCAGATTGCCCCGGCTGCAATCCTGGAGGGCCTCGCAAACTCGGAACGCCGATCTCCCAATTGAGCGGACGCCCAGGTGAGCCAGGCTATGACGAATTCGTCAGGATCGCGAAATCGTGGGGCCACGACCGATCATGCCTGGCCTCTACTCACTAAAGCGCCAAAGCCCGCCGCGCCTCGCAACGACGATATTCGGCGCCGTCATGGTCCGCGGGCCATTCCCGGACGATTATCTCGATTTGCAGTGGCAATTTCGCCTTCATCGCGACGGCGAGTCGGCGCGCTTTCGTGGCGCCGGTTTGGAAGCCTATGTCGTGGATTGCGATGGCGACGCGTCATATTGGGAACTGCGCGATGTTCGCAAGATGAAGTCACAGAGCTTGATCGCCTCCGGCAGCGATATCGGTTGCGACCCGATCTATCACTTCTGGAAGTGTCTCGTCGACGCTGAGGCCGCCCTTCGAAGCGAGGTCGCGAAGCGCAAGCGCGCCTTGACCACGCTACGGGAGTCCCGCCATGGGTGAGGCGAACGACGTCATGCCGATAATGCTCGGAGGCTATAGAGCCGAGGAAAATATTCGCCAGATCAGAGATGGCGGAGAATCCTTTCTCGTTATCTCAGTCCCGATGAGCCTGCTCTCCGCGCACGAAGCGCAGGCTCTCACAAATCACGGTCAATCTCTGGCACAGCCTCGAAGCCGCGGCGGGCTATCGGCCTGCGAGGCCGTTGCGATCCTAGAAGATCGTCCGTGGCGGAGGATGTCGAAAGTAGAAGCCAACCGAAGTTTGCGCGCGGCCATCGCCGCTACTGACAGCGAGTCCCACCATGGGTGAGCAGAAGCGCAAGGCGCTTGTCGGCATCGGCCCGACCCAGCTGCGGCCTAAGGTCGATATCGACTGCGCGATCGAGGAGTTCGAAGCGCTTGTCGAGTCGGGCCGCATCGAAGGCTTTGTCCAGATTGCGAAGCTGTGTCCCGCCGGCGCGAAGGCGCGCCTGCCGATCAGCGAGTTGAAGCTCATGACGTATGGCCTGGAGAAGCGCGACGTCTACGACATGCTCTGCATCATGAAGCGCAGCATGGAAGAGACGATGGGATTTCGTGAGGGTGAGCGCGAGGCGGCGCCATGACCCGATTCACCATCCACGACGCCGATCGTGCGCATGACGAATGGGGCGCGAACTGCGGGCCCGGCGCGCTCGCCGCGATCATGGACATGACGCTCGACGAGGTGAAGCCGATCATGCTTGCTGTCGGCTTCGAGGGCCGGCGCTACACCAATCCGGCCATGATGAACGCTGCACTGCGTATTGTCGGCAAGCCTTGGCGGAAGATCGGCGCGAACTGGCCTGATTACGGGCTTGTGCGCGTTCAATGGGAAGGACCCTGGACGCAGCCCGGCGTGCCGATGGCGGCGCGCTATCGTTACACGCATTGGATCGGGCACTTCCAAGGGCGAACCTCACGCGGCGTGTTCGACATCAACTGCATGAACAATGGCACGGGCGGGTGCGCGCTCGCCGATTGGGAGCGGGTGATCGCGCCGCTGCTCTGCGCCAACTACCCGCGCGCGACGGGCGGCTGGCATGTCACGCATGCGATAGAGGTCGAGAGAAAGGCGGAGGCGGGATGATCGACGCCTCTGACAAGCGCCTCGAAGGACTACGCCTGTCTGTGCGGGAGCGTCTCGCCCGCGCGATCAATCACGCGCAGATCACCGGGACGATCAACCGCGCTGATATTCGCCGCCTCGGCGAGGTCTCTGTGACCCAGGCGTCGATCGATCTTCGCGAGATTAAGGCGCGCTTTCCAAAACTGCTGGTCTATGACGTGAGCGCGAAGACCTATCTCGCGACCGATCGCATCGCTGCGCCGCAGATAGCTGGAAACCCAGAGTCATGGGGCAACTCGACGATGGATTGGTTCCATGAATGACGCCCCGCGCCCCGTCCGCCTTCGCCTCTCGCGCGCCAAAGGCTTCAACCTGCAAGAGTGCGCGCGTTCGGTTAATGGACTGCCAGCGGTGAATTGTGCGCGGCCGGGTCCGTTCGGCAATCCGTTCGTCATTGGCGAAAAACCGGCATGGCCATTTACTGAATTCACACCTAAGCGTGTCGAGACCGCGGAAGAGGCGGTTGCGCTGTTCAGGCGCGCGCTCGTTAAGCGAGCGGCGACTAATGACGCTTCAATAGACGCGATTGTCTCGCTCCGCGGCAAGAACCTCGCATGCTGGTGCGCTATGGGCGAGCCTTGCCACGCCGACGTTCTGCTCGAACTCGCCAATCTTCCAATCTGCGAAGAGGTCGCGCCATGACCAAGCGCGCCACGTCATCTCAAGCGAAGAGGCTCGCCGGCCTGTTCTGCGGACAATATGGAGGCGTGATCCACGCGTCGCGAAGAGAGAACTATGTCACACCAACCGATCGCGCAATTATCGCGCGCGGCTGGGTGTCGGCTAACGGCAAGATCGGCGCATTTCCATCTGGAGCGCCTTACGACGAATACGAGATTAATGATGCGGGTCTTGAGGCGCCTGAGGAATACCTGCGTCACGCCCGTTTGAAGCGCGAGGCGGCCGCATGACCCAGCGCGCTAGCCGCCCTGCCCCGCAGCGCATCCGCGCCGAAGAGGCGGCCGCTATGCTGGGCGTCTCGCGCCGCGGCGTCCATGCGCTTGCCGCGCGAGGCGATTTGCCTGGAGCGGCTAAGATTGGGGCGATATGGACGTTCGATCCACAGAGACTCAAGCGCTACAAGGCTTCGCTCGCTCGTCTTGCGGAGAAACTTGAAGAGATTGATGAATTTAGTTCCGCGCCAACCGGCCGCGTCTATGTCGCTGGCTATGATCATTACGTCAAGATCGGGTTCTCGGCGGCATCAAGAGGCGCGCGGATCCTATCCCTTCAGACCTCAGCGCCAAAAGAGATCAAGGTCTACAAATATTTGCCAGGAGATATTGCGCTCGAAAGAGCGCTGCATCGCAAATTCGCACGATATAGGCTGAAAGGCGAGTGGTTTAGAAATACTGGCAGACTCAATGAATGGATCGGGGCTGGTTGCCCGCTGCCATTGACAGAGCATAGCGCAAAACCATGAGCCGTCGCGCCGCACGCGTCACGCAATGCGACATCGAGCGCGCCCTACGCGCCGCGTCGGCGCAGCGCTCGCGCAGCGGCGAGGCCTGGCGCGTGCGCGTCGAGGTGGATGGCGTGATCATCCTCGAACCGCAGCCAAAAGCCGCAGGCGGCGATGACTGGCCGACCGGCGAGGCCGGCCCGGCGTTTGGCGAGCGGCGAAGGTTCGTGCTTTGATGGCCGAAATGCCACGACAGCGCTGGCCGTATCTCCAATGCGCGACGACGCGCCACAAAAAGACCGTCTGGTATGTCCGTCTCCAGGACGCCGGGCGCACCCGCGTGCGCCTGCGCGCCGATTACGGGACGCCTGAATTTCGGGCGGAATATGAGGCGGCACTGAAACGGCTCGCGTCGGTGGGGCAGGGGAAGGCGCAGGCTGGTTCGCTCGCATGGGCTGTCGAGCTCTATCGACGCTCTACAGCCTGGTCGGAGCTATCAGCGGCGACGCGGCGCCAGCGCGAGAATATCCTCAAGCATGTGCTGGCGCGTTGCGGCAGCGCTCCTTTGCGCCAGATCTCCCGCGCCGACATCGTCGGTGGGCGCGAGGATCGCGCAGCGGCGCCGGCGGCGGCGCGGCACTTCATCGAGACGATGCGCGGGATCTTCCTTTGGGCGCTCGACGCTGAGCTCGTCGCGGCGGACCCGACGGCGGGCGTTAAGACCCCGCGCCGCAAGACCGACGGGCACCTGCCATGGACGGCGGCTGACTTGGCCGCATTCGAGGCGCGCTGGCCGCTCGGGACGCGCGAGCGGTTGATTTACGCCGTGCTGCTCTACACCGGGCTGCGCCGCGGTGACGCGGCGCGGGTCGGCCGCCCGCACGTCCGCGACGGCGTCATCCGCATTCAGACCGAAAAAACCGGGGAGTGGGTGGCGATTCGCATCGCGCGGGGATTGGCGGCGGCGATCGATGTCGGGCCCGTCGGAGAGTTGACATTCATCGCGAGCGAGGCCGGCCGGCCGCTGCGTAAGGAGTCGCTCGGCAATATGTTTCGCGACGCCTGCCGCGCCGCTGGCGTCGACAAGTCGGCGCACGGGCTGCGCAAGAACGCGGCGACGCGCGCCGCAGAGAACGGCGCCACGGAAGCGGAACTCGAGGCGATGTTCGGCTGGCGCGGCGGGCGCATGGCGTCGCTCTATACGCGGGCGGCGAACCGCGAGCGGCTGGCGATCGGGGCCGGCGACAAGCTCGAAACGCGAACGGCTATGGGCGCACCTTCAGGGGAAGTTGGGCGCACCTTGAAAAAGTCCGAGTGAAACCAGCGATTTATGAAGAGGATTTAAGGTGATGGTGGGGGAAGTAGGACTCGAACCTACGAAGGCTTAGCCAGCGGATTTACAGTCCGCCCCCTTTGCCGCTCGGGACATTCCCCCATCGTCCCGCGAGCGAGACGCGGCCGCGATGAAGCGGCCGATGCAGCGGCATATGCGGCCCCCGCGGCGCAGTGTCAACCTTAAACTCCCCGACGGGCCGGGGGCGACGCTGAGCCCGCTCGAGCGCCGCCGTTCGCCGTCCATCGGACGCAAGAACTCGATCAGTGGCGTTGCGCGGCGGGCGCAGCGCTCAAGCTGGCGAGTCGGCGGCGGGCGTCGCGGCGGCCAGATGCGCCAATTCGTCGTCGGTGAAGAGCCGCGAACGCGTCAGGAACCGCAGCCCCGTGCCATTGTCGAGCGAGAACATGCCGCCTTGGCCCGGCACGACGTCGATGACGAGTTGCGTATGCTTCCAGTAATCGAACTGCGCCGCGCCGATGTAGAAGGGCGCGTCGCCGATCTCGCCGAGCCGCACGTCGCCGTCGCCGACGAGGAAATCTCCTTGCGGATAGCACATGGGCGCCGAGCCGTCGCAGCAGCCGCCCGACTGGTGGAAAAGGAGGGCGCCGTGTTCGCCGCGCAGCCGGGCGATGAGATCAAGCGCCGCGGGCGTGGCAATGACTCTCGCCGGTTTGATTGTCGTGGTCACTACCCCCTCCCTGTCCCTCCCCCGCTAAAGCGGGAGAGGGGACGCTAGCGATCGGCGTTCCGCGCTTCTCCGGTGAAGGGCGCGTATCGCTCCCTCTCCCGCGAAGCGGGGGAAGGCGGGGGCTAAAAGAACCCCAGCTTCTTCTCGCTGTAGCTCACCAGCATGTTCTTCGTCTGCTGATAATGATCGAGCATCATCCTGTGATTCTCGCGGCCGATGCCCGACTGTTTGTAGCCGCCGAAAGCCGCATGCGCGGGATAGGCGTGATAGCAGTTCACCCAGACGCGCCCCGCCTGAATGGCGCGGCCGAAGCGATAGCAGCGGTTGGCCTCGCGGCTCCACACGCCGGCGCCAAGGCCGTAGAGCGTGTCATTGGCGATGGCGAGCGCCTCGTCGTCGTCCTTGAAACGCGTCACCGACACGACGGGGCCGAAGATTTCCTCCTGGAACACCCGCATGCGATTATGGCCTTCGAGCACGGTCGGCTTCACATAGAAGCCGCCGGCGAGGTCGCCCGCGAGCGCGTTGCGTTCGCCGCCGGCGAGCACCTTCGCGCCTTCCTGCTTGCCGATATCGATATAGCTGAGGATCTTTTCGAGCTGTTCGGAGGAGGCCTGCGCGCCGATCATGGTTTCGGGGTCGAGCGGATTGCCCTGCTTGATCTCGCCGACGCGCTTTAAGGCGCGCGCCATGAAGCGGTCGTAGATCTTCTCATGCACCAGGGCGCGGCTCGGACAGGTGCAGACCTCGCCCTGATTGAGCGCGAACATCACGAAGCCCTCGACCGCCTTGTCGAGATAGTCGTCATCTTCGCGCGCGACGTCCTCGAAGAAGATGTTGGGCGACTTGCCGCCGAGCTCCAGCGTCACCGGAATGAGGTTCTGGCTGGCGTATTGCATGATCAGCCGGCCGGTCGTCGTCTCGCCGGTGAAGGCGATCTTGGCGATGCGGTTCGACGAGGCGAGCGGTTTGCCGGCCTCGAGCCCAAAGCCGTTGACGATATTGAGCACGCCCTTGGGAAGAAGCTCGCCGACAAGCTCCGCCAACACGAGAATGCTTGCGGGCGTCTGCTCGGCCGGCTTGATGACGACGCAATTGCCGGCGGCGAGCGCCGGCGCAAGCTTCCAAACGGCCATGAGGATCGGGAAGTTCCAGGGGATGATCTGGCCGACGACGCCGAGCGGCTCGTGGAAATGATAGGCGATGGTGTCGTGATCGATTTCGGAAATGCCGCCTTCCTGGGCGCGAATGGCGCCGGCGAAATAGCGGAAGTGATCGATCGCGAGCGGAATGTCGGCGGCGCTCGTCTCGCGGATCGGCTTGCCGTTGTCCCAGGTCTCGGCGGCGGCGAGGAGACCGAGATTGGCCTCCATGACGTCGGCGATGCGGTTGAGGATCACGGCGCGTTCCGCCGGGCTCGTCCTGCCCCAGGCGTCCTTGGCGGCGTGCGCGGCGTCGAGCGCGGCCTCGACGTCGTCCTTGTCGGAACGCGCGATCTCGCAGACCTTCTGGCCGGTGATCGGGGAGACATTGTCGAAGACGCGGCCGGATTTCGCGTCCGCCCATGCGCCATTGATGAAATTGCCGTAGCGCGGTTTGAACGGCGGTTTGAGCGCGGCGAAAGTTTCATGCTTGGTCATGGGGCGTTTCCTCGCGTTTCCGCAGCGGCGGCTTTTTCTTTGAGAAGGTAGTCGGAGCGCGGCGTTACGCCAAGTGCTGACGTCAAGCGGCCGAGCCGGTTGTCTAGTCGAGACACGCCTTCGCCAGCGCCTGAAAGGCGCGGGCGCGATGCGACAGCGCCCGCGAGCCGTCGCCGGGCAGGGCGTGTTTTTCCGCCGACATCATCTCGCCGAAAGTCTTGTCGAGCCCGTCGGGCCGAAAGATCGGATCATAGCCGAAGCCCTTTTCGCCTTTTGGCGGAAAGACGAGAACGCCGTCCACGCGGCCCTCGAACTGCTCGATATGCCCGTCCGGCCAGACCACGGCGAGCGCGCAAGCGAAATGCGCGCGATAGGGCGGCGTGGCGCCGCGCGCCTCGAGCTCGCGCTCGACGCGGGCGCAGGCGGCCTTGAAGTCGCGATCCTCCCCCGCCCAGCGCGCCGAATAGACGCCGGGGGCGCCGTCGAGCGCGTCGACGCAAAGACCGGAATCATCGGCGAAGGCGGGCGATCCGGACGCCATGGCGGCGGCGTGCGCCTTTAGGAGCGCGTTGCCGGCGAAGGTCCGTTCCGTCTCCTCCGGCTCCTCGAGGCCGAGTTCTCCGGCGGAAACCGCTTCGACGCCATGCGGCTCGAGCAATTGCCTGAGCTCCCAAAGCTTCCCGGGATTATGCGTGGCGATGACGAGCCTGCCGACGATTTTGCGCGGATCCATCAGATTTCCTCCCGCCGCGCGGCTCCTGGCGCGCCGGCGGGGGCGTCGCCATGGCGCTGACATCTCCATAACTTGCAGCGATTCGCCGTCAAATCGCCAGGATCGCCTTCTGGGGTCTTGGTCGATGGGTCGGAAGGCGCTACAAAGTTTTGTCTTGGCGCGGTTAACCCCGCCTTTACTATGCTTGGCAACGATTGAGGAGCCGCCGAGACGGTTCCGGGACGCGCCAAGCCCGAGGCGGCGACTTCGCCGCTCGATATCCCGGAATGCAAGGGACGAAATGACCTCGACCATTCTCATTGCGGACGACGATCCCGTTCAACGTCGTCTGTTGGAAGCTATGACGCGGCGATTTGGTTACGAGACCGAGACCGTCGAGAGCGGCGAACAGGCGATTGCGCGGCTGACGCAGCCTGGCGCCAAGGCCATAGCGCTGCTCATTCTGGACCTCGTCATGCCCGACCTCGACGGCATGGGCGTGCTCACCCGGATGCGCGACATGAAACTCGCGACCCCGGTGATCGTGCAGACGGCGCATGGGTCGATCGAGGCGGTCATTTCGGCGATGCGCGCCGGCGCCCATGACTTCGTGGTCAAGCCGGTCGGCGCGGAACGCCTGCAAATTTCGATCAAGAACGCGCTCTCCGCCGATGCGCTCGCCGACGAAGTGCGCCGCATCAGCCGGCGGGCGCAGGGCGCTCTGACGTTCAAGGACCTCGTCTCGCGCAGCGACGACATGGCGCGCGTCATCCGTCTCGGCCAGCGCGCGGCGCATTCCTCCATTCCGGTGCTTCTCGAAGGCGAGTCGGGCGTCGGCAAGGAGATCGTGGCGCGCGCCATCCAGGGCGCGTCGGATCGCAAAGGCAAGCCCTTCGTCACCGTCAACTGCGGCGCGTTGCCGGCCAATCTCGTCGAATCGATTCTCTTCGGCCATGAGAAGGGCGCCTTCACCGGCGCCACCGAAAGGCACAGCGGCAAATTCGTCGAGGCGAACGGCGGAACGCTGTTTCTCGACGAGATCGGCGAACTGCCGCTCGACATTCAGGTGAAGCTGCTGCGCGCGCTGCAGGAAGGCGAAATCGATCCCGTCGGCGCGAAGCGCGCGATCCGGGTCGATATTCGACTGATCTCGGCGACCAATCAAAATCTCATCGACCTCGTCAAACGCGGGCTGTTTCGCGAGGACCTTTTCTATCGGCTCAACGTCTTCCCGATCAACATTCCGCCGCTGCGCGGTCGACGCGAGGACGTCGCCGATCTCGCCAGGCGCTTCGCGGCGCGCTTCGCCGCCGAGGAAGGCCGCAATATCCGCGGCGTGACCTCGGAAGCGCTGTCGCTGCTGACGAGCTACGACTGGCCGGGCAACGTCCGCCAACTGGAGAACGCCGTCTTTCGCGCCGTCGTGCTCGCCGACGGCGACGAGCTGACGGTCGCCGAGTTTCCGCAAATCGCCGCCCATGTCGAAGGTTATGAAGTGCGCGTGCCGCCCGCGCCTGCGCCGGGCGTCCCCGGGACCGCGCCGCGCGAACGCGAGATCGTCCGCGTCGAAATCCGCGACCCGAATGCGATGTCGCTGCTGGGATCGAATGGCGAGATGCGCACGCTCGAAGACATCGAGACCGCGACGATCCGCTTCGCCTTGACGCACTATCGCGGCCAGATGTCCGAAATTGCGCGCCGACTTGGAATTGGCCGCTCGACGCTCTATCGGAAGATGAAGGAATACGGGCTCGAGGAAGCGTCAGAAAACGACTCCGAGCCTTCGGGAACGCTGGTCGCATAGTCCGCGAGCGCACGCTTCCCTTTTCGTGCGAGGGTTTCATGACGCTGTTCGACATCGAGGCGACGACGATCGACGGCCAGCCGAGGAAGCTTGCCGATTACGCCGGCAAAGTCATGCTGGTCGTCAATGTCGCGAGCCGGTGCGGCTTCACGCCGCAATACGCCGGGCTCGAAGCGCTTTACCGCAAATTCGCCGATCGGGGATTCGTCGTTTTGGGCTTTCCCTGCAATCAGTTCGGCGCGCAGGAGCCGGGCTCCGAGAAGGAGATCGCGTCCTTCTGTTCGGCGAATTACGACGTCACCTTTCCAATGTTCGGCAAGATCGACGTCAATGGCGAGACCGCGCATCCGCTCTATCGCCTGCTTAAGCGCGAGGTGCCGGGAATTCTGGGTTCCGAAGCCATCAAATGGAATTTCACCAAGTTCCTCATCGACCGCGAGGGACATGTCGTGAAGCGGTACGCGCCGACCGACACGCCCGAGGGAATCGCCAAGGACGTCGAGGCGCTGCTGTGACCGCCATTGACGCGCGCATGATCGGCGGCGGCGATCCGCTTGTCTGCGACGTAAGGCTGGGGGACGGCGCAAGCGAAACCCGCCATCGCGTTACGGTGTCGCAAAACGATTTCGAGCGGCTAAGCGGCGGCGCCGATGCGGAAAGTTTCATTGGCGCGGCCTTTCGCTTTCTGCTCGACCGCGAAGCGAAGGAGAGCATCCTCGCGCGCTTCGACGTCAGCGTCATCTCCCATTATTTTCCTGAGTTCGAGCGCAAGCTGCCGGAATATCTCAACTGAAGCGCCAATGTCATTCTCGACGAAGCGAGCGATCGGGAAACCGGAGTTAGGCCTTCGGGTTGTCGGGAACGAAGGCGAAAGCCTTCTCAAAACGCGGCGCGAAATCTCAGGCCGAAGACATTGATCGGTCCCCGCGCGCTGTTATGCGCAGGGTTGACCAGCAGCTGATAATCGAAGGTCGCATCGATATTCTTGCCGAAGCCGATCTTGTAATAGGCTTCCATGTTTTTCTCGCCTGCGTAAGATATCGCGCCGTCGCCGATGTAGACGCTGGTTCCGCCCAGTCCGAAATAGCGCACCCGGTCGCCATGAAGCCCGCTCAAGGCGCCCGCGAGCCCGATCTCGTCGTCGTCGCGTCCCCACCACGTTCCGCCGGCCACGACGCCCATTGAAAGCTGCCGGTCGATGTCCGTGTAATCGACCGTTTCATAGCGTCCGTCGGCCATGCTGGCGCGCAGGAAAAAGCCGAGATGCGGGGCGATCTGCTGTTTGACGTTGATCCCGCCGCCGGTCTTTACGGCGCGGCGCCGCTCATTTTCGACGCTCGGCGGAAACTGGTTGGTGAGGAAGGCGTAACGAATGACGTCGTCGATTTTGCTTATGTAGCCGTTGTCGCCAAAGGCCAGAAATTTGATCGCGCCGGGCTGATCGAAGAGATCATACCGCGCCTCAAATTCCGCGACGCCCATGAATTGGCGGAAGAGCTGCGGTTCGATCTCCAGCCCGTTGGGAATCGTCGAGAGCTGAAACACGCCGCCGCGCGCCGTCCACCAGTCCTGTTTCCACTCGACCGCGAGCCCATAGGTGTAGCCCCAGGAGTCGGCGGCGTAGTCCAAGGCGCCCATTTCATTGAAGGCGAAGTTGAGAAAACCGGTCGTCGGGTCGTGCGCATAGACGTTGTCGTCGAAGACGTCGGGCACGGCGAATTTACCAAGCGTGACGATCACGCGGTCTCGGTCGACTCTGCCGGAGATCTGGTTTTGCGTCGATTCAAGCACTTCGCTTCGGGAGCCGACGTCAGGGTCGGTCAGCCGTTCGCCGCCGTTCAAGCCGATGATCTGGCGCAGAAAATAACGCTGAAAACGCATGTAGGGCGCGGCGCGTCCGACCTTTGCGACCGCGCCATTCACATAGGCGGCGGCGCCGACCGAATTGGCGAGTCCATAGCCGGCGTCGATCTCCGGATTGAGGTAGGCGGCGCCGCCCTCCCATAAGCGTAGGCCCAGAAAAAGGTTCGTGGTCGAGCCGACATTGGCCTTGCCGCCCGAAGGGAAACTGTTCGGTCCGTCATAGAGCGCGCGAAAGCGCGGATAGGCCTGCACGACATTCGTCGTCTGCGCATGCACGCTGTAGCGTTCAGGGGCGTCCGAATCGCCGCCGTTCCCGCCATTGCCCGAATTCTGGCCGTTACGCGCCTGCTGGCCGTAGTGCAACTCGCCAGGAATCTCGCTTTTCGCGCCGAAATGATAATTCAGACCGAAGCGCAACAGATGGTTCTCATTGCGCATGCGCGACACGTAGGCATAGCCGGCGCCGTTGTCGAAAACCTGCGTGTTCAACGACTGATTGAGAAAGAGATATTCGGCGCGCGCCGACCAATTGTCGGCGAAGGCGTATTCGAAGCCGGCGCCGATCGCATATTTCATCCGCGAGGATTGCGACCATGGCGCAGAGAAAGTCGCGTCGAGCCCGCTCGCGCCGAGCGTCAGAGTCGCCGGACCTCTTGCGCCGCCCGCCGCGACGCCGCCCGTGAGATAGAAGAGCGAGCGGTCCCAGGCATAGCCGACGCGCCCGCGAATGCTCGCGAAGAAATTCGCGCTCGAATTGGCGGAGAGCGTATACGCCGGCAGGCCGGGAACATAGGCCGGCGAAGCGGGGACAAGGCCATGCGGGCCGCGCCTGCCGTCGAGAAGGCTGAGATCGGTTTCGAAACCCCAGACGAGAGGGCCGCTCTGCCAATTATAGCCGACCTGCGCGCCGACCGTGACGCCTGGGCGCGTCACGCCACGGGGATAAAGATCGTAAGCAGGCGCGCCGAAGCCGCTTGTCGCCTGCAGTCGCTCGCCAGCGTGCAGGGGAACGGCGCCGCCGAGACTCGCGCCCATATACATGCCGACCCAGCTGAAGACCGGCGGCCGGTCCTCGCCGCGCGCCGCGTTTCCATTCAGCGCGCAAAATGCAAAACCAAGAGAGACGACAAAAGAAAGGCGCGCGCCGGCGCTCGTCGGCGCTCCATGTCCGGTGGCGGCGACGCTCGAAGTCGGGCAGGATCGAGGCCTCTGCATGCGCTCTTAAGAACCTTGCCGACTTCGTCTCCGTTGGATAGGCGATAAGGCTGCGCCGGAACCAAGCGCCGCGCGAATCGTCCTCTGGCCAAATAGTAAAACTCTGTGACAGATTTTCGCAGCCGCTATTGGCGCAGTCCTTGCTTTGAACTGTAAAAAAGGCCGCCAGCCATGGGAAAACAAGGGGCGGCCGCCAGAGGGAGTTCTTGCAATGGACTCACGCATAACGCAGTTCGATGAACTGGCTGGAGCGGACGGCCGCACCCGGGCTCCTTATCGCAAGCTTTCGCAGTGGCTCGCGGAGACCCCGCCCGAACTCCTGGCCTCGCGGCGCGAGCAAGCGGAGCTGCTTTTTCGGCGCATCGGCATCACCTTCGCGGTCTATGGCGCGCAGGAGGCCACCGAGCGCCTCATTCCCTTCGATATCCTGCCGCGCATACTCGCCCGCAGCGAATGGGCGACCCTCGAAAAAGGTCTGATCCAGCGCGTCGCCGCGCTCAACGCTTTTCTTGCCGACATCTATGGCGCCGGCGAGATCCTAAGGGCTGGAATCGTTCCTGCCGATCTCGTCTATCGCAACCCCGCCTATTGCCCCGATATGGCGGGCCGCCGCGTGCCCTACGACATCTTCGTGCATATCGCCGGCGTCGACATCGTGCGCACCGACGATCAGGGCTTCTTCGTTCTCGAAGACAATGCCCGAACCCCTTCCGGCGTCTCCTATATGCTCGAGAACCGCGAAGTGATGATGCGGCTCTTTCCCGAACTCTTCGCGCTACATCGCGTCGCGCCGATCGAGAACTATCCCGACGAACTGCTGGCGACCTTGCGCTCGGTCGCCCCGCCGCGCGCCAACGGCGATCCAACGATCGTCCTGATGACGCCCGGCCAGTACAATTCGGCCTTCTACGAACACTCGTTTCTCGCCGATAAGCTTGGCGTCGAGCTTGTCGAGGGCCGCGATCTCTTCGTGCGCGACGACGTCGTCTATATGCGCACGACCGAGGGCCCGCGCCGCGTCGACGTCATCTACCGGCGCATTGACGACGACTTCCTCGACCCGCTGTGCTTCCGGCCGGATTCGGCGCTCGGCGTCGCCGGGTTGATGGGCGCCTATCATGCAGGCAATGTGACGCTGGCGAATGCAGTGGGCGCCGGCGCCGCCGACGACAAGGCGATGTATACCTACATGCCTGATATTATTCGATTTTATTTGGGCGAAGCGCCGCTCCTGCAGAATGTTCCGACCTTCCGCTGCCGCGAAACCGAAGCGCTGACCTACGTCCTCGACCATCTCGATGAGCTCGTCGTCAAGGAAGTGAACGGCTCCGGCGGCTACGGCATGCTCGTGGGACCGCATGCGGCTAAGGCGCAGATCGAGGAGTTTCGCGCAAAGCTTAAGGCGCATCCGCAGAATTTCATCGCTCAGCCGACGCTGGCGCTCTCGACATGCCCGATCGCCATGGCGACCGGCGTCGCCCCGCGCCACGTCGATCTGCGGCCCTTCGTGCTGCAGGGGGCCAATGGCGCCCGCGTCGTGCCGGGCGGTCTGACCCGGGTCGCGATGACCGAAAAGTCGCTCGTCGTGAATTCGAGCCAGGGCGGCGGCACCAAGGACACCTGGGTGATCGACGACGCCTGGGTCGCCGAGCAGACGATGGGCCAAGCGTGACGAGACCCGTGACGAGACGCTCGCATATGCCGCAACGACCACCGATGATCGCCAAAGCGACTCATAAACGGACGTGCTGATGCTTTCCCGCACCGCCGACAATCTGTACTGGCTCGCCCGCTACATGGAGCGCGCCGACTTTCTGGCGCGCGCCATTCAGGCGTCGCGACGCCTCGCCGCGCTGCCGAAGGCCTATGGCGGCGAGGAAACCGAGTGGGAAAGCGTGCTGCTGTCGTCGGGCGCGGCGCTGGCCTTCGACGCCTCCGGACGTCCGGTCGATGAAGCCAATGTCATCGAATTTCTCACCTTCGCGCCGGAAAATCCAGGATCGATCCGCAACTGCCTGGAGCAGGCGCGCGCCAACGCCCGCGCTGTGCGCACGGCGCTGACCATCGAAATGTGGGAATCGATCAACGACGCCTATCTGGAAATGCGCGCGCTGGAATCGCGCGGCGTCGTCCCTTGCGCGCAGGAGCTGGCGCGCTTTCTCGAGGTCATTAAGCAGACGTCGCTGACCTATGACGGCGGCGCCTATCGCACCATGCTGCGCAACGACGCCTATTGGTTTTCGCGCGTCGGGCTGTTTATCGAACGCGCCGACAACACGGCGCGTTTGCTCGACGTCAAATATCATGTGCTGCTGCCCGAGAAGGAGATCGTCGGCGGTTCGCTCGACTATTTCCAATGGTCGGCCATTCTGCGCGCCGTATCGGCGCATACCGCCTATCACTGGGTCTATCGCACGAGCATGAAGCCTTGGCTCGTCGCCGATCTGCTGATCCTCAGACCGGAGATGCCGCGCTCGCTGATTTCCTGCTATGAGTCGATCGTGCGCAATCTCGACTATCTTGCTCGCGCCCACGGGCGCCAGGGGGTGTCGCAGCGTCACGCCCGCGGCGTCTATGGCAGGCTGGAAAAGCTGAACATGGAGAGCGTCTTCCAGGGCGGTCTGCATGAATTCGTGCAGTCCTTCATCACCGAAAACAACAGACTGGCCGCGCTCATCTCCGAGCAATATCTCTTCTGAGCGACATCAGATGCGCATCCGCATAAGGCACGAAACGACCTATCGCTACGCGGAGCCGCCGCGAATGGCCGTGCAGCATCTTCGCCTGTCGCCGCGCAATCACGATGGGCAGCATGTCGTCGACTGGCGCATCGACGTCGATCGCGATTGCCGACTGGTGCAGTCGGAAGACGCGTTCGGCAATATGCTTCACCGCTTCTCTGTCGATGGGCCGATCGACTCGATCTCCACCGTGGTCGAAGGAGAGGTGACGACCTTCGACATGACCGGAGTCGTGTCGGGCGCGGTCGAGCGCTTTTTGCCGATCCTTTACCTGCGCGAGACGCCGCTGACGACGCCGAGCGCGGCGATCGACGATTTCGCACGCGCCACGACATCGAAGGAAAGCGGAACGCTCGCGAAGCTTCACGCGCTGCTTGGCGCAATTCACGAGTCGTTCGCATTCGACGCCGCCGCCACGCATTCGGCGACGACGGCGGCGCAATGTTTCGAGCAGCGAAGGGGCGTCTGCCAGGATTTTTCGCATCTCTTCATCGCCTGCGCGCGCGGGGTCGGCGCGCCGGCGCGCTATGTGAGCGGCTATTTTCTCGGCGGCGATGGCGAGGATCAGGTCGCCGGGCACGCCTGGGCCGAGGCCTATGTCGAGGATCTCGGCTGGGTGGCCTTCGATCCCACCCATGGCGTCGCGCCGCAAGAGCGTCACGTGCGCGTCGCCGTCGCGCTCGACTATCTGGGCGCGGCGCCGATCCGCGGCGCGCACTCGGGCGGCGCGGGCGAAACGCTGGACGTCAAAGTGCGTGTGGCGCGGGCGGCGGCTTTCAGCCAGTCGCAGTCGCAGTCGCAATCGCAGTAGCTGGTCTCAGACTCCGACCAATTCGCCGACCGCGGCGCGCGGGTGCCCGTCGGCGTCGTTTCGCGCGTGCTCGGGCGCGCCAATGTCATCGCGCGGCGCGAAGCGCAGCCCGTATTTGTCATATTGGAAATCGCATTTGCCGTTGTCGCTGAGCGCGGCCACGACGCGCGGCCAGACGTGCTTCCTGTCCCAGCGATGATAGCGCGTATAGGCCGTGTACCATTTGCCGAACTGCGGCGGCAGGCTGCGCCACGGCGAGCCGGTGCGAAAAATCCAAAACACCGCTTCGAGAAAAAGCCGATTGTCGCGGCCTCTACAGCCTGGGTCGCCTTGTTTTCCAGGAAGGACGGGTGCGACGGCCTGCCAATGTTCGTCAGAAAGATAATTCTCAATCAATTGATCCTCCGTCGCGGCGCGTGCGACGTCGACCCGGGCGGACGCGCCTTCGATGTGAAGGGCCGACATGATCGATCGATATTTCTATCCTAGGTTGTATTTTTCAACAACACAACCTGTTTTCGTCGGGCTCGTCCGGCGAAGGCGTTCGTTCGGCCGTGGCCTGGGCTGGACGCCAGGGCTCCGAATCCGGGTTAGCGAGGGGTCATCTCACGGCGTCATGGCCGCGCTTGTCGCGGCGATCCACGCGATGACGCGAGGCAAATGCGAGGATGTGAGCCGAACGCGCCGTGTCGGCGCGGAGCGTTTAGCGGTTGACCGGCGGGACGCCGGGCACAACGCCGGGATGACGGCTGAGAGTCAGCCGGAATTAACTCGATTTCGAAGCCATGGGCTGGACACGTGCGCGCTTGCGACTTGCGCGCCCCTGTGGCACACAGGCCCCGAACGCGTCGGACGCGATTTCAGGCGTTCGGGGCGATCAAGCGCTGCAGTAGCTCAGTGGTAGAGCACTCCCTTGGTAAGGGAGAGGTCGAGAGTTCAATCCTCTCTTGCAGCACCAGCCGCTCAGATACTTATCAAAATATGTGGCCTGTCCCTCAAGGGCCCAGTCACCACATGTCACCGGCGGAAACCGGTTAGATTCAGGCTCCGAGCTAGGATTTTTCGGGATTGACTCTCATAAATCAGTGAAATTGGTAGGCAAATACTTTTGCCTCGTGTTTACGAGAGACAAGGCTATTTGATTGGAACGTTCCCCAACACCTGAGAGACTAGTGAGAGCCCACCGCATGTGCGATATGGCGCGCTCAGGCGATAGTTTGGCGGACCGCAATGGCTGAGGGAACCTGCAAACTCACGGGCGCAAAGGGTCGGTTTGTCAAATCTCATTTGATCCCCAAAGCATTAACGAGACCTGAGGAACCGGGGCTTCCCCTCATCCAAGAGGGGCGCGGCGAGCGCCCAATACGACGTTGGGATAGCTGGTATGACGACAAGCTTGTTACGCGGTCAGGAGAAGAAATCCTGACGGACTTGGACACGTGGGCAATTGCCACGCTCCGCCAGCGAAAGCTTCTTTGGAGTGGCTGGGGCCCGATGCAAGTCTTGGCGACGAACGATCACAAGCGTTTGCCAAACGGGATGTGGGGCCTCCGCGAGGTCAAGGGGATTGACGCTACCCGAGCACGACTATTCTTCTTGAGCCTGCTGTGGAGAGCAGCGGCCACAACCCGGCCGGAATTTTCGGAGGTCACACTACCATCGGAGGACCTTGAACTCCTGTGCAAATTGCTTGTGGAAGGCAAACCCGGGCAGCTAGCATTTTACCCAGCCATTTTGACGCAGCTTTCAACTCTCGGCCCTACACACAACCACTCGCCTATCGCGCAGACCAAGATAATTCCAACTCTCGGAACGCATTCCGAAAACTGCATCCCAATCTTTCGCTTCTATTTTGATGGTCTGATAGTCCATGTTCACCGGCATTCGACGGATGATGGCTATACTGAAAAGCTGGGGCCGAGCATCGTCGGTGCAGACAGGTTGCTGCATGTGTCCACGGTAACTTACGAAGCATCGTTTCAGAGAGAGAATTTGCATTACATACAAGCGGCAACCATCGCGCGGTGGCAGGACACGCTTAGGCGGATTTAGACCATGCGATAGTGCGAACCGTGCGGCAGTGAGTAGACCGCGACGGCCGACGCCGCGGGATTTAGTGAAATACGCTCTTTACGTTTTCACAATCTCGGCGGCGCGGAATATTGCGAGGGTGGCCTTGAACGCATCAACTGGGTTTGTGAAGACCGGCCCACGGGAGAATTGCTAAAGCGGGTGAGTCGGCAATCGTCGCCGCATAACGGCAATCCCTGGCGGGTGACACAGGCGCAAGCAAAAGTAGGCCCCCTCAGCCCAAACACCTCGCTCATCAGCCGCCGCACTCCTACTCTTGATCACCCCGGGGCCGATCAAAGGTCGCGAGCCACCTCAAATACGTGATGCCCCCACTGATAAGAGCGATGGCGAGGTCAATGTGCGGTTGGTGGGGCTCCGGCTGCCCCTGCTCGTGTCGATAGAAATGACACGCTTCGATCCACTCCTTGAAGGATGACACCCACTTCAGCGCAGCGCGCCTCTCTGCCCCCTCTTCTGACCTGTCCGTAACAAGGGGCGCGAGATGCGTTTGAGCCTCCCCGCCACCAAGCCTGTGGGCGCGCGAAAACATCAATTTGAAGAGTGCTTCGACAGCGTCGAATGACGCCCTGATAGCCTGCTTTCCGTCTGGCGGGTCTTTGTTCAGCTCGGGTTGTATGCGCTTGAACGACGCAATCACATTGCCATATCGAGGGTCATCTAATCCCCTAATGGTCGATTGGACCGCGCGCTCGAACTCTACATCAACCGCGAAGTGGACTACGCCCTGTTCGTCTACACGATAGCCAACGTTTTCTTCCCGAAAGATTGTGGCGACTTCAATAAGGAACTTTCGATCACGGGATACAAGGAAAGCGATGGTGATTGCGTCGAGAACGTCGCGCAGGTCCGCGTCACTTAAGTAACGGCTCCAAACCGGCTCACCGTGCCAATCCCTCGGGACCTCCACACCTAGGCGCTTGGTAATCCACGAGGCGATCTGTTGCTCGTTTACGGCCGGCCAGACTTCCACGAGCCGCCGCCGCATCCGTGCACTGTCGCGGGTCGGCGGGCCATGCTCCAAATAAAGCCGGGAAAAAAGCCGCGCCTGATCCCCTTCGATGAATGTCATCCCCGCTCCCGGTAAAAGTCCGCTGTATATGTTCGGCAGATGGCGAACGGCATATCCCTTTGCAAGATGAGCGACGCTTGAGTTTCGGAGCTATTCACAGCAATGCTTCCCGGTCCTTGATCTCTGAGCCGCAAAACTGCTATACAAACGCAATCCGCCACGCTGGGATCAGTAACAAAATCAAACGATTGAGGGCTATGTGCTGGAGTTCAATCCTCTCTTGCAGCACCAGCTCAATAATTTGTCTGTCAGTTCGCACTAGACGCGCGGCCGCCAAAAGCGGCGTCGTCTTCTCCACGCCGTAAAAGCCCGCCGGAGAGGTCCGGCAGGCTTTTTGACGTTATTGAGCGGACGGACGGCGACGCGGGGCGCGCCGCGGGAGGTCTTAAGAGAGGATCGAGTTCAAGCGAGAGAAGGCTTTAGAGCTGTAGTCTCGAAAGGGAAGGCTTTCGAAGAAGTCCTCGACGCCCTTGGGATTCTGGCCCCAGGCGATCAGGAAACCCGCCGCCGCCAAAAGCAGCAGGGACAGCAACCCCGACGAGAGGCCGGCGAGAACCCCAACCGCCAGAACGATTCCAATCTTGGTCCTGTTGCTCATCGCCATTGCTCCGTCTCCTGATTGCGCCTCGTCTGCGCCTATCACTTAGATCAACATGGTTAATGAACAATGAGCGCGCAAGCTCGCCTGCGTCTGCGCGCAGCGCATCGGCGGGTCTTTCACGCGCAAGCGCCCCGCGTATGGCGCGTCTGCGCCATTCCTTACCCGCGCCACTCTTCGTCGGCTTTCGCAGCCTGCAACGCTGCAGGGGTCGACGGCGCCCATTCGGACCGGCGTCCCTCCGCTAACGCGAAGTTGAGGGAAGAATCTCAGCCGGAGTAATAGCCGACGATCGCGGCGCCGAGAAAGAAACCAATCGCCCCTAGAATCATCAGTTTGGTTAAGCCCTTTGGCATGAACTCTCTCCCGGCGGCGCCGCTCGCCTCAAATTAGCGGCCGCACCTCCAAGATCAAGAAGGCGGCGCCTGGAGCGTGGCGATCGCGTGGGCCGAAAAGAAAAACCGCAGGCGCTCGCCTGCGGTTTAAAACAATTTGGCGCGCTCTTAGAGCAGGTTCCGAAAAAGTTGACAGACTTTTTCGAGGAGAACCTGCTCCAACGCTTTGATTTTGAGCGCTTCCTTATCGATCACATGATTCCATGTGATCGGGAAGCGCTCTAGTAGTTATAGAAAGCGACGCAGACGCGGTTGCCGTAATAGTCCCAGCCCCATTTCGCGCAGCGCCGCGGCGGAGCGGTCGCCGCGCCGATAACGGCGCCGCTGGCCGCGCCGATCGCCGCGCCGGCCAGCGTGCCGCCGGCGCGTCCGCCGGACGCGAGCGCGCCGATGCCCGCGCCGCCAAGTCCGCCGATCACCGCGCCGCCCGCCGCGCGTTCACCGGGCGTGTTGCACGCCGCAAGCGGCGCGGCCGCCATGAGGGCGGTCGTCAGCAGCAGAACTTTCTTCATGCGTTTCTCCTAGGGTGAGGCTGGATCGTCCGCATCCAGGCGAAGCGGCGCCGGATCAGTCCGTTCGATGCGCGCCGCGAGAGTCTGCAACGACGCCGCGGCCGACGACCGCTTGGGAATGCCGCAAGCCGCATTGGCGTCACGCAGAGTTTAATAAAAGCGGTCTGCGAAGACTGTCGCAAAAATACAACATCGCGCGACATTCGGGCGCGCGCGGCTTAGGAAAAGACCGAAACGCGACGCGTTTTCGCCTTAAAGGAGCGCGCAGGGCGCCCTTGGGATTGGACCGTAAATTTGCTAGCAGCCATTGTCGTTTGCTTTTTAAGGACATCGCTCTCATGGATGCAGCCGCATGCGCCGAGGAATTTAGACGCCGTCTCGACGCCGCCGCCGACGCCGCGGAATCCGCGCTCGACGCGCTGCTCGCGGCTGCGCCGCTGCCCGGCGAGATTCGCCGTCCCGCGCGCCTGCTCGAGGCGATGCGCTATTCATCGCTCGGCGGCGGCAAGCGGCTGCGGCCCTTTCTCGTCATCGAAGCTGCGCGGCTCTTTGGCGTCGTCGGCGACGCGGCGCTGCGCACCGCCTGCGCGCTTGAAATGATTCATTGCTATTCGCTCGTCCATGACGATCTGCCGGCGATGGACGATGACGATCTGCGCCGCGGCCGGCCGACGACTCATAAGGCCTTCGACGAGGCGACGGCGATCCTCGCGGGCGACGGGCTGCTGACCTACGCGTTCGACGTCGTCGCCGATCCGCAGACGCACGCCGACGCCGGCGTGCGCGCGGCGCTGGTGCTCGCCATGGCGCGCGCGGCGGGGCTCGGCGGGATGGTCGGGGGACAGGCGCTCGACCTTGCCGCTGAAACGGCGGCGACGCCGCTCACGCTCGAAGCGACCTTGCAGATGCAGGCGATGAAGACGGGCGCTCTGTTACGCTTCGCCGTCGACGCCGGAGGCATCCTCGGCGGCGCTTCTGCGTCGCAGGCGCGCGCGCTGACGCGCTATGGCGAAGCGCTCGGCGCCGCGTTTCAAATCGCCGACGACATTCTTGACGCGGAGGGCGACAGCGCCGCGCTCGGCAAGCGCGCCGGCAAAGACGCCGAACGCGGCAAGGCGACTCTTGTCGGTCTTCTCGGTCTCGACGCCGCGCGCGCGAGACGGGACGCGCTGGTCGCAGAAGCGACGGCGGCGCTGCGTGAAACAGGACTGGGGGAGGCGACCGGCGTTCTGGCAGAGGCCGCCCGTTTCGTCGCCGCGCGGCGCAACTGAGGAATCGCGCCGATGCCCGGACAAGGACTGTCCAAGACCCGTCGGCGCGCCTCGGCCATTTTGGCGCCCTTTCGCATCGTCCGCGCGCGCCCGCAGCTCTTTCTCAGTTTCGCTTTCGGCGTCGTCGTCGGATTTCTTCTGCCGCAGGCGATGCAGCTGGTCGCACGCGCGCTCGTCGCATGGAACGCCGTCGCGCTCTGCTATTTCGTTCTCGTCTACCTGCTCATCGCCCGCGCCACGCACGATACAATCCGCGAACGCGCCCAGCATCTCGACGAGGGCCGCTTCGTCATGCTGTTGCTTACGACCGCGATCGCCACCGCCTCCTTCGGAGCCGTCGTCGTCGAGCTGGGTTCGGTGAAGTCAATGGAAGGCTGGGAAAGGGGCGCAGCCGTTGCGCTCACCATCATCACGGTGCTGAACTCCTGGCTGTTCCTGCACCTAACCTTCGCCTTTCACTATGCGCATGAATTTTACTTCGAGGAAGAGCATGATCCGGACGAGCCGCCGACGGCGCGCGGCGGACTGCATTTCCCCAACACCAGGATGCCGCAATATATCGACTTCCTGTATTTTTCCTTCGTCATCGGCGTCGCCTTTCAGACGGCCGACATAGAAACCTGCTCGTCGCAGATGAGACTGCTGGTCGCGACGCATGGCATCGTCGCGTTTTTTTACAACACCACGATCCTTGCGCTCATGGTGAACGTCGCCAGCCAGTTGGTGTGAAGGACATATGAAGGAAGACGCGGCGGCGATCGACGTCAAAACCGAAGCGGCGCGGCTGCGCGCGATTTTGATCGGCTCGATCGGCAATCTCGTCGAATGGTACGACTTTTATGTCTATTCGGCTTTTTCGCTTTATTTCGCCGACTCCTTTTTTCCTGGCGAAGACCCTCTCGCGCGGATGATGTCGGCCTCCGGCGTTTTTGCGCTTGGTTTCTTCATGCGGCCGATCGGCGCCTATGTCTTCGGACGGATCGGGGACGGGCGCGGCCGGCGCGCCGCGCTGATGCTCTCGGTGCTGCTGATGTGTCTGGGTTCGCTCCTCATCGCGCTCGCGCCGACCTATGCGACGATCGGCGTCGGCGCGCCGGCGATGCTGCTCGTCGCGCGCCTCGTTCAGGGCGTCAGCCTTGGCGGCGAATATGGATCGAGCGCGACCTATCTCGCCGAGATGGCGCATGCCCAGCGCCGCGGTTTCTATTCGAGCTTTCAATGTGTGACGATGATCGCCGGCCAGCTGCTGGCGCTTTGCGTGCTGCTCATCTTGCAGAATGTCGCGCTCGACGCTCAGGCGCTGCGCGATTGGGGCTGGCGCATCCCTTTCGCCCTCGGCGCGCTGCTCGCGATCGTGGCGCTCTATATGCGCCGCGACCTAGTCGAGACGCCCGCCTTCGAGGCGTCGCGCGCCGAACCGCGACGTGGATCGCTGAGCGCGCTCCTCGCGCATAAGCGCGAGACGGCGACGGTCGTTGGACTGACGCTCGGCGGCACCATCGCCTTCTATGTCTATACGACCTACATGCAGAAATTCCTGAAGCTCTCCGCCGGATTGAGCGATGCGCAGACGACGTGGATTGCGGCCGGCTCGCTTCTCTTCGCGCTCTGTCTGCAACCGATCTACGGCGCCTTGTCGGACCGCGTCGGCCGCCGGCCGATGCTCATCGCCTTCGGCGTGCTGGGAACGATTTTCACCGCGCCGCTGCTGACCGCCATTCAGAATGCGCGCGACGCATGGATCGCCTTCGCGCTCATCTGCTGCGCGTGGCTGATCGTCGCGCTCTATACGTCGATCAACGCCGTCGTGAAGGCCGAACTCTTTCCCGCGGCGATCCGCGTCACCGGCGTCGCGCTGCCTTATGCGGCGACGGTGTCGCTCTTTGGCGGCTCGGCGGAATATGTGGCGCTCTGGTTCAAGGCGCAGGGCCATGAGAGCGGGTTTTTCTACTACGCCAGCGCCGCGATTTTCATTTCGCTCATCGTCTATGCGACGATGCCGGATACGAAGAAGAATTCGCGGATCGAGCGGGAAGAGATATAATATGGCCTTTGGATACGCGGGCTTTTCAGCGTTATGAAAGTAAAGGACGTGATCCGTTTGCTGGAGGAGGACGGCTGGTTTTTGGCCGCCACAAGAGGCAGCCATCGCCAGTTCAAACATCCGACCAAGGCGGGTCGAGCAACCGTCGCGGGCAAGCTTTCAGACGATATTTCCCCGGGAACGCTGAACAGCATTCTTAAACAGGCAGGTCTGAAGGAGAAGCAGTGATGCGTTACGCAGTCGTGATCGAAAAGGCGGGCGATAATTATTCGGCCTATGTGCCGGACTTGCCGGGCTGCATCGCGACAGGAGCGACCATCTCCGACGTGGAGCAGGAACTCCGAGAAGCGATCCGATTCCATATTGAGGGGCTGGAATCCGACGGCTTACCCGTGCCCCCGCCTAGCGCCGTTGCGGAATATGTCGAGGCGTAAGGCGCTTTGGTCGGCGAATCGTTAGCCGGAGTCGATGCAAAAGCCCTGATCAAGGATACAAATTCGCTTGATCCAATTCGGTTGTGAGACTTGTTTTCGCGCTGTGCTTACTGCGGAACATGCAAGACGCTCAAACCACTCCCTCGTCCCGCCCTCGAAATATCCCACAGCAAGCACGAGAAGCGTGCACTCGGGTTCACATTTTTTCTTAAATTTGTTCACCAAAGCTTGAACGAGACCGTTGAAATGTGCAGGGTCCCTTTCCACTGTTGAAACCATCCGGCGCTCTTGCGATAGCTTCCCGTTCGACTCTGTGAGTGGTCCCCATCCCACTATTCCCTCGCGATTAAGAATTTCAGTTTCGCGGCGGTGCAAATGACCCCCATGCTTGGTTGGGACATTGGCGTCGAGAAAGCGCCAATCTGCATACGCTGTCGTCATTTGGAGATTTTCAGTCTCGCCGGAATAGTAAAGGCGAATGTCGGCCCCTGGATGCCCATGCGGCGCGATTATGAAACGCGCAGAGTCACTTACGTTCATGTGATTAGCGTAATAGATAAGGGGTATTAATTCCTTGTTTCTGAGCGCGATCCAATCAGGACTCCCCGTTATGGGAGCCCGCAACTCGTTGCTGAGTGCAAGATTGTTCAGACGTTTTTCATGCAAATCAGCTTCGAACGCTTTGAGTTCGCCAAGTAAATGAGGCGTCTCCCGCAGAAATGGGAAGACAATTCCGGAAGCTGGCGTCACCGCGTCAATTATCCAAAAAGCTCCGTAGCTTCCGGCTGCGGCTCGGATGCTTCAGCTTCCGCAGCGCCTTCGCCTCGATTTGGCGGATGCGCTCGCGCGTCACCGAGAACTGCTGGCCGACTTCTTCCAGCGTGTGGTCGGTGTTCATGCCGATGCCGAAGCGCATGCGCAATACGCGCTCCTCGCGCGGCGTCAGCGAGGAGAGCACGCGCGTCGTCGTCTCGCGCAGATTCGACTGGATCGCCGCCTCGATCGGCAGCACGGCGTTCTTGTCTTCGATGAAATCCCCAAGATGCGAATCTTCCTCGTCGCCGATCGGCGTTTCGAGCGAGATCGGCTCCTTGGCGATTTTGAGCACCTTGCGCACTTTCTCGAGCGGCATGGCGAGCTTTTCGGAAAGCTCTTCCGGAGTCGGCTCGCGTCCGATCTCATGCAGCATCTGACGCGAGGTGCGCACGATCTTGTTGATCGTCTCGATCATATGCACGGGAATGCGGATGGTGCGCGCCTGGTCGGCGATCGAGCGGGTGATCGCCTGGCGAATCCACCATGTGGCGTAGGTCGAGAATTTATAGCCGCGGCGATATTCGAATTTGTCGACGGCCTTCATCAGACCGATGTTGCCTTCCTGGATGAGATCGAGGAATTGCAGGCCGCGGTTGGTGTATTTCTTGGCGATGGAGATCACGAGACGCAGATTCGCCTCGACCATTTCCTTTTTCGCCTGCCGGGCTTCGCGCTCGCCCTTCTGCACCATATGCACGATTTTGCGGAACTCGGAGATTTCCAGCCCCGTCTCGGTCGCAAGCGCGTGAATTTCGGTTCGCAGATCCTTGATGCGATCCTTGTCCGCGGCGACGAATTCTCTCCAGCCCTTGGAGCCGAGCTTGGCGACGCGCATGACCCATTTGGGATCGAGCTCCGAGCCGTGGAACTTGTCGATGAAGTCTTCGCGCATCACGCCGTGGCTGTCGGCGAGCCGCAGGAGCTTCGTCTCATAGCCGATGAGTCGCTTGTTGATGTCGTAGAGCTGCTCGACCAGCGCTTCGATGCGGTTCTGGTTCAGCGACAGCGATTTGACGTCGGCGACGATTTCCTTCTTGAGCGTCTTGTATTTGCGCTCCTGAGCGGGGGTCAGGGTCTCGTTCTTGAGCTTGTTCTCGACGTTCTGGTCCTGAAGTCGGCGCAGCTTCTTATAGGCGTCGGCGATGCGCGCGAAGGTTTCGAGAACTTTCGGCTTCAGTTCCAATTCCATCGCCGAAAGCGACACGGAATTTTCCATGTCGTCTTCTTCCTCGAATGTTTCTTCGGCGGGCGGGACGTCCTCCTGCAGCCCGGCGGGCGGGGTGCGCGGCGCCGTCGCCGGCGCCAGGTCGGCGGCGGGCGCCGGCTCAGCGGATTTCGCCGCCTTGCCCTCGGGCCCGGCGTAGGTCGCCTCGAGATCGATGATGTCGCGCAGCAGGACCTTGCCCGCTTCCAATTCCTCGCGCCAAATGATAATCGCCTGGAAGGTCAATGGGCTTTCGCAGAGTCCGGCGATCATCGCCTCGCGCCCGGCCTCGATGCGCTTGGCGATGGCGATTTCGCCTTCTCGCGACAGAAGTTCGACCGAGCCCATCTCGCGCAGATACATGCGCACGGGGTCGTCGGTGCGATCGGCGGGTTCCGACGTGCGCGTCGCCACCGCCGTCGCGCGCGGGCTCTCGACGAGTTCGCCGCCTTCCGGCTCTTCTTCCTCGGGGTTTTGTTCGTCGGCCTCGACGTCGTCCGGATCGTCGCCTTCAGAGACGGTGATGCCCATTTCCGAGAGCATCGCATAGACGTCCTCGATCTGATCCGACGACACTTCCTCGGACGGCAGCACCGCGTTCAGCTCGGCATAGGTCACAAAACCGCGTTTTTTCGCGAGCTTGATCATCCGCTTGACGGCGGCGTCGTTGAGATCGAGAAGCGGTCCGTCGGAAGCCTCCGTCGCCGCTACGGTTTCGTTCTCGACCTTAGTTTCGTCTTTCTTCGCCATCCACAAGCTCCAAACGCCTCGCCCCGGATCGGCTCCCCGAACCAGGCAAGGCGCAAGTTTTCCAAAAATAGCCAGAGAGGCCGGCCCTCTCTACGCCACGGCGCGGCAAGCGGACGAAAAAAGCCCGGCCGACCGCACCAAACCCTCGCACCGCCTGCTAGCGGCGCGCTTCCCGTCCCCTCTTCACCCCGGCGCTGGCTTCACAAGTTCCGCGACGGTCGGCCGGAAAGCGATCCATATCCTTCCACCGCTGCTTCTGCGCCATCTAGCGCCGACAACTGAGTCTGAATATCCTTCAGCCGCGCATTATTACGCTCGTTCGGGTTCTCGGCTAGCAGAGCTTGCACTGCGCGCAACTCTCTATTTAACGCCAATGATCTGCGATGCAAGGCGAAAGCCTGCCGCAGGCTCTCGCCGGCGTCCGCCGCCGCAGCCTCGGGGCGCACGCTCCACAGCGTCGAATGGGCGGCCATCGCCTCGAGCCGGGCGACCGTCCGCGCAAGTCCCAGCGACTCCAAGAACGGGTGCAGCTCATGTTTATCGTCCGCGCGCCCCTCCGCGAATCGCAAGAGCGCGTCGCGCAAGTCGCGCGCGTCGGCGGACTCGAGATCGAGCGTGGCCAGATCCTCCGCGCGGGAGTCGATGAGATCTGGATGATTTATCAGAATCAGAAGGATGAGCGCCTCGCGCGGCGCAATCCCGGATTTGACGCCGCGAAACAGCGGCGAATTCGCCAAGCCTGGACCGATGGTTAAAGGGCCCTCGTCGGAAGCGCGGCGGCGACCGCCCGCGCCGCGCCGCCCGACGTCGGGGCGTCGAAACTGGCCGCGCCGGTCGCGGCCGAAGAGGCGGTCCAGCCGTTGCGCCAGCTCCTGCAGGTAATGTCGTCGCAGATCGTCATCGCCGATCTGACCGACAATCTCGCGCAGCCGCCGTTCGAGCGCGGCGCGGCGCTCGGGCGTGTCGAGCGTCGCCGCGTCGGTCTCGCGCATCCACAGAAGATCGACGAGCGGCAGCGGGTGGTTCAGAGCGTCCGCGAGCGCCTCCGCCCCGCTTGAGCGCAGCAGTTCGTCAGGATCCTGGCCGTCCGGCAGAAGGACGAATCGCAGCGAGCGCCCGGGGCCAATCAACGGCAACGCCGTATCGACCGCCCGAAAGGCCGCCTTCAACCCCGCCTTGTCGCCGTCGAAGCAGAGGATCGGCTCCTCGGCCAGGAGCCAGAGCAGGGCGCATTGCTCCGGCGTCAGCGCGGTGCCCAGGGGGGCGACGGCGTTGGGGAAGCCCGCGGCGGCCAGCGCAATGACGTCGACATAGCCCTCGACGGCGATCACCGCGCCGGTCTCATGCGCCGCCTGGCGGGCGTTATGCAGATTGTAGAGCGTCGCGCCCTTGTGAAAGAGCGGCGTCTCGGGGGAGTTCAGATATTTCGCCTGTGCGTCAGCCTCCAGGGCGCGTCCGCCAAAGGCGATGACCCGCCCGGCGCGGTCGCAGATCGGAAACATCACCCGATTGCGGAAACGATCGAAAGGAACGGCGATATCCTCGCCATGGACGAGCAGGCCCGCCTCGATCATCGTTTCGACGCTTGCGCCTTTGGCGGCGAGGTGATCGCGCAGCGCATGACGCTCGGGCGGCGCAAAACCCAGACGGAATTTTTCGCGCGCGGATAAGGAAATCTGGCGGCGGTCGAGATAGGCGCGCGCTTCGCGCCCCGCGGCGCCGGCGAGCTGCTTTTCGAAAAAGACCGCCGCCGCTTCCAGCGCCTCGCCAAGCGTCGCGCGCCGTCGGTCCTGTTCCTGCTGCTCTTTGGTTTCGACGGGCAGGGGGAGCCCCGCGAGCGCCGCCAGTCTTTCCACCGCCTCGGGGAAGGAGAGCCCCTCCGTCTCCATGACAAAATCGAATATGTTGCCGTTTTTGCCCGCGGAAAAGTCGAACCAGCGCATCTTCTGGTCGTTGACGTAAAAGGAGGGGGTCTTCTCGGCGTTGAACGGCGATAGGCCGCGCCACTCCCGGCCTTCCTTGCGAAGCTTGACCTTCTGGCGCACGACCTCGGAGACGGGCACGCGCGCCCGAATCTCTTCTAGGAAGGAAGGCGAAAAGCGCATAGGCTGTCCCTAGCACCACTTCTTCCTGGCCGGGAACAAATCCGCCGCGATGCCCATGATTCACAGGCTCAACCGTGCGCCGGATCTAAGCCGAGATACGCGCAGGATGAGGTTGCGACAGAAAATGAGCGATTTACAAATCGACGCCGGGGTGGCGCGAGATCCCGATTGGGCGGCGTTCGAGCCCATCGACTGGAGCCAGGCGGAAGTCGTCGTGCCGCCGAAAAAACAGGCGATTTCGATCCGCCTCGACCAAGACCTGATCGACTATTTCAAGTCGCAAGGCCCCGGCTATCAGCGGCGCATCAACGCCGTCCTGCGCAGCTTGTGACGCAGCGCAAAACGGGTTGAGCGCGGCTCAGTCCGGCACGACCCGCAGAGGCGCGGAAAAGTCCGGCAGCGAGTCAAAACTGATCGGACCGCCGAACGTCAGGCGTACCGCCGGCGGCTCGACCGGTTTGAAATGGCGGTCCATGACGCCGACCCCGCAAACCGCGCCGGGGGCGAGGCCGTTGACGCACTGCTGATAGAGCGCGTCGCTCGGCAGCAGCGACCCATAGGCGTAGGTGATCTGGTCGGAGCGCGAATTGAATATGTTGAACGCGTCGAGCTGAATGCGCCAGCCGTCCGCCCAGCGATAGCCAAGCCGCGCGTTGAAGGTGCCGGTGGCGGGAGAGGTGAAATAGCCGTCCGGCGTCAGGGGGCGCGTGCCGAAATAGCGATATTTCATGCCGGCGAACCAGCCCGTGGCCTCGCCGATTTCAAGCCCTCCCATCGCGACGATCGCCGGGGCGTTGAAGAGATAGTTGCCAGGGGCGTTGCCAAGGAAGGTCCCGTAAGGCAGCGTCTCCGCCGTCGTCAGTTCGGCATAGCTGAGCCACGCATTTTGATCGACGCCGCGGAAGCGCGTATTCACTAAGGCCACATTGCCGTCGAAGCTGATCCAGGACACCGGATGATAGTGATTGGCGATTTCGATGCCGTAGCGGCGGCTCGGGCGGCCGAATTCCGTCGTTCCGGCGTCGCCGACATATTGGTTTTCGGAATCTAAGTTGAGCCAGAACAGGCTCACGCTTGAGTCGAGTCCCTCGATGAATTTGGTGCGCCAGCCGATTTCCGCGCCGCGCGACTTCACGAGCAGCGGAATGCGCGCGGCGACCGAGAAACTGTCGAGGTCGAAGCCGTCGATGCCGCCGATTTCCGCGCTCGAGAAATTCTGCACTGTGCCGCGCGCGTCGGTCGAGTGGAACCCTTCGCCGAAATTCAGGAACATTTCAGTCGCATACCAGGGACCAAGAATGATCGACGCTTTGGGGCTGAAAATCGCCGCGTCCTTCTGGCCATTGTTGAAGGGACCGGTCCACAGGAAGACCGGCGTCCCTTCGCTGTTGAAGACTTTCGGCGCGTCCGCCAGCGTCTGAATCGAGTTGACGGCCGCCGAATAAAGGTCGACGCGCGCGCCGGCCACCGTTCGCAGCCATGGCGTCCAACTCACCGTCGTGTCGGTCCAAATGCCCACGCTGCCTTCGCCGACGTAGTCGTTGCGGATCGCATTATACATATTGCGGCGGAAGCTTTCCTGCAGGCCCAGGCGAATATCGTCATAGCGGCCCTGCAGCCCGAAGCGCGTCTGGACGGGAAGGCCGAAAGAATTCCAGGCGATGCCGTGCTGTGCGTTGACGCCGACGATCGTGCGCCGGTCGAACTGGCGGAACTGGTCGCCGATGTCGGGATGCGCGAGGAAATAGGTGAAGTTGTTGTAGAGCTCCAGAGTCGAGCGGATCGCATAGGCTTCGACGCGCGAGTAGTGATTGCCCTCTGTCTGACTCCAGCGGCCCGAAAGGGAGAAGCGCGTGGTGTCGCCGCCGTCGGTCGGGTCCGTCGTGCCCCATAGAGAAAGCAGGCCGGAATTCACGGCGCGCATGGGAATCTGATCGGTCGAATACCATCGGTTGGCGTAGGCCATCGCGGTGAGCGACATGCCGTCGCTCTGCGTGCCCCGCGTCCAGCGCAAGACGCCGTTGATCTTCTTTAATTCGTCGCCGCGCTCCCAGGGGCCGTTGTAGACGTTCATCTCGACGGCGCCATAGGCGTCGCCGCCATAGATGTCCTTGTAAGGCTGGATGGCGAAGCCGCGGCCATAACCGAAGCTGCCGCCGGTTCCGGAAAAATAGCCCTTGTCGATCTTATCGATGTATTGGATGTAGATCGAGCCGGCCGAAGAGAAGTCTCCGTCTTCGGCTGCATAGGGTCCTTTGTGCACCAGAATTGACGACAACAACTCGGGCATGAGGAAATTCGCGTCCGCGTATCCCTGTCCATGGCCATGGGTGCGCATATTGAGCGGCATGCCGTCGAGATAGAGCGCGAGGTCAGTGCCGTGATCGAGATTGAAGCCGCGCAGGAAATATTGATTGGCCTTGCCGTCGCCAGAGTGCTGCGAGACGATCAAGCCAGGCACGATTTCAAGCGATTCGCTAGGACGCGAATAAGGATAGGCCGTCACTTCCTCGCCGGTATAGAACTTGTCGCTGGACGACGTGAGCGGCGGCGGCTTTTGCGCCTCCGACACGGTGGGATCCTGAATGACTGGCGCGGGCTCGGGGCGAACTGGACCGCGCGTCGCCTGACCGCTCGAACGCGATGGCCGCGCCGTGCTGGCCGCCGGGCGGTGACCGCCGACATTGATCGTTGGCAGCGCGGTGAATTGCGCCTGCGCCTCCGCGCAAAACAGCGATATCGAGATGGCGACGGCGGATACGGAAGCGGCGTTTCTGCGGTTCATTCGACGTCACCAACATGCACGTATTGTGATTTTTTTTTAAAATTGTCTTACGCGATGCGTTGGGTCAATTGGCTCAAAGCAATTTGCCGTAAGCGTTGCCGAATTGCCACAGACGACGCGCTTTAGCTGGAATGGTGCGGGTGGCGTCCGGTCGTGTGACGATCGACGTGGGGCGTTTCGCCGTGCTCGAGATCCGCCGGCAAGACGACGAGCTGCCCGTATCGAACGCCGCGTTCGCCGATCACATGGCCGGCGAAGTGCTCGACATCCGTCTTCTGGCCCTTGAGCAGCGACACTTCGAGACAGGTCGCCTCATCGATGTGCACGTGCAGCGTCGCGATCGACATGTCGGCGTGAGAGTGATGGTCATGCATCAGTTTTTTCGACAGCTGCCGCGTCTCGTGGTCGTAGACGTAAACGAGCGCGGCCATGCAGGGGCGGGCGCTGTCATCGGCTTCGGGCGTTTTCAGCAGCCCTGCGCGGACGAGATCGCGAACGGCCTCGGAGCGATTTCGATGGCCGCCCGCCTCCATATACTGATCGAGCGCGCTCATCAGCTCTTCGTCGATCGTTATCGTTACGCGCTGCATATGACGGCTCCGGCTGTTCGCGCCTCCGCATGCGGGTCAACCCGGCAAGCGTCGAGCACGCGCGACCACTCGTTCATTACGCTAAGGCGCATAGGCCGCCAATAGCGGCGCTCCAATCCCCGCGGTGAACGTGGAAACATTCGGGTTCGCCTTTTACCGGATGAGTATTGACCCGCGCGCGAGGAGCGCTATTGTCTGCACCCGTGCGGTTTTTGAGATTTTTCGGGAGGAGTCTATGGCGCGCTCATCGGACAACCCACAGAACAAACATCGAGGCAAGAAAGCCCTCGGCGTGATGGGTGTATCTTTGTCGCTCGCAGGCGCTGCCTGCGTCGATAGTTCTCCCGCCGACGCTTCGACGGCTCCGACGACGAGCCGGACGCGCACGATCGACCTCCGCGAACAGGAAGTGTTCGACGTGGGGCTGAATTCTTTCCGCCTTTTCGACCGCGAAGAAGTCCCGGCCGTCAAGAATGAGCAGGTCGCCTGGTGGTGGGGTTGCCGCGGCTGCAGGGGCTGTGGCTGTCGTGGCTGCGGCTGTCGCGGCTGTGGCTGTCGCGGGTGCGGCTGCCGTGGTTGCGGGTGACGCGCCGCTGCACATTTGACGGCTGAATCGGTTCCGATAGGCCGTCGGCGCTTCGGCCGTGGGCCGATGCGGGGCGTGCAGCGACGTCGTGCGGAACATCAACAATGTTCCGCACGGGTCTGTAGGCTTTCGTTCGTCTCTCGGATTCCTGAATCGAACAATCTCGTCGCTCCTGGGGCGACGAGACGGGGGCGCGCGACAGCCAAATGACGATTGACGTATCTAAACCGCTTGCGCCGAAGCCGGTTTCACAAGAGCGGTTGGGCGACGGCCTTCGATTTTCGCCGAATTTTTCTGTCTATGTCCTGCCGCCTGACGCCGTCTGCCTCTATTCGGAGGACAGAAAGTTTTTCCTTCGTGGCGCGCTCTATTGCGCGCTGGCCGAGCGGATCGGCGCCGGAGAGGACGCCGACGCCATACGCCGGGCGCTGTCCGCCGAGTTTCCCCTCGACACCATCGACGAGGCGTTCAAGCGGCTGCTCGATCGCCGTTTCGTCGTCCCGACGCGCGCATCCGACGGCGTCGCGGCGGCCTATTGGGCGAGTCTCGGCCTGCCGCCCGACGTCGCCGCGAAAAATCTGCAAAAAGTCTCCGTTCAGATCGAAACCCTCGGGATCGGCGGCGCGCGGGCGCTAGAGGAGGCCTTGGGCGTTTACGGCGTCAAGGTCGTGAAGCGCGGCGGCGATCTGACCATCGCCCTGGTCAGCGATTATCTCGAAAGCCAGCTCGCGGAGTTCAACCGCCGGCGGCTCGAGAAAAAGCAGGACTGGATGCTGGTGCAGCCTTCCGGCGTTTTCCCGCTGGTCGGCCCGATCTTCAGCCCGGGCAAGAGCGCCTGCTGGAGATGCCTCGCCGATCGCATGAACTGGAATCGTCAAGTCAAGGCGTTCCTCGGCCGCAAGGAGGCGCGCTGCGTCGCCGTCTCGCCGCTAGGCGCCCAGCCGCTCGGGCTGAGCGGCGTCGGCCTCGCCGCCGCGGAGATCGCCAAGGCGATCGCCAGCGACTTCCGCACCGATCTGCACCAGCATATCGTGAGCCTGGATCTGATGGGCTCGACCGTCGCCCGCCATTATGTGCCGGCGCGGCCGCAATGCCCAAGCTGCGGCGATCCGGAAATCCGCGATCCCGCGCGAACGCCCACGCCCATCCCGCTGCATGCCGGCAGCGCGAGCGTCGTGACGAGCGGGGGCTACAGATCGGTCGCGCCGGGCGACACTCTTGCCCGCAATCGCAAGCATGTGAGCCCGCTGACCGGCGTCGTGTCGCATCTCGATCGGATCAAGAGCCAGCAGCCGCTCGACGCGAGCTTTGTCGCCAGACATAATTTTTCGCCGCGCCCCGAAACGGTCGACGCCCTTCAGGCCGGGCTGAGCGGAGACAGCTACGGCAAGGGCAGCGTCGCCGAACAGGGCGAAGCAAGCGCGCTGATGGAGGCGATCGAGCGTTACTGCGGGATTTTTCAGGGCGACGAAATCAGGACGGTTCGACGCTTTACGGATTTCCCGGCGGGCGAGGCGATCCTGCCCAACGACATCCTGCTCTACAGCGACGCGCAATATGAGCAGGGCGCGAAAAGCGGCGGCTGCGGCGAGGGCGCGCAGCGCTTCGATCCCGCCGCGGAGGCGGAGTGGTCGCCCGTGTGGTCGCTGCGCGACGAAACCTTCAAATACGTCCCCACCGGCCTTCTGTATTTCTTTCACGAGTCCGGCTGCGCCAATCAGATCAGCGCGGATTCGAACGGTTGCGCCGCGGGCAATACGATCGAGGAGGCCATCATTCAGGGTTTCCTCGAACTCGTTGAGCGGGACGCATATGCGATCTGGTGGTACAACCGGTTGCGTCGTCCGGAGATCGATCTCGACAAGCTAGGCGACAGCTATGTGCGCGATCTGCGCGCCGTTTTCGCCCGGATGGGCCGCGACGTCTGGGCGCTGGACGTGACGAGCGATCTTGGCATTCCCGTCGTCGTCGCCGTCGCCCATTGGATCGAGAACGGACGGGAGTTCATCGAAGTCGCGGCGGGAGCGCATTTCGATCCAAGGATCGCGACGCTGCGCGCCATGACCGAGCTCAACCAGTTTCTTGCCATCGAGAGCCTCGGCGGCCGCCCCGAGTTCGGGCCCGACGACGATTATGGAAGCGACCCTCTGCCGTTGCGCAAGCACGCCTATCTGCGGCCGCAGGGCAAGGCGTCGTTCGGACGGTCGCGCTTCAAGAATTTCGCCCAACTCGACGGCCGCGACCAGGTGCTGGCCTGCGTCAAGCTGGTCGCGCGGGCCGGGCACGATTTCCTCGTCCTCGATCAGACGCGTCCGGACATTGACGTGCCGGTGGTTCGGGTGATCGTTCCGGGACTGCGGCACTTCTACCGCCGCTTTGGCCCCGGCCGTCTCTACGACGTGCCCATCGCGCTGGGTCTGCGCAAGCGGCCCGTGCGCGAAGCCGACGTCAACCCCTTGTTCCCCCGCACCTGATTTGCCTAGCGAAACCTCCCAACCGCCCGCGCCGCCGGCAAGGCTCTTCGCGCGTCTTAGTCCTGGCGTCGCGTTGGAGCGCAGCGCCACGGGCGGCGTCTCCGCCCTTTTCGACGGTCGCGCCGTTGAGTTCGGAAAGTTTAGCGCCGATGTCATGGAGCGCGCCGCCGACTTCGAGACGGGCGTGGCGTTCGATGGCGAGCGGGACGGGGAGATGAGCGAACTCATCCGGAGGCTCGCGCTTTACGGACTCATTGAATATCGCCTGGCTCGCGCGCCGAGCGGTCCCGACCTCATCGTCATCGAGCCGCAGATGCGCGATTATGCGCCACGGATCATCGAGATCGACGAGGATCGCCCGCTGGCGCTGTCGCGATTCGCCTATATGCGGCGGCGGGGCGCCGATCTGGTGCTCGAATCGCCGCGCGCCATGGCGCTCTTCCGACTGTGCGACGCAAGCGTTGCAGCAATGATCGCGCGTCTGTCGGAGGCGCGTATGGTGAGAGAGTTTCGCGCCTTGGCCGACTTTCCGGGAACCGAGCTGCTGGCGCTGCTCCTCGATAGCCAGATCCTGTTCACGCCCGGTCCGGGCGCCGACAAAGCGCTGCGCGCCGCCGAAGGCGATAACGATCTCGTTCTATGGGACTTCCACGATCTGCTGTTCCACACCCGCAGCACCGATGGTCGGCACGCCAATCCCTCCGGCGGCCTCTACGCCCACGCGGACCTCGCGCCGCCGCCGCCCGCGGTGCGGCCGAGCTGGCCAGGGCCGGCGATCGACCTGAAGACGCTTGAGACGGCGCCGCCTTCGGCCTTTGCGACATTGCTGCGGCGCCGACGCTCGACCCGCGCCTTCGATGAGCGGCGCCCGATCACGCTGGCGGAGGTGGCGCGGCTCCTCGACGGCGCCGCAAGAATCATTTCGCGAGAGCAAGCGCCCGACGATGCGCCGGAGTTGGAGGTCGCCCCTCGTCCTTATCCGTCCGGCGGCGCGAGCTATGAATTGGAGCTCTATCTCGCCGTCGATCGATGTGAGGGCTTGGCGCGCGGCTTTTATCATTACGACGCCAGCCAGCACGCGCTTGTTTTGATCGAGACGAACGCGCATTGGCTCACGGCGATGCTGGAGGACGCGCAATTCGCCATGGGCGCTCCGGCGGTCCCGCAAGTCCTCGTGACCATCGCGGCGCGTTTCGGCCGCGTGTCCTGGAAATACAGCGGCTTCGCCTATGCGCTCGTTCTGAAGCATGTCGGCGTGCTGATGCAGACGCTCTATCTGATGGCCGCCGAGATGGAGATCGGCGCCTGCGCGATCGGCGTTGGCGACATCGACCTCTTCGCCAAAATGACGGGCCTCGCGTTTCACGTCGAAGGGTCGGTCGGCCAGATCGCGATCGGACGCGGCGTTCAAAGCGATTCAACGCCCGTCGCAGATTGACGGCGCGTCGCCGGCGCGACTGACAGCCGACGGTCAGGGATCGTCCAATGACTGGCGCAGCACGACGCGATGTTTTGATCGGAGCGGGGGCGATCGCTCTGGCCGCCGCGACGGCCCCGTGGTCGCGCGGGGCGTTGGCGCAGAAGACTCATTCCCTTCGCGAGTCGGAGTGGGATTACGGCGCGATCAAAGATCTCCAGGCCGCATTGCGGGCGCGCAAGATTTCCGCGCTGGAGCTCACGGATCGCGCGATCGCGCGCATCGAGACGGCGGATCGGCGCGTCAACGCCGTCGTCGCCCGAGACTTCGAACGCGCCCGCGAGGCGGCCAAGGCGGCGGACATCGCCCTGTCTCGCGGCGAAAGGGGCGCATTGCTCGGCGTCCCGACGACGGTGAAAGAATCCTTCGATATTGTCGGACTGCCGACGACTTGGGGCGACCCGCAGTTCAAGCGTTTCATGCCGCGAGAAGACGCCGTGGTCGTCGCGCGCTTGAAGAATGCGGGCGCCGTCATTCTCGGCAAGACCAATGTGCCGCTGATGCTGAGCGATTGGCAGACCTACAACGACATCTACGGCACGACCAATAATCCGTGGAATCTTCGGCTCACGCCAGGGGGATCCTCGGGCGGCTCGGCGGCGGCGCTTGCTTGCGGCTTCGGGCCGCTGTCGATCGGCTCGGACCGCGGCGGTTCGTTGCGCGCGCCGGCGCATTATTGCGGCGTCTACGCGCACAAGCCGACGTCGGGTCTTGTGCCTAATCGCGGACTGACCCCGCCGGGCGCGCCGCCTTTGCCGCGCGACTGCGATCTCGGGGTCATCGGTCCAATGGCCAGAAGCGCTGCGGACCTCGCGCTCGCGCTCGATGTGATCGCCGGACCGGACGAAGAACGCGCCGGCTTTCGACTGGCGCTGCCCTCCGCCCGGCACGACAGGCTCAAGAACTTCCGCGTTCTCGTCATCGACACGCATCCGCTTGGCCGTACCGCGAGCGTGGTGCGGGCGGCGGTCGGTCGATTGTCGGAGCGGCTCGTCCGTGCGGGAGCCAAACTCGCGCACGCGAGTCCCTTACTGCCCGACCTTGCAGAATCAGCGCGTCTCTATGTTCGGCTGTTGTCCGCATTTTGGGGCGCGGATTTGCGGCCCAGCGTCTATGCCAGGCTTCGCGGCGCGGCCGCGACGCTGTCGCCCCGGAACCGGAGCCTCGCGGCCGAACGCATGCGCGGCGCTGTCATCAGCCATCGGGATTGGCTCGCGGCCGACGGGGCGCGGAGCGCGCTTCGGGAGCGTTGGCGCGAGCTCTTTCGCGAATGGGACGTCGTGCTCTGCCCGGCGATGCCGACGCCCGCTTTTCCACATGATCATTCGCCGATCGAGTCGCGACGCATCGAGATCGACGGCCGATCCTGCGCCTATCTCGACGCCCAGATTGTGTGGGCGGAGCTTGCCACGACCGCCGGCCTCCCGGCGACCGTGGCGCCGATCGATCGAACCGAGTCCGGCTTGCCGATCGGCGTGCAGATCATCGGGCCTTATCTCGAAGATCGCACCACGATCGGCTTCGCCGAACTCCTCGAGCGGGAGTTCGGCGGTTTTGCGCCTCCGCCGGACTTGTGCGCAACGCATTAGAGCAGGTTCCGAAAAAGTTGACAGACTTTTTCGATGTGAACCTGCTCCAACGTTTTGATTTTTTCCTTATCGATCACATGATTCGATGTGATCGGGAAGCGCTCTAGCGCGTCTGCAACGGCGCCATCCGCGCGCGTCGTTCCCTCCCAGCCGTGGCGTCGCCGGGCGTATTCCTCCAGCGGCGACGGAAACGCCCGCCGGATTAAGCTGCGCCGGACGAACGCCAAAGAGCGTCGGCGGTCGGCTTCAGGTGGTCTCCATAACTCCAAGAACAGCGCTCATCTTCTGCGCCAGCTGCTCGATCGAGAATGGCTTGGGCAGGAAATTTACGCCGCGATCAAGCACGCCGTTATGAATCACGGCGTTCCGCGAGAAGCCCGTTGTAAACACCACCTTCAGGTCTGGGCGCCGACGCAGCGCTTCTTCCGCGAGCGCGCGACCGTTCATGTCCGGCATGACAATGTCGGTGAAGAGCAAATCGATGTGAGGATTGGCGTTTATAAGCGCAAGCGCCTCGGCGGCGTTTCCCGCAGCGAGCACGCTATACCCCAAATCCTTGAACATCGCGACGGCGACGCTCCGCATCCGATCCTCGTCTTCGACGACGAGGATGAGCATCTCCGGCGATCCCCTCATGGCCCTTTGAAGTTGGTTCGCCTGATGAATGGGAGCGGCGACTTCTCCCTCGCCGACGAAACGCGGCAGATAAATCTTCACCGTCGTGCCTTGGCCAAGCTCCGAATAGATTTTGATGTGCCCGCCCGACTGCTTGACGAAGCCGAAGACTTGACTGAGGCCGAGCCCCGTTCCCTTGCCCGGGCCTTTGGTTGTGAAGAACGGCTCAAAGGCCTTGGCGATAACCTCGGGCGGCATGCCGGCTCCAGTATCGCTGACGGCGACCAATACGTATTGACCCTCCTTCACTTCGGCGTGTTCCCGCGCGTAGTGGTCGTCGATATAGGCGTTCGAGGTCTCAATCGTCACCTTGCCTTCGTCGTTCATCGCGTCGCGCGCGTTGACGGCCAAGTTCAACAGCGCGCTCTCGAGTTGATTGGGGTCGACATGGATCCGCCAGACCCCGCTTGCGAGAACCGTCTCGACGTTGACGGCTTCGCCAAGCGTGCGCCGGATCATCTCCGCCATGCCGCCCACCAACTTATTGGCGTCGACGGTCTGGGGCGCGAGCGGCTGCTGACGCGAAAAGGCGAGTAGGCGATGAGTCAAGGCTGCGGCGCGGTCGACGCATTCCATCGCCTTGTCGATCAAGCCGTCCTTGTCGACTTCGCCGCGCGCCATCGTGCGCTTTAGGAGGTTGAGGCATCCGACGATGACGGCGAGCATATTGTTGAAGTCATGCGCCAGACCGCCGGTAAGCTGACCGACGGCTTGCATTTTTTGAGACTGCCTGAGCTGGCCTTCGACGCGCTCCCGGCGCTCGCTTTCATCGGCCGCCTGCTTGAGCGCAATTCGAAGCGCAGCATTGGCTGTCTGAAGTTCGACAACTTGCCTCTGTCGATCCTTGAGCGTCGCCCACCCCAGGAGAGCCGCTGACAGGAGAGCGCCTGCAACGCCCATCTGCGTCAACGTCAACGTCCAGCGCATTTCGGCGTTTCTCGTCGTCAGGAGCCGATCTTCTTCGCCGAGCATCTCGGCGATAATGCTGCGCGCCTGATCCATGAGACGTTTACCGTTTTTAAGACGATCGGCGAAAGTCGCGTCCGGCGAGGCTCCGCGTTCTTGAATGTGTTTTTGTAAGGCGGCTAGTCGGTCGGCGACGACGGAACGCAGACGTTTCAGTCGTTGCATCTGTTCTTCGTTGTCGGAGATAGCCCGCTCCAAGGCGTGCAAACGCTCGCCAATTGTTCGATCGGCGTTACGGAAGGGTTCCAAAAACGTGTCGTCGCCCGTCAGCAGGAACCCCCGCTGGCTGGTTTCCGCATCCTGAACGGTGGAGAGCGTTTGCAGAAGCGCTGTGCGGACGTAAAGCGTGTGCTCGACCCATGTTTGCGCCGCCACCTGTTTTTGAAGCGAGATGGCGGCGCCACCGATCGCCGCGACAAGAAATCCGAAGATAGCCCATGACACGGCCTTTTTCGGAAGCGTAACCGTTACTGTCATTTTCATGACCTTGGGCAAAAGGCGACAAGATCAGCTTTACACGAGAGCGGTGTCTGTCAACTCCGACGCAACGCCATGCGCTGCAGATGCTTCGATTTAAGCTCCAACCGCTTCAACATTATGCGCGGGAATGGTGTGACTCGTTTTGTCCCAATTCAACGGTTCTCCGCGCACTTTATGGCGCCAAACGAAAATATACAGGGCGCGCAACGCCGAAGAGAAATTAATGAAATTCGAGAAAACCACCCTTGGCGCCGATATCAACCCTTGGCCTAAGCCATAGATCGACGTCGTAAAGATCATTCGCTGGACGAGCCGGTTGATGAGCAGGACGATGTTGACGAAGAACAGCAGCCGCAGGGTCGGGTTGAGCATTGCGTAGCCGGCGATGAGCCATTCTTCGCTGAATGTTCCAAGGACAAGGATCGCGACAGCGTTGAAAGCCAGGAAATAGGCCACGACGGCGATGATGCCGGACAGGATGCCCTTGCGATCGCGTAGGAAAAAGATTCTCTCGGTAAGCGTGTTGCCCCAGCCGAGCTTCGAGGCTCCCTGGAAGCCGATGCCCAGAAGCCAGCGCGCACGCTGACGGTAGGCGGCTCGGTAGTCGCTCGGAAAATTTTCTCGCGTCGCGATCGCGAGCGGCGTTGCGATCCGTTGCACCTGATCGGTCCCCCGCGGAATATCGAGCGTATAGGGGGCCTCATTGAGAACGAACGCGGACTTCAGGCCAAGCGACTTCATGGCGAAGGCGACGTCGTAATCCTCCGTCAAAGCGATCGGGTCGAACACCTCGCCCCGACGCCAGGCCTTCAGAGCTTCGATCGCTCTCCGGCTGAAGCAGGCGGCCACGCCGGCGCATGGAACGACGCCTGTAAGACGCTGCCGGACAAACAGATCCTTATTATGAAACTCCGCGAATTCATCCATATATGTGCCCGCGGTCATCTGAAGGAGCGAGCGCCTGAAGGAGTACACCGGGATCTGGATGAAATCGAAAGTGGCGATCAGCGCGCTGAACAGTGGAAATTCCAGCGGATGAATCACATCCTCGCTGTCGTGGAGCACATAGCCTTCGAATTTGATGTTCGAGGCTTTCTCATATTCGCCGATCGCCGCGATGATCGCGTTGAGACAATCGGCTTTCGTTGTCGGCCCGTCATGCGGACCGACGACGAGACGGACGTTTTGTGGAAGTTCCGCCGCCGCCCTCAACACTTCCAGCTGAGTCGCGGCGTCATTGGGGTAGGCGCCGACAAAAAAAACCGTCGTCGCGGAATGGACGGCGTTGGTCTTCAACATTTCGTAGATGACGGCCTCTTCGCGCCAGGCCGGCACCATGACCGCGAGAGGGCGTTGCGGCTGTTCAAGCAGCGCCTGTTCAGAAAGCTGGAATCGTTCGGCGCGGATCCGTCCTGACAATCTCATAAGCCAGTAAACAACATCGATGAAGACGTCATCGAGGCTGTAAAGAATAATGGCGACGCCAAAAACAATAAAAAGTCCCACCAGCGCGTCGACGTAGGCGACGGTGGCGTCGGTCAGGTCAAAAAACATCGGTCGTCCTTAAGCTCTTCAGCCTCGCGTGTTCGGCAGATTGAGCGCGCGTCGGACCTTTTGATTGTGCGCCTTGCCGCTCAGGTCGGCAAGGCGAAGCGCTGAAGCGGCCTAGGCGGCCGACAATGCCGGAATCGCGCGCACCAGTCGCGCACGCATCGCGGCGACGATCCGCTTCGCCGCCTGGCCATCGCCATAAGGGAAGACCGGGACCGACATGCGGGCGTAGAGCGCCGGATCGTCGCACAGCTGAGAGATCGCGTTCGACACCGCGGCGGAGTTTGTGCCGACGACGCGAACCGCGCCGGCGCGAACCGCCTCGGGCCGTTCGGTGGTGTTCCTCAGCACGAGGACGGGCTTCCCCAGCGCAGGCGCTTCCTCCTGGAGGCCGCCGCTGTCGGTGACGACAATCCAGCAACTCTTCAGCGCCGCGACCATGTCGGCGTAGTCGATCGCATCCGTAACCACGATGCGCGGATGGCCGCCAAGAATCCGGCGCGCCGGCTCATGAGCGTTCGGATTGGGATGGCTGACGAAGAACAACCCGAGATCGTCATGCCGGTCGACCGCCGCTCTTATGCCCCGTAGCGCGTTTTCGATGGGCGCCCCGAAGCTTTCCCGCCTGTGCGCCGTTGCGAGAATGACTCGCGGCAAATTCGGAAACCTCTTCGGGGCAGGCAGTTTGTGCGCCGCCGTCTGCAGCAGGGCGTCAATGCCCGTATTGCCCGTGACGAGACAGTCGCCAGGAGGGACGCCTTCGCGCAGGAGATTATTGAGCGACGCCGACGTCGGAGCGAAATGCATGGCCGCAGTCAGTCCGGCGATTCGCCTGTTGAGTTCTTCCGGATAGGGATCGTTGAGGTCTCCCGTGCGGAGCCCCGCCTCTATGTGCATGAAAGGCACGTTCATGTGAAACGCGGCGAGCGAGACGACCGCGACCGACGTCGTGTCGCCTTGGGCGATGACGCAGTCAGGTCGCACTTCGTCGATCACGCGATCCATCTCGGAGATCACCTTGCCGAACAGCTCATTCAGCGAGCCGTTTCGACGTTCGAGGTTCAGCCGGCGCGAAGGAACCACGCCGAAATCCTTTAGGGCGCCTTCGACGACGTCAGCGTGCTGACCGGTCGTCACCACGTAGGGAAAGGCCCAATCCGAACGATTGAGTTCGGCGATGACAGGGCCCATCTTGATGGCTTCAGGTCGCGTGCCAACGATGCATAAACAGCAAAGTTTTGATTTAGTTAGGCGAATTTCGCCTTTCTTGAGGCTTGTCAACTCGTTCATCTCAGCTCTGCTCAGGAGTGCCAGTTTAGTGGCCTGTATAAATTAGAAGTTCTGAGCTGTCGAATGAACATTTAGACATCTTAGCGGCCTGTAAAAAAAGCTATTCCGATAAAGGAGATGGATAAACCCAGCACCATTAGTGCGACGGCTCCCGCTGCGCCAAAAAAGAACGCTCCGACGAAACCGGCGAGCGATATCAATGTAAACAGCACGAGGATTAACACCATAAGTTGCATTTTGCTTCTGCTCCTGCATATGCCGCGAGGTCGGGTTCCGTGTACAAACCTTTTGGGCGCCCTGCGGGCCTAAGTATAGATTTTAAACTAATTTTCTAGTACAGAGCAAAACATGGGAATGCGGCGACCTTGCGAAGAGCCGTCGCCCCGGCGTTCGCGGCGCGCGCCGCCCGATTTTGCGTCATTCACGGTTATAGGTTAGCAAAAACAATATGTTTCGTTCCTGATTCGCGTGACGCGCGTGCGAAGATTCTGATGTCAGAATCTCGGCTTTTTGCAACGCAGATGGAGCGCAATCGTGCGGCGGGTTTTTCGAAGGCCTTGCGCAACAATCCTTTTTTTGGCGCTGTCGCTGGCGTCCACGACGCCGATCGCCGCTCGCGCCGCCGACAACGACGGCGTTCGCGAGGAGCCGCGGCCAGGCCAGCCCGGCTACCAAGAGCTCGCCTTGGCGTTCGCGCGTGTGGCCAAGGGCGATTACGATGGCGCCCTTAAATACGCCCAGCGGGCGCGAAGCCTCGCGCCCGCATATGAGATGCCCGTCCGCCTGCTGGCCGACATTCTAAACAAATTGGGACGAATCGGCGAGGCGGTCGACGTCATTAACGGCTTTGTCGCCAGCCATAAGCATTCGATGGCGCTGATCGCCCAGCGTGGTCATCTGCGCAAGCGGCTCATGGACGTCGCCGGCGCCGAGGCGGATCTGCGCAGCGCACGCGACAGCGGCGCGCTGACCCAAGAGCAGGCCGCCGCAGTCGACGTCGCGCTCTTCGATCTGGCGATGAGCGCCGCATATAAGGACTTTAACGAGTCTCGGCTGAATGAAGCCATAGAGAAGGCGCGCGCGGCGCATGAACTCGATAAAAAGGCGGAAGCTCCCGTCGGGCTGATCGCCGAAGCCTATAGCCGACAGGGCCGGGCGCAGGCGGCTCTCGACGAGCTGAACCGCTATATCTTGCAGAATAAGGCGAGCGGGCGTCTTCTCGCCCAGCGCGGCTATTTGCGTCGCGCCATGCAGGACTTGAAAGGCGCCGCGGCGGATTTCGAAGCCGCCCTCGCCGCGCCCGACATTGAGCCAAGCCAAACGTCGCCATTGCGCAATGCGCTCGCGGAAGCTGTCAAGGCTGAGCATGATAGCATTGTGCAAGCCGAACTCGCGGAGGTTTACGCGGCGATCGCGAAACGCGATTATGCTCGTGCGGTGAAGGCGGCGCGCGACCTGCGCGCCAAATATCCAAACGCCGAAGCGCCGCTGCTTGCGCTGATGGCGGCGTTGAGCAAATCCCGGCAGGCCGCAGCGGCGGTCAAGGAAGCGGATGCGTTCATCAAGGACAATACGCCGAGTGCGACGTTGCTCGCGCAGCGCGGATACAGCCGGCGCGCGACGGGAGACCTGAGCGGCGCCATTGCGGACTTCCGGGCCGCGCTCGCGCAGCCGGCTCTCGATCCCGCGCAAGCGAAGAGGCTAAAACTCGCGCTCGCGGAGGCGGAACGCGCCAATGAACCCGGCGCTCCGTCGGTCGGCGCGCAGGCGACGCCCCTGCAGCAAGCGCTCAACAGCGGCTATGACGCGCTGAAAGCGGGACGGCCGGAAGAGGCTGTGCGCGCGGCAAGAGAGGCGCGCAGTCTCGATCCCGAAGCGGAGGAGCCTGTTCTCCTCCTCTTGACGGCGCTTCTTCGCCAAGGGTGCAAAGCTGAGGCGCTTGCCGAAGCGAACCGCTACCTTGCGTCTGTCCCGCAAAGCCCAAGAGTGCTTGCACAGCGCGGGTTCATGCGCCGTCAGGCCAAGGATGTGATCGGCGCAATCGCAGATTTCGAGCAGGCCTTGAAATATGGACTCCCGGCCGATCAGAAGCTCAACGTCGCGCGCGCGCTGGATGAGGCGCGCTACACGCTCGTCGCCGAAAAGGCCTTCAAGGCTCTGGCCGCTCGCGATTGGGTGAGCGCGCTGCGTTATGGCAGGGCGGCGGAGGCTTTCCCCCGAGCCGACGAAGCCGTTTTTCGCGTGACGATCGCCGCGCTGGCGGGGCTTGGCCACACGGAGGAGGCGCTGCGGGCGTCAAACGCGCTCATCGCGCGCGGCAAGGCCACGGGCCAAGCCTATGCGCAAAGGGCCTATCTTCGTAAGACGCTCGGAGACGGCGATGGCGCGCTTGCGGACTTTGTGAAAGCGATTGACCGGGGAGATTTGCCTCCAGCGCAAATAGTGGCGGTCGAGCTTGAAATCGCTACCGCCAGGTCGTCGGCGTATGAAAAACAGGGAGATCTGGCGCGCGCGCGCGCCGAACTCGTCGACTTCGCGCAAACGCATCCCGGCTACGCCGCCGGATGGTCGACGCTTGGCCAATTCTATGCGCGTCAGAAGGAATATGCCGCCGCCGTCGAGGCCTTTGAGAATAGTCTCGCGGTCGAGCGCAGCGGCGAAGTGTTGCTGAACGCCGGCTATGCCAGCGTCTATGTCGATCGCTCGAAAGAGTCGCAGTTCTTTCGGGAAGCGCTCGACCGCTGGTCGAGCGATCCTTCGCTCCGCGCCCGGCCGGCCCGCGATCGAGATGTGGTCAGAACGCAGGTTGTCGAGGCGGATGCGAGCGTTCGCACCAATTTGGTGTTCAACGGCATCGCCGATCGTCGCAAACGCTGGGGCGGGCATCAGCTTCAGCCAAGCTTTGAAACGGTCATCCGATTCGATGGGCGCTTCCTGCCGTACATATTCGGCCTCGAGGGTTTGATCGGCGGCTTTTGGTCGCAGGACCAGACGCGCTTCACCGAGAGCTATTCGCGGCTGGGTTTGCGCTTGCGTCCGTTCGACGGCGTCAATTTCTCGGTGAGCGCCGAGTGGCAGCACTATTTCACGCGAAACGCGCCGTTCAATCAGCTCGCCTTGTCATGGGGCTATGGCTACGGCGGATTCGCCTATTCGAGCGCCCCAAGCGCGGGAGCGGCGGGCGCGATCGAACCCTCAGACATGAGCTATCCGCTTGAGACGGCATGGCAGCCGCTGACGAGCTTTGCGACCTATGGCACCTACAGGGCCGGCGAGCGTCGGTATCTGCAGAACGCGGTGGGTTTGCTGGGCTATTCCTACTGGGACGCTGACTCGCGCGTCGTGCTCGGGGCGGCTGCAATGGGCATGGCGACCTATGACAGCGCGGATACGCGCCGGTTCGCCTTTGGGGCAGGCCCGGCGCTGGTCGCGCGCACATGGCTCGGCGGAGACTTCTATCGCGCCTATGACGGCATCTTGACCGCGCAAATCGGCTATTTGTTCCCCTTCGGGGAGAGCCGCCGTCAAGGCGGTCTCAACGCGACGATCGGAATTTCCTTTTGACCGCATGCATGTCCGCAGCACGCCTCTGACGCACGCTGCCGCGACGTCCTATTTCAAAGCCGCTTCGGAGCGAGGAATCGTCACGACGACCGAATGGAAATATGCTGCGGCGTCCTCGGAGTAAAATCCGACAAGTCCATTCGAATAGGGCCTTTCTCGGTCAGTGAAGGTGGTCAAGAGAACGCCGTCGACGAATGCCGAAATGGTCGTCGACGTCGGGGTGACGGCCTGAACAATTTTGACGACATATCGATTTCGAATCGGATAAATCGGTCGATTTCCCGACGCCAAGAAGCGCTGGTCGCCGGGATAAGCAGGGTCCGCCTTGCCGAGCTCCCAGCCGTTCGGCTTGGGGATGAAGTAATAGAAATGCGTTTTGTCGACATAGTCCCACAAGAGCCAGCCCACTTCCCACGGATTTGGCGCATTCTGCCGACGCAACTGCTCCTCTGTGTGCAGCGAGGCTTCGATGGTCAAATCGCCCTTGACGTCGACCGGCCAAGACGGATGCGGCCCACTGATCAGCCCGGCATGCGTTTCGTTCCCAGAATTTGACTCCTTCGGGCGTATCGCCAGCGCCTGGCCATCGAAAAGACGGGCGACCGAGTTCGAACCATAGCCGTGATAGACGGACTTCCAACCGTGAGCGAGAAGCTCGCCATCTTCGATCCGTGCGTCAGGCGCGTGAGGAACCGCGCCGTCGAAAATCTCGGAAAGGATGATGCGTTCCGGCGTTACCGTCACGACAGCGCGATGTGACGTGGACGCCGCGCCTTTCTTGCACTTTATCGTGTACGTCGTCGTGCGGGCGGGACGCACGACGACAGCGCCAGACGATTTACGGACCACAAAGTTCGGATCGCGCGGGCGGCTCGAACCCGTGCAGACGTCGGCGTTCGTTGCGGAAAACGCCAGAGTCGCGGCTTGGCCGGGATTGATCATCGTCGGCTTCGCCGACAGCGTGGCGATTGGAGCGTTCCTGGTCGCCGTCGGGCGCGTCGACGCATCCTCAGCGGCGGCGTCGGCCAATGAAATCGACGCCAAGGCGATTGATCTCAGCAAGAAGGCCCATTTCATTTAAGCCAAGCCACGGATGGCCCCCACTCGCAAACGCAACGCCGCAACTTACTCAACTTTGCCGATCGACGATGAGGATTCCACGGCTAGGCTTAACAGGCCCGAGCGCGCCGGCCACGGTCATTCGGCGCATGAGCCTGACGGCCGCGGCGCGATGTCTTCGCGCGTGAACGTCGCATCAAGCGATCGTTTCGCGCGCGAAAACCCTCCGCGCGTCGCAGGCGGCGTCAGGAAACCGCCCGCTCGTCCTGCAGACGGCTCGCCGGAGTCCATTGGTAGACCTCGTAGCCGTCCACCACCTTGCCGGCATCGTTGAAGCCTCCACGCTGCTGCACGGGCTCGATGATCTGCTTTGCGCAGGCGATCGTGCCCGGCAGCGCATATTTCTGCATATGGCCGGCGATGTCGATGACGCGGTCGCTCATTTCCTCCATCGGCGTGTGCTCGTCGTAGTAAACATGCCCGGCGTTGATGCCGCAACGAACGGTGAAGTTCGACTTGATCATCTTCACATTGGCGTTGAACGCGTCGAGACCGCCGATCACGTCCTTGGCGGCTTTCAGCGCCGCGTCGATGGAGGGAAAGCAGGCCATGACGCCATCGGGCGTCCACGCCGCCTTCAGCGAGCCGTTGCTGCGGAGCTTGCTGTCGACGAGGTCCTTGTATTCACGAAAATCGTGCTCGATGAAGGTCTTGTCCTCGCCGAGCTTCATCTTGGTCGAGTCGACGACGTCAATGGACAGAAAGGCGAGGTCGCGGCCCATCGACTCGAGCTGACGCTTGGCGTCGCCCATGACCTTGAGCAGCTCCGCGCGGCTCTTGGGGTTGCGCGCGTCCATCGTCTTCATTTTTTCCTTGACCGGCGCAAGCACCCGCGCGTCGGACGGGGCAGCGGACTGCAGCGCCTCGAAGTCACGCTGCACCGTCGCATGGTAGATCGCGGTCGAGATCTTGCGTCGCATGGCGTCGACCCACATGCGGCCGAAGAGAAGTCCTGCGACGATGAACCAGCGCGCCAGCTCATAGCCCTTGAAGTTGGTCGGGACCAGCGACTTGACCCACCGGATCATCCGCGCGTCAAGGACTTCAACATATTCAATCCAGCGGTATGACCCCGCATGCTTGAAATAAGGCGTGACGAGCGGGAGCAGGACGAGCGCAACCGCGATGAGCAGGGCGACGTTCAGCAGCCCGAGTAAAACTCTGGCCAGCTTCAAATGGAGCGGGGATCCGGGATTGCGCGAATGATCCATGAGCTTCTTTCAGTCCGTGCTGGGGACGCCGATCGCCAGCGTTATCGCACGCGCAAATCGGTCCGCGCAATTCTGGATCGACGGCCAGACGACGACGCACCGAATAGGATACGCTTGAGCGCATCAGTCGGAGCGGGGGCGTCGGGGTCGAGAGAATCCCTGGTTGGTTTGGGAAGATCTTTCGTATGAAGCGCGTCCAACGGCTCCTTGTCCTTTAGCGTAGAGACGCGCGCGGCGGCGCCGTCGTCATTGCATTTCCCGCTCGTGTTTTTCGAGCCAGTGCATTGGCGGCTCCCGTCGGCGGGGCGTTCGAAGACGACGTCGGCTTGGCCCGCATCGCGCGTCCGAGCGCACGCCGAGATAACGGCGCCGCAAACGCAGCCGAGACAGTAGAGGAAGATCGCGAGATTTTTACGTTTCGGCCGCTCGTTCGTTGCGCGGTCAGAGCCCTTGCGATCGTCTGCGCGACGGCCTTGGCGTCGGCGCCCATCGCGGACTGACGAGTCCGCGCCGTCTTAAGTCATCCTCAACATCGACATAGGCGGGCGCGGCCACGAAACGGAGGCGAGAGAAGGACCTTGTGGAGAGTGAGAGAAGCGACTCTGAATATTCCCAAGCGAATTTGCAGGTAATTCCGCTAGTGCCGCATTTTTGCGTAACGGATTGCTTAAATTGGTGGGCGCACAAGGGCTCGAACCTTGGACCCGCTGATTAAGAGTCTCATCCACGGCCTATTCTGCGCTATCCGATCTTACGCGATGCTGCGATATTAGATTGATTATGATTGACATTACGCGCGAGACGCTTTCCGGTTGCCGTCGACGCTTTTTCGATGGGCCGGTTCGGACATTTGACGCCGGAGCAGGCGAGGGGGTTAGCTCAGGCAACTCTTGCCGAAGTGCGTCGCGGCGGTGACCCTGCAGAAGAACGTCGTGGTGAGCGAGCGGCAATCACGGTCGACGAACTGGCAAGGAGATTTCTCTCCGAGCACATCGGCGCGAAGCGGAAGGGCACGACGGCGGCTCACTACCGCAGCCTGAAACGCGTCAGCACTGGACCTTTAATCTGGACGACGACCTTCCAACTTCTCGAGCTTGATCCAAACTTGATCGACGCACTATGTGCAGAGACAGATCAAGCAACGGCGATAAAAAATTGGTCAGGTCCTATTGTCGCTGCGTTGATCCAAAATGCCAACTCGAACCGCAGCCTGGTCTTTCGTTCGTGGCAGGTCGAACCCAGAGAAGCAGAACTCTGGCCCCGTCAATTGTGACGAGCTGGAGCGCGTGGTTTTGCGATTCGGCTGAGGATCCCCGAACCGATCGCGCCGTGCGATTCTGCGCAGCATGGCGCGGGCCTACAGCCAGGATTTGCGTGATCGCGTAATCGACGCCGCGTTGGCGGGGCTTTCGGCGCGTGGCGCCGCCGAGCGTTTCGGGATCGGCGAGGCGACGGCAATCGTGTGGGTTCGCCGGGCGCGACAAACGGGCGAGCGTCAGGCGCGCCGCTCCAAGCCGGACGCGCATCGCGACGATCTGCTCGTGATCGAGGCGACGCCGGATATGACGATCAGCGAGCTTCTCGAGCGACTCCTGACCGAGCGCGGCGTCAAGGCGCGCCGCGCGGCGCTCTGGATTTTCTCGATCGCCTGGGGCTGACGTTCAAAAAAAGAGCGCCCATGCGAGCGGACAAGATCGCGCGGATGTGAAGGCGAAGCGCGAGCCCTGGTTCGAAGGCCAGCTCGATCTCGATCCTGCAAAGCGCGTCTTCATCGACGAGACATGGACGACGACCAACATGGCGCGTAAATGCGGGCGGCCTTTGCAAGCCATATTGTCAATTTAAATAAATATTCCGAAGCACAATGGCTTCGACTAAATTATTGATTTTCCTGAAAGCGCATTGTCAGGCCAAGATAGCTCCTGACAGGCGCATTCTTGCAATTGGGCGCAACGTGACACAAGGACTCAACTACGCTGGAGGAAATTCGAAACTCGACGTTTTACAAAACTATGCGAATGCTGCAAATATACTGCTCGCCGTCGCAAGGACGGCGATTGGGGGGTGTCATATGAAAGTCTCATTACCCAAGATAAAACATATGTGCTTGTTGGCGATGCTGGTCATAGGTTATGTCCCAACCGCAAGCGCCATCCAGTGTCCGTCGCCGGACTGCTATAAAAAGGTCCACATATACAATAACACCGATGGACCTATCTGGGCGGTAATTCAGGCCGGCATTCAGAATCCCGATCCCTGGCTCCAGGCCGCCTTTAATGATGCTTCGAAGCCCTACGCAGAGACCCATTACTCGCGTGTGTATATCAATTCTACGACCGGCATTCCCGCCAAGGGGTCGGTCACCGTCACGGTCCCGTGGTATTCCACTCTGCTGAACGATCCAGACCCCTATGCCGACTGGTGGAACGGCGGCCGTATCGTTATTTTCGATAGCAAGGAAGCAATCGAAGCGGCGCATAAGCAAGATCAGGGGAAACTGCTGAAAACTGCGGCCGGATCCATGCAGTTCTCCTGCGATGGTTGCACCTCAACCGTCAATGACCTGTTCTCGGATACTGAAGCTTTCGCAGAAGGCATTCCGTTTCAACTGCTCGAGCACACATTTGCAAACGTCAAAACGACGGTGTCGCCCCCGGCGATCATCGACTTGAAGGTCGGATATAACATTTCCTACCTGGACCAGGTCTATTTGCCGATCGCTTTGGCCCCTTGTCGGACGGAGCCCTGTAAAGATGATGGCACGGACAAGAGCGCGGTCGGCTACCTGGGCACCACGCAATCCTTCTCGGACTTTAGAACCAAGCTCAGAACATTTCGAACTTCGATGCAATGGCCGCGCTATAAGGGTTCGCTTGACGCCGAGGCAAGACCGCGGCTTCCCGGCGCCTATAACCTCATCACGGACGCGCTAAACCAAAAGGCCAACAACAATAACAAGACGGCGTTCACGCCCAATTCTCTGGATTCGCAGGCGCTCAAAGATCTCGTCGCTCAATGGAAGGCTTGCACGACGACAGGAGCTGGGTGTCCGCAGGCGAGCTTCTATAAGAACATCGAAAGCTTCTTCAAGGAGAACTTCCAAAAATATCTGGCGCTCAAAGGTTGTCAAAGCGGCTTTCCGCTGCCCGCTAACTTAAATGGCGAACTCGGTCAGCTGTATCTCATGCAGTATGTATACGGGTGGGTTCCATTCAACAATTACTGCACGAACATTGGAGCCGGCGTCAATGCGTTGAACCCGTTCGCGCCGAACACTTGGCCTCCGTTTTCGAAGGCGATCAACCAGTATATTCAGCTGCAATATAACTTCGTAGAGACGCAGCTGCCGCAGTTGCCGCAAGCGCTGCCAGCGCAAGTGTTGCGGTTGGCGCAGTTGGGTCAAACATTGGGCCAATCAGCCGCGCAAAGGCTGCTGTTCAACCCCTTCACGCTCTTGGTCCATGGAAGCCAGTATCTCAACGCGAACTCTTATGCGTTTTCGGTTGACGATGCCGCCGGCTTTCAGAGCAACACAGGAGAGGGGCTTGTCGTCGCCGTCGGAGGCCCGAAAGGTCTGCCCAATAACATTCCAGTTCCCAAACCTGCCGATTTCAACACGGACTTCGAGATCAATCTCGGGGATACAAAAGCGCAGAACAGACCTGAATGGACCAAATACGGGATCTGCAAAAACGTCGCTGACGTCGATTTTCCGCCGTTCCCCCCTAACGAGAATAACTACAGCCGCACGATCGTCGTTCCCATTGCGACGAAAACGGTGCCCTGCACAGTGACTATTCAGGACGCGCAGGGGAAAACATACCAGATTCAGGCCAACTCGAAGGTTCCATGGCCTGCATGGAACAACAACCGGGGGTTTGATCCGAAGGTCATGTCCTGCCCGTTGGCGGGAACGCGCAGTTGGTGCCAGAACTCGATCAATGAATTGTCGCGGCCGGACGAGCCTCGGTTCGCGATCATCACCGGGCCTTCTTGCGCCAATCGGAACTGTAACCCGTTCTGAGCAGGTTAGGGCGCGCCCTCCGGCGCGCAAATGACGCAGCAGGCGATCGGCGGACTGTCGAGGTCGACAGCCGGTCGCCTGCTGCGGCGCAAAAGCCGCAGGTCATTATCCAACGAATCGCGTGCTCATCGCCGAACTTTTGGGGCGCGCGGCGGCCCTTTCAAGCGCGACGATGAAACGCTTGCCGACACATATCTGCAATAGACCGAGCATTAATTGCCTCAAACAGAGTTGCGCCTCGCATGAGGCTCTCTCTGCATCGAGAGCGTAGTCCATTTTGATTCCAGAGCGCGCATTCGAGGACGCGCCGCCCTGCGTTTCTTCCGCGTTGCGCCGGCCATGAAACAGCAATAGACATGACGGGTCGCGGCTCGATTGCCGGAGGTGTGATGCGATTTATTTTTCGGCGTTTCCGAGCGAGATTGATTAGCCTGCTCGGCGTCGCGCGCCGAGATAAGCCGTCTCTGCCCAAAGTTTCGTCAACGAAAATCAAAGACGCCGCGCCGCGCTCATTTGTCTTTCTGCTGGTGGGGGGCGCGCTGGTCCTGGGATCGCCGGCCCACGCCGATATCAACGTCAGACCTGACGCGTTGATGCACTATTCTTACTGCATCAGCCATGCGAAGGACCGCGCCAGCGTCTTTCTGCTCGACCGCGGAACGCTCTACCGCTGCGGCGATGACATCGCCGTGGCCTATTTCAACTATTTGGGTCGGCAGCGCATGCCCGAAAGGCGCGTCGTAGAAGCCGAAGGCGTCTTCATCTATCGAATGATTTCGGGCATTGGCAAATGCTGGAACAAAATCGAGGATGCGGAAGGCAATCCGGTATCGATCTACGGCTGCGACGTGTACGTGGAGCTTTGACGTCGTTTCCCGGCGGACGCGGCGTCGACTGGCGAGTCGGCGCGCTTAAGAAGCGTCTAAGGTTTCAGGATGGGAGCAGAAAAAATGCAGCAGAAGGATTTGGATCGCTCTGCGAGGCGCCGCGCCCGAGTGATGCGCCCCGCAAGGCGCCGCGCCGGCTTCACGCTGGTCGAGATGCTGGTCGTGCTTGCGATCATCGGCTTGGTCGTTGGGCTCGTCGGTCCGCGAGTTCTGAATTATCTCTCTGAATCCAAAGTGAAGACGGCTCAAATTCAGATGGAGAATATCGGCAGCGCGCTCGATCTCTTTTATATCGACGCCGGACGGTATCCGACGACCGAGGAGGGACTCACTGCGCTGGTGCAGCGGCCCGCCGGCGTTTCCTCCTGGAGCGGTCCCTATCTTAAATCCGCGGGCGTTCCCAAAGATCCGTGGGGACACGCCTATCTTTATCGATCGCCCGGCAGGGACAGCCCCTACGATGTCGGGTCACTGGGTCCCGAAGGCCGCGAGGGCTCCGCAGGCGCGATCTCTCGCAGCGTGCAGGCCAAGTGAGATAAGGCGTGTGCCCAGGCAGCGAAGCGCCTCGCTTCGCCAACAAGCGACGCGCGGGGTTCGCGTTGCTTGCGGTGATCTGGGGCACGGGGCTGATCGCCATGCTCGTCGTCGCCTTTATGAATTCCGGGCGTTTGCGTTTGCAGGTCGCTTTCAATATCGCGAGCGCCACGGAGGCGAACTATCTTGCGGAAAGCGCGATCAATATCGCGACGCTCACGTTGCTCATGCGACGCGACGCCTTGCCTACGAGCGAGACGGTATACGACGGCGCGCCGAAATTTTGCGTATTGGATCAAGCCGTGGTGGCTTTGGCGGTGGAAGCCGAATCCGGCAAGATCGATTTGAACGCCGCGCCGCCTGAACTGTTGCAAGCGGCGTTTCTCGGCCTCGGCCTCGATGAACGCAGAGCCGAGGAAGCGGCGAGCGCGATCATCGCCTATCGGACGTCGCCGACCGATGCCGGCGTCCAGATGGGCTCAACGTCGAAGGGCGGTAAGCCCCTCGCCGCCAAGGAGGGGGTGTTCGAGACGATCATGGAGCTCGATCAGGTGAACGGCCTCGACTCCGCGCTCTTCAGCGCGCTTCTGCCTTTGGTCACAGTCCATTCAAAAAACTCGGGAGTCGACTCTCGTTCGAGCCCGCCAGCGCTCTTCGCCGCGCTTTCGGGATTTCCTGTCGAGGCGGTGGGAGCTCTTGCGTCGCAACCCTATCCCAATAATCTTAACCGGACGGATCCGCGCTTCCCGGCGAATTTCAATCAGCCAGGCGACCAGAGCGCCTTTCTCATTCACGCCGAAGTTCGCCTCCCAACCGGCCAGACGATCGCAAAAGACGCCATTCTCGATTTGCGGCCGCCCGACGGGAAGCAATTTGCGATTCGGGAAATCAGGCGCGGTCAATCTCGGTACGCCGATCGGCTGCGCGCGATCGGCGCCGCCAAGAACGTCCTTGTTGGGGAATGCTGAGCGGCGTCAGCGCATCTCCTTGTCCGCGCGCCAAGGACTTTTCGACCAGGGATCCAACAGGGTGCGCCGCACCGATTGTTCGATGTCGTGGGGGCGTCCGATGGCGCGCGACGATATGTCGAGGAGCTTGCGCTTATATTCTTCAGTGATCTCGCGACCCTCGCTGAGCGAGCGCACCACATGGGGCGTGAGCATGATGATCAGCTCCTGCTTGCCGATGGAGTCGCCATGATTCTTGAACAAATTGCCGACCAGCGGAACATCGCCGGCGATCGGGATCTGGGAAGAGTTCTTGCCGGTCTCGTTCTTCACCAGTCCGCCGAGCATCAACGACTCATTGTCATTGACGACGACCTGAGTTTTGACCCTGCGCTGCTGAATTCGCGGCGTTGTGCTGTTAGGGTCTGACAAGGGATCGACGTTGGAGACTTCCTGTTCGATCTCCAACATCACCCGTCCGCTTTCGCTGATATGGGGCGTGATTTTCAAAATGACGCCGGTGTTGGTGTAATTGACCGAGTTGAAAGTGTTGCCTATCGCAGACACGCTGGTCAAAGTCTGCACGGGGATCTGGTCGCCCACCTGCAGAATGGCTTCTCGGTTGTCGAGCACCGTCAGCGACGGCGTCGAAATAATGTTCGTGTCAGTGATCGCGTTTAACGCATCGATCGTGATCTGTTGATTGGATGCTCGGACCGCGTAAGCGAAGCCGGGAAACACGGCCCCTACGCTCGCGCCAATCAAGTTGTGGCCGAGGACGTCGTTCACCGCTGGAGTGGCCCCGGGGAGGTTGCTGTAGCCGAAAAGGTGCGGATTCGTTTGCATAAACCAACGAACGCCGAAGCGAATGGTGTCGTTCAGTCGGACTTCGGCGATAGTGGCCTCGAGATAGATCTGGTTCGGGAGCACGTCGAGCGTTTCGATAACGCGGCGGATCCGCCGATAGTCCTCCGGAATCGCCATGACGATCAGCGCGTTCTTGGCGTCGTCGACGCCGATCTTATAGCGGTCGTTGTCGAGACTGACCGCCGGCGTCGGACCCGCCGCGCCGTTGCTCGGTCCGCCAGGCACGCTGAGCCCGCTGATGCTGCTGGGCGAACTCGTGGCGCCGCCGAATCCCGCGCCGAAGCCGCCGCCCGACGGGCTGCTGTCGCTGGAGCCGCTGCCGGTCGGAGATGTGGGGCCGCCGCCTGCGCCGCCGCCGGTCGGGCCGGACGCGGAAAGCGCGCCGAGCGGGCCCGCCGCCCCGCCGCCCAGGCCGCCCGACGACAGCGACGACTGGCCGAGGCGCGGCGAAACGCTCGAATCCGTCTGTCCCTTGGCGCCGAAGATCGATGTCAGAACCGTCGCAACCTCTTTGGCGGGGCGGTTCTGAACGCGGTAGGTGAAAAACTGCTTGTCGCTGTGTTCCGCGCGCGCGTCGAGCTTCTCGATCCATGCGCGTGCGCGGGAGATGTATTCGGACTGCGACGATATCACGAGTATTGACGACAGACGCTTGTTGCCGATGAAACGGATCATGCCGCCCATCGGGCCCTCACGCTCCGAGCCGAAAACATTCTTGAGATCCTCGGCCAGCAGATCGGCGTCGCCGCTTCGGACGGGAACGAGGGCGAAGGACATGCCTTTCATCGTGTCGATGTCGAACATGCGGATCGCGTCGAGCAACGTTCCGATGTCTTGCGCCGTCCCGCTGATCGTCAGCGTGTTGCGCGCGCCATCGGCGCGCACAATGGAACCATGCTCCGCAATCGGCTCCAGCACGTGCTTCATCTCGGCGGCTGAGACAAAGCGCAGCTGGACAACCCTGACGGTTTCGCCTAACGGCGCGGCCTGGGGCGGCAGCGAGTCGCCCAAGATCACTTCGCCCGAGACGGCCGCCTGATCGCTCGGGACAACCTTATAGATTTGACCAGCTTTGACGACGGAGGCGCCCGACACCCGCAGCGCTGACTGGAAAAGATCGAGCGCCGTGCTCTTAGGCACGGGATTCGCTGTATGGACCGTCACCTTGCCATCGAGCTTGGGATCCACCACGAAGTCGGCGCCAACGATGTCGCCGATCACTATCTTCGCGGCTTGCGCGATCGGAAGGTCGACGAGGTTAAGGGTGACGCCGTCCTCGCCAGCCGATTCTGACGCCGCTGCGGGGGCTTGCCCGGAGCCGATCAGCCGGCCCGTGCCGGTCGCGACGATGGCCCGGCCCCTGCCTCCCGATGGGAGCGTGACTCCGGAAGTTCTCGCCCCATCCCCGCGCAGTCGCGGACCTTCCTTCAATGGCGCGACGTTCCACTCCGCCACAGGCGGTCCACCCGCCACCGATGAGGCATTGCAAGCGGCCAGGCCGGCGGCGACTAAAGTCAGGGCAGCTGCTCTGAGGAACAAACGCAACACCTGAAACTCGTGGGTGAACAAGAAGTCTGGACGCCCGGAACCGTTCGCCATGTCTACTAAGCTTCGCTGCGTAAGACAACGGTGATGATTCGCGCTTCAGGATGGAAAGGGGTTAAGTCATTGTGTTCGATGAAGCGGGCAAAGCTCTCTTGGCTGCTCGACTGCAGCCCGAGCGAGGAGCCCGTTCAGCAAAGGGTGGGGATTTCCGTTGCGCGATCAGTTCGCAGGCGCTCATGTCGGTCGGTAGGCTGTTTGGGCCTTCTTGCCGACGTCGGCGCCGCGCGCTCGGGCCCGTGGCTCGCGGCATTTTGCTGGGGCGTTCCGACTCGCGACCGTTGACCATGACCGCGTGGCTGTCGCTGCTTGCGCTCGCCGCTCTGCTGGGGCAACGCGATGAACTTGGTTGGCTGCTGCTGCCCAGCCTGCTTCTTTTCATGGCGCTCTGCATGATCGCGCTGTTCGACGCCCGCTACTTCGTGATCCCTGACGGACCACTTCTATTTCTCGTCCTTTGCGGATTGGTGACGATCGTTGCGATCGCGCCGGAAGCCATCGGCGCGAGGATCGCGGCGGCGGCGCTGGGCTTCATCGCCTTGCAGCTCGTCTCTCTTGCCTATCAAACCCTGCGTGGCGCGGCTGGCGTTGGAGAAGGCGACGCTCGGCTCTTCGCCGTCGCAGGACTTTGGCTCGGCTCGGAAGGCCTGCCGAGCTGTCTCGTCTATGCGACGATATCGGCGCTCCTATCGGCCGTGATCAGCCTGCGTCAGGGAACGCTCGAAAATGCGCGCGCACCGATGCCCTTCGCCCCGCATTTGGCGCTCGGCCTGTGGGTCGTCTGGGTCGTTGGTCCGATTGAATTCGGCTGAGCGCTACTGCTGGCGGATCGCCACCGTCGACCCGATCTCGATAACGCCGCCGAAGCGCTTGGCGCTGACCTTGATGTTGACGAGGGCAGGGAGGACATCCGCGCTGGTCCATCGGGAGCTCCAGCCGGGCGCTTTTCCTGGCTGCTGGGCGCCGAAGTAGGAAAATTCGAGCCCGGCCAAGCCGTCGAGAATGACGGTCTTCCGCATGGTCTCCCGCGCGGGCCCGAGCCCCTCCTTCGGCCGATAAACTTTTGTCCAGACGGCGAGATCGTCGCCATTTGGGCCATTGTCCACGGCGATCTCCGCAACGACGAGACCGCCCCACTGCGCGCCGCCCTCGCTCAGCATGACAAGGCGACACCCGTTTGCTGCGCCGATGAAGATGGGCGACGGATCGGTTCGCCCGGGCTGAGTCTGATCCGGAATGACAATGAAACTCGCGCCGATGAGCTTGGACGCCGTTCGCACGGCCCCCTCGATCTCGTCGAGCGCTTCGCCGGCGCGACTGTTTTCCCAACTCCGCCGGCCGAGATGAACGCCTCCCATGATCGAGGCCGTGATCAGCGAAATCAAAGTGAGCGAGAGCAGCAACTCGAGAAGCGTGAAACCGTCGCGCCTGGGTCGTTTCATGGCGCCTGCCGCTGTTCAACGGGCCTGATTTTGAACGAAGAGAGCTTGAAGCTCTGGCCGTATCCGGTGGGATTCTCGATCAGCAGCCGCGCCTGCAAACTCGTGGCGATCGGATGACCGGACGGGTCGGCGACGCTGGGCCCCTGCGTGACGGAAAGAGACCAATAGAGGCCATCCGGATAGCGGCCGGTCGACTTGCCGTAAGGGACAGGCCCATCCACGCCAAGCGCAGCGAGCTGCGAGGCTCCCTGACGTTCGGCCCGCAACAGGAAATCGGCGCGCGAGTGGTTGCGGGCGCCGCCGCTGACTCCATTGAGCAGCTGGCCGAGCGCCATCGCCAAAATGGCCAGCGCTACGAGCGCCTCGATAAGAGAAAAGCCCTGCCGAGATCTCAGCTGACGTCGCATTTGGCGCTGCCTGTCAGCCAATTTACGCCGATGTTCGCCTGCGCGTCGGGCGTTCGCAACGTCATGTCGGCGCCTGTCGAGCCGCCATCAGGAAAAAAGGTGATCGCGCCGCTTTGGACCGACAACTGCTGCGTATTTGCGACGTCGAGCGCGATCAGCGCTTCGGTTGGGAACCTGCCCGGCGCGCCCACTGGCGACGTATAGGTCTTATTGTAGAGGTCCACGACGACGGAGGCATTGCTGTTGGTCGCTATCGCGCGGGCGCGCGACGCGCGCAGCGTCGCACAGAAATTTCGCGTCGCCGTCTCGAGCCGCAGGCGCAGGGAGGGTGGCCGCAGCAGTTGCGACGCCATGCTCGCGATGAGCGCGAGCAGCGCGAGAACAACGAGCGACTCGAGCAGCGTGAAGCCCCCGCGCCGCCGCAGCTTCCCGCGCCGCGGCGTCACTTCGCCGCCAGATCGTTGATGCTGAGCACAGCGTTCATGACCGTCATGATCAACCCGCCGACGACGGCAGCGATCGTAATGGTCAGAGCAGGCGTCAGTAAGGCCATGACGCGTTCGATCGAGCGCTGTGTCTGACGCTCGAACATTGCGGCGATGCGCAGCAACATGTCGCCGAGTTGCGCCGTCTCCTCGCCGATGGCGATCATCTGCGTCACCACGGGCGGCAGAAGCGGCACGCCGGCGAGCGCGCTGCTGAGATTGGAGCCGCCACGCACCGCCTCGATGACGCCAATCAGTTCATCGCTGATGAATTGGTTGGAAACCGCCATCCGCGCGCTTTCGAGCGCCTGCAGAAGCGGAACCCCGGCTTTCAACATGGAGCCGAGCGTGCGGGAAAATCGCGCCGCGCTGAATTGCGACAAAAGTCCGCCGACGACTGGAAGCTGAAGATAAATGCGAGCGATGGCGATCCGCCATGGCGGGCGTGATTGCGCCATCTTGTAGGCGATCCCAATCGCCAGGCCGATGGCGCCGAGCGCAACGCCGATCGCGCCGGCGTTCGCCTGTAGTCCAAGAACGAACTGCAGACCCGGCGGCATCTCCTTGCCATTGTCGGCGAAGATCGGCGCAATGCTTGGGATGAGCGTCCCGAGCACCACGCCGGTGGAAATAATGGCGAGCGTAATGAGCAGCGCGGGATATATGAGCGTGCTCTGAACGCGCGACTTCAAGTCTTGGCGGCGTTCAAGCATTTCGGCAAGATCCGTCAGCGCGGCGCCGACTCTTCCCACTGTCTCCCCCTCACGCACGACATTGACGTATTCACGCGAGAAAACGTCCGGGCGGCGGGACAAGGCGTCGGAGAGAGAGGCGCCGTCGACGATCGCTTTCAAGAGTTCTTGCGCGAGCGCGCGCAGGGCCTCCGACGGACATTGCGCGGCGAGAACGCGCAAGCTCTGGTCGAGGGGAAGGTCCGCTTGTTCGAGCGTCGCGAATTCCCGCGTGAAAAAAGCGATCTGAGCGGCGTTCGGACCTCTTCTGCCGAAGGAAAAACGCGCGACAGACGACGCCGGTCTCGCCTCGCGCGTCTCAAACGGCGTTAGCCCGCGAAGGAAAAGCGCCTGTTCGGCGTCGTCGCTGCTGCGCGCGTCAATCTCGCCCTCGACAAGATCGCCGGAGCCGCTATAGGCGCGATAATTGAACTTTGGCATGGCGGGATCAATCCATGCGCGTAACGCGCGCGACTTCTTCAATCGTCGTTTCGCCGCGCCAAGCCTTGTCCATCCCGCACTGATACATGGTGGACATCCCGTCTTCGCGGGCCGCGGCCTCGAGCGCTGCGTCGGGCGCGCTTTCGCACACAAGGCGCTGCATGCGCTCGTTCACGATGAGTAGCTCGGCAATGGTCACACGACCAGAATACCCCAGATTTCGGCATTGCGGGCAGCCTTTCGGCGATGACAGCCGGTCGGGGCCGCGGGCGAAGATTTCTCCTGCAAATTGGGCGCGGACCTGCTCGCGCGACTCGAGAGGCGCCGCACAGACTTCGCACAGGCGCCGCACCAATCGCTGGGCCAGCACCGCTTTCACCGTGGAGGCGATAAGGTAACTCTCGACGCCCATGTCGATGAGGCGGGTTATCGAAGCGGCGGCGCTGTTCGTATGCAATGTCGAAAAGACGAGATGGCCCGTAAGCGACGCTTGTATGGCGATGCGCGCCGTCGCCGAGTCGCGAATTTCGCCGATCATGATAATGTCGGGGTCCTGGCGTAAGATGGCGCGCAGCGTATTTGGAAAGTCGAGGCCGATCGCCGGCTGCACCTGAACCTGATTGACGCCCGCAAGCTGATATTCAATCGGATCCTCGACGGTGAACACTTTGGCATCCGGCGTCGTCAGCTCCTTGAGCGCGGTGTAAAGCGTCGTTGTCTTGCCGGAGCCTGTCGGGCCGGTGACGAGCACGATGCCGTTGGGATTGCGCATGACCTTGCGCAGTTGCGCCGTTGTCTTCGGCTCGAAGCCTAGCCTGTCGAAATCCAGCGCGATCTGGCTGCGGTCGAGAATGCGCAGAACGATGCTCTCTCCATGCGCGGTTGGCAGCGTCGAAACGCGAAAGTCGATGTCGACGCCTCGGATCGCGAGCTTGATGCGCCCATCCTGCGGCAGGCGACGCTCGGCGATGTCGAGGCGCGCCATGATTTTGATGCGCGAGGCGACCGCGGCCTTCAGCCCCGGAGGCAGCGTCTCGGCGGCGCGCAGCGCGCCGTCGATCCTGTAGCGAACCTGCACGGCTTCAAGCGAGGGTTCGATGTGAATGTCGGAAGCGCGCGCTTCGATCGCGTCGGCGATGATCTGATTGACGCGTCGGACAACGGGGGCTTCATTTGCGATGTCGCGCAAGCGCTGCAGGTCAAATTCGCTCGCGTCGTTGGCGCGCAGGTCGTTGTCGAGAATAGGCGCGCCGTCCTGACGCGCGCCATAGAGCGCGGACCAAGCCTTCTCGAACTGCGCCGGCGAGATGATGAGGAGGTCGATGTCGTAACCCGTCGAATAGGCCAGCGCCCGCACCGGTTCGAGGTCGAGTGGATCGGCGACCGCGAGTTTCAGCCGTTGTCCGTCGAGGGACAGCGGCAACAGCCGATTGGCGTGGATGAATTTTTCGGGAATTTCCTCGCGCAAGGGCGGCTCGAGCGGCATGTCCGCAGCGCGGAGCTGCGGTATTTTCAGGAATTTGCTGAGGTGCGAACATAGATCGGCTTCCGAAACGAGCCCGAGCTTGGTCAACACATGGTCGAAGCGTTCGCCGCTCTGCGTGGCCGCTCTCAGAGAGCGCTGCAACGCCAGGTCGTCGATGGCGTTTTGCGCGAGAAGAAAAGCGGCGAAGCTCGTCGCGAAATGCGGACTGTTGACGTCCGGCCACGCCGCTCGGTCGCCGCGAGCCGAACTTCCGCTTTCCGTTTGCGACTCCATCAGCACAATCCTCTAAGCCTGTACTTGACTTTAGAATGACACATTTGCCGATAATATGCACCTACGCTTGAGGTCGTCGCCGAGTGACTGTAATGGCCAGTTATAGAGGGTTCATCGTCGCGCCTCATATATTTGCAATAACGATTCTCATTGGCTCGGCGTTTTGCGCGTTGTTTCCCGCGCCCCCCGTGCGCGCCGAGACTATGGAAAAGACCTATTTCTTCGCCACACGAGACGCCTGTATGACGTCGGGCGCCTTCACGCCTCAGGAATGTGCGGCGGCTTTCGCCAATGCGCGTGCGCAGCTGCGCGACAAGGCGCCGCGCTATTTCGAGCGCGGCGAGTGCCACTTGCATTTCCGTCTGTGCGAACCAATCCAGGCTGGCGCGTCGATCGAAGAACCCCTGTCCGATGAGCCGGCCGACCGTCCCGCCTTCGCGCCATCTGCGCTGGGCGTCGAAATAATAGCCGCCCCGGGAGGCGTAGAAGCGGCGCCGACGCTGGCGGTCGATACGCCGCAACGACTTTTCGCCTATTTCCCGGTATCAAGATCGTATGAAGCGGAAATTGAAGACAAGGAGCTACGCGAAAGCGCCGCGATTCTTGCGCCCGACCACTTTGTTCTCTTCTCCAAGCACAAGGCCTTCACAGGCGAAGTAAGATTTGCTGCGGCGGCGCTCGGAACGATCGAGGGTCCAACCGGCGCGCAGACGTCTGCGACGGAAACGCGCGAGCAGCGCCGGCTACGACTGAAGAACGCGCCGTTCATCCCATAGGACGTGCGCCGGAATCGTTGCTCTGCGACGGCCCGGGCGTTACCTTATCGATGGCGTTCGTCGACGCGTCTCTCCATTGGAGGGGTCTTAAAGTGGCATCCGAGTTCTGGAAGCGGCAGATCCTCGAAGGTTCGATTAAGAGGACGGCGCTTCGGTTCCTCGCATGGTATCGCCGTGAATTCTTCAGCCTATTTCCTCCCGAAACGGTCGCTTGGCTCGCTGACAGGGGCGACCGGCAGCTTATTCTCAAGGCAGGAGCGTGCGATCTCTGGTGCCTCGACTCGCGTGGCGCGCCGCTCTGGCGTCTTTCCGGCGATGAAATCGCGTCCACGTCGCTCGAAGAGGCGTTGAGGAGTCGCGAACTGACGCGTAACGCGGTGCGGATCGGGCTCGAGATTGAGCCTGAATCCTTCTTCGTGCGTCGGTTTGACATTCCCAGCGCGGCGGCCAGCACTCTGCCCCGGCTTCTCGTCGCTGACATCGAACGCAGAACTCCTTTGCGCGTTGCGGACGTCATCTATGGCCACACGCTTGCGAAGCATCCTGTCGCGGGAGGCAAGTTGCGGGTCAGCCTATGGATTTTGCGGCGTGACAGGGCGGTCGAAGCGGTCGAGCGGGCGGGTCTCGCATTCTCCGACCTTGCCTTCATCCGACCCGCCGGCCTGCCGACGGACGGTGAGGAGGCGCCGCTTATCCGGTTGGAGACCGAAGCCCAAAGGTCGCAGCGTTTCCGCAATCTGGCGCTTGGCCTCTGCGCCGCGACAGCGGCGTTCGCGCTGATTGGCGTGGTGACTACGCTTTGGCGCCAGAACGCGTTCACCGCTGAACTC